>CAZKDZ010000166.1:0-10563 GCA_964551635.1 uncultured bacterium | reverse complement strand
GGTTCAATCACTCCCCCCTTGAGGGGGAGTCGCAGAAGCCGAGCCCGTTCCCTGAGCCCTGCCCTGAGCTTGTCGAAAGGTGTCGAAGGGCCGACGACGGCTGATGCGGTGGGGGGATTTCAGTACCTTAACGTACGCAAGCAGCGTGAACAAATATTCCCGCACTATGCGTTGGGGGCTTACTGTAAGACCCAATGCTGGCTTGTTAAATGGAAGATCGAAAAAAACATACTGAATACATTGAACGGAATGTCTCCAAGAGCGTCCAAATGACAACGAACGTCGGCTAATAATTGTAACTGCCGACATTTTATGTCAATTTGCGGATGATTGAACGTCATGGATATTGCTCAACTACAGAGGGCCGGCCTGGGTACCTATTTTAGACCGAGAGACCTCGCACAGTTTGGGATATCACATCGGAAACTGACGGGCCTTGTCGCTGAAGGACTCGTCGAGAGTCTTGGAAACGGCCTCTATCGACTATCCGAGGTCGAACATACGGAATCAGAGTCGATCGCGATGGTAGCTGCGACTATTCCAAACGCGGTCATGTGCCTGCTGACGGCGCTTCGCTTCCATGAAATCGGTACACAGTCGCCTCACGAGATCTGGATCGCTCTGGATCGAAAGGCCCGAAAACCCACCCGTGCGCCCGCCCGGGTACGTGTAGTCCGTTTCTCCGGCGCGATGCTAACCTATGGCGTAATCCGTCAGTCGGTACTTGGGGTGCCGTTTCACATCACTTCGCCAGCCCGAACCGTCGTGGATTGTTTCCGATATCGCAACAAGATTGGACTCGATATAGCGCTTGAGGCGCTTGGAGATGCGCTGCGATCGCGTGCTGTCACAGTGGACGAGGTTGTTCGAGCCTCTGAAGTCTGCCGCGCGCAGACGGTTATGCGGAGCTACCTGGAGGCGCTTCTGGTATGACACGCGAAAGGCCCCGCAATGTCGGCGCATCCATACGCGCAAGATTGCTGAACCGGAGCCGCCAAACCGGCGAAAATTTCCTTTTCCTGCTGGAGCGATACGCTGCAGAGCGATTCCTCTACCGTCTTGGTGAATCGCAGCATCGAGAGCGCTACGTACTGAAGGGTGCTACGCTCCTTGTCCATTGGAGCGAAGCAGTCCACCGCCCGACCCGCGACCTCGACTTTACCAGCTACGGCAGCTCCTTAGTAAGCGATGTAAGATCTACAATTCAGGAAATCTGTCAGACTGCGGTGGAAGACGATGGAGTTGACTTCGAGATCAACGACATTGTGTTCGATACCATTCGCGAACACGGCGAGTACGAAAGTATCCGTGCACGACTAAAGGCGACTTTGGATTACGCGCAAATACGTATGCAGATCGATATCGGCTTTGGAGACGCCGTGGAGCCGCCTCCGCACGACGCGCATTACCCAACCTTGCTAAACAATCCAAGGCCCTATATCCGTGTTTATCCGCGGGAAGCCGTCATTGCCGAGAAGCTTCACGCGATGGTTGTTCTGGGTGAAGGGAACAGTCGCAACAAGGATTTTTGCGATCTTTATGCACTCACAAAGCACTTCGCCTTTGAGGGCGATCAACTCGTGAGAGCTATGCGCGCAACCTTCGGTCGAAGATGTACCACGTTCTCACGGACTCTGCCGGTTGCCCTGACGCCCAGCTTTTACGCTGATGCGGAACGTTCCAAGCAATGGCGTTCGTATCTGGACCGGAACGAAATTCCGGACATACCATCAGATTGCATTGAAATGGGCGAGTGCCTCGTATCGTTTTTCAAAGAACCATGGGATGCCTTAGCGCGTGGGTCTGGGTTCAACGGACATTGGACGGCGGGTGGTCCCTGGCGGAAGGAATGACGATGCAGAAGATTGGACGGCGATAAAGTCGCAACGTTCTCCCATGCCGATCAGGCGATGTAAAGGCTCATGGGCGCAGGTCGGCAGGTCCCGCTGAACGCTGCCGAACCCATGGCTACATGATTCGATCGCATTGCGAGATGTGCTTGACAGGACCAGGAGGAATGCCCGTGGATGATATCCGCAGAAAAAGGCGTCAAAAGCAGCAGTCGATTGAAGAGCGGCTGGATGAACTTAGACGGCGCGGGATTCTGGTACCATCCGAAGCACCAGGTCAGGTCCTCAAGCCGGTGGCGCGACGGCCGGGCGCACTGGCACGGTTCCTTGCACAACGTGGCGAATGAACGTTGCAGCCTTCACAACCTTCTTCCAGCCACGTTGTCCGACCTTGTACTGGCTTTCACATCTGAAGCCGGTTCTTTTCTTGCTCGTTCTTCTTTATTACATTATTAGCGGATTCAGCCATTGTCGCTATTAAGCGACTCTCTTGTTTTCGCCTTCGCAAATAACGCACGGTTATCGCGAGGGATATCGATGAGGCGGCAATACGATGAGCGCAAGGCGTAAAGCTTCAGCCGACCGCCGGCCTGAAGAACAGCAGAGATCGTTGAGATTCGAGTCACAGGCGGATCTCGAAGCATTCTTTCGTGCGTGCGACGGGTTGGAGGGTCCCGCGCGGGAGCCTGATTGGAACGACCACCTGGCAATCATCCGTGAATCCAGAAGCAGAGCTTCATCCGGCACGTAATTCTTCCATTTCAGACGTAACCTGAATTTGCAAGGGCAGCGATGGCAAATCTAAAGCGAATCGAATCGTGTTCTCTCGACCGTATCAGGATGATGAAGGACGTGGTGTCGAGGGAGATCGAGAGCATTGACGAGCAATTGGCAGAGGAAGAGGAGAAGATCAGCCGCCTGGCCGAACGTGCGGACACCGTCGCCCTGACAAAGAAGCACGGCCGATACGAACTGGACCTGGACGCGGCCGATTCGCGAATCTCGACGTTGAACGAGGAAAAACAGACACTGGAGGACAAGGCCAGGGTCATCGACCAGGCCTTCCAGAAGAAACATCTGATGGACAGGCAGGCCGACAAGCTCGGAGGCGTCCGGAACGTCCATCTGAAGGACATCGTCATCTTCTTCCTCATTCTGTTTCTGATCTCGATCCTTGTCGTGGACCTGCTCGGCATTGGCGCGAACGGCGACGGCGCGGCTGCAACGGCGGAAGTGAAAAACGGGAAGATCAGCAAGATCGTTATCACGAAAGCGGGCGCCGGGTATGAACGCGTGAACATCCACGTCGTGGACAACGCCGGCGGCGGCGCGCTTGTTTCCGGGCACGTCACCGGAGGAAAACTGACGGGAGTGGACATTGTAGACAGCGGGTCGAAATACAAGAACCCCGTTGTAGAAGTACACCCGCATTTCTCGGTGGGCACGCTCTGGATCTTCTGGATCATCGACGTGGTATGCTGCGCCATTTTCATGGCCAACTTCGTCTTCGAGCACAAGCTTGCCGCTTCCAAAAAATGGTATTGGAAGAACAACTGGATTGACTTCATCACGTCCATTCCGCTTCCGCCCGTGCAGGTGATCGCGGCCTCCGGCGACCTCGGCGTCGTGCGTCTGGGGCGTCTGCTGCGTGCCGTGCGTATCTTGCGCGCGCTGCGGCTGATGCGCATCGGCCTGTTCTTCTGGCGGGGCATGGACCACCTCAGCACCACGCTGGACGTCCGTCTGCTCAAAAGGTCCCTTCTCTATGGCCTCATGTCGCTCGTGTTCGGCGCCGTCGTCTTTATGTTTCTGGAGCACATGGAGTCGGGCACGGGATTCTGGCAGAGCCTCTGGTGGAGCTTTACAACGCTCGTCACGGGCGGGTATGCCGACATCCACAACCCCGAAACCGCCTCCGGCAGAATCCTCACGGTTTTTCTGGTGATCACCGGTATGGTTCTGGTGGGTGTCTTCACCGCCACGCTGACGAGCATTCTGGTCAAGGAAGAAGACTCCATACAGGCCGAGGAACTCGACGAGCAGACTGCGATCGCCTCGAAGATCAAGAAAGACGTCGAGGCGGCAAATCAGAGGCTGGACCGGCTGGAAGGAAGCGTACGGGAGATCCGGGACGCCGTCGCGGGTCGGGAGGAATAGCCGATCCCCGAATCCAGGAAGCACGATCCCTACGCGGCATTCCGAATCGCGAACTACCGGCGATACATCCTGGGCTGGTTCTTCGCCATCGTGGGAAACCAGATCCAGAGCATCGCGATCGGATGGGAGATATACCAGCGGACCGGCCAGGCCCTTTCCCTTGGGCTGGTTGGTCTCGCCCAGGCCGTGCCGACAATCGTCCTGGCCCTGCCGGCCGGATTCCTGGCGGACAGATTCGACCGCAGGAAGGTTGTTGTGCTCAGCATGCTGGGCACAACCCTCACGTCGCTCGGACTCCTGGCGCTCTCGCTAGGCGAGGGGCCGGTCCTGCTGATGTATGCGCTGCTTGCCCTGGATGCGACGGCCACCTGCCTGGGACGACCGGCCAGAACCGCGCTGGTTCCCCTGCTCGTCCCGCGCGACGTCTTCCCAATCGCTGTTACCTGGAACACCAGCCTGATGCAGATGGCCTGGGTGGTCGGCCCGGCGCTTGGCGGCATTGTCATCATGTACAGCGTTCCCGCCGCCTATGGGCTCAGTGCGGCGAGCACCCTGGTTTTTGTGGTTCTGCTCACGCGGGTGCACTTCCGTGCGGAACCTGAAAGCGTGGAACCCGCTTCGCTGACAACCCTGCTGGCGGGCATCCGATACGTCTGGCGCACCCGCCTGATCCTATCCCTGATGGCGCTGGATATGTTCGCCGTGCTGCTGGGCGGCGCCGTCTACCTGCTGCCCATCTATGCGGAGGACATTCTCCGGGTGGGACCCCAGGGCTTCGGATGGCTTCGTGCCGCTCCAGGCGTCGGCGCCTTCTGCATGGCGATTCTCCTGGCCTACCTGCCGCCGATGCGACGTGCGGGACGAAACCTCCTTTTCGCCGTGGCGGGGTTCGGCGCGGCCACCATCGTCTTCGGTTTCTCTCAGTCCTTCTGGCTCTCCCTGGCCATGCTGTTCCTCACCGGCGCCTTCGACAACGTCAGCATGGTGGTCCGGCACACGCTCGTTCAACTGCTGACGACCAACCGGATGCGGGGCCGCGTGCTGGCCGTGAACTACGTCTTCATCGGGGCGTCAAATGAACTCGGCGGTATGGAATCCGGCCTTGTCGCCCACTGGTTCGGACCGGTCGTCTCGGTCGTCAGCGGCGGGATCGGCACCCTGTTCGTGGTTCTCGGTACAGCGTCCTGCGTTCCCGGTCTTCGCCGCTTCGGCGCGCTCCACGAAGCCAGGCCGGAGGAAGAGGAAGTGGATGCCCAGGGGAAAGGGAAAACCTGAACAGCGGGTTCGCGTTCTACTCTTCGGGCCCGCGGTGACATCGCGTATCACTCCCACCTTGAGGGGGAGTCGGCAAGCCAAGGGCGCCAGCCCGCAGGCGCGCCGGTGGGGGGTGATTGAGCCTTTGAACGGGGTTCGCCTTGTCCGGGACCTGTCATTCTGCCACTGAGCAAATCGAAGCCGTGACGGGATGCCGTATTTACAACCGTAGATGAATCACTATGACGAAGATTTCATTTCCATGGTTATTTGTACCGGCACTATTCGGGCTCGTCGCATTCTGCGCATCGCCCTCGCAGGCGCAGCGGGTGCCCCCGAACGAATCGTGGCGCACCTTCGATACGGAACATTTCCGCGTCACTTTCCCTGAACGACTGGAAGACCTCGCACGCCGGGCGGCCGGTCGCGCGGAGTGGGCGCACGCAACCCTTTCAGATCAGTTCGTAACGGGACCACAGGGTACCATAGATCTCCTCATCACCGACCACACGGACGTCTCCAACGGCTACGCGACCCCGTTTCCCTCGAACCGCATCGTTCTGTACGCTCGCCCGCCTGTCGACAGCTTCCTGCTCGGCTACCACGACGACTGGATGGAACTTCTGATCGTCCACGAACTGACGCATATCTTCCATCTCGACCGTCGCGGCCAGTACAGCGTCCGGGGACTGTTCGGCCGGGTACCGGTCCCTGTTTTCGGCTTCCCGGCTATTGCAACCCCCCTGTGGGTCATCGAGGGCATCGCCACCTGGTACGAGTCCGCGCTGACCGGCGAGGGCCGCGTCCTGGGAACCTACCACAATATGGTGCTTCGAACGGCAGCCCTGGAGGGCCGCTTCGAGTCCATCGGACAGACAGGAGGATGGTCGCCGCAGTGGCCCGGCGGGCTCCGCGCGTACGTTTCCGGATCCATGTTCTTCGAACACCTCATGCGCAAGTACGGCCGGGACCGGATGTCCGTGTTTGTCGAGGCGGTCGAGGGGCAGTGGATACCGTATCGTCTCGACGCCGCGGGAAGGAACGCCTTCGGCGCCAGCCTGTCGAGCGAATGGGCCGAGTGGGCAAAGGCGTGGCGGGATTCAGTATCGGGTCTCGACACCCGCCTTTCCAGGTTTGGCGCGGTCTCTGAGCCCGAGAGGCTGACCGACGGCGCCCGCTATGCGCTCTACCCGCAGGTGTCGCCCGATGGATCGGCACTGGTCTACCGTCGGTCGGATGGCCGTTCGGATCCCGTCCTGATTTCGGTCGGTCTGGACGGCGGCGGCGAATCTACATTCGCGCGGGTCCGCGGGGGCAGGTTTGCGTTCACTCCCGGTGGGGACGTCCTCGTGCCAAAGTTGGAGTTCTCAGGGCGATACCGGCTGTTTAGCGACATTTACCGGGTGACCCTGGACGGCGCGATGGACCGGTTGACCAACGGGGCCCGCCTGACCGCGCCTTCGGCCGGCCCTGATGAACGGGCGGTCGCGGTATCCGAAGGAGAGGGCGCCAGCGGCCTGGCTCGAGTCAATACCCGCACCGGAGAAGTTGAGATCCTGGTTCAACCGGAAGCCGGCGTCCACTGGGCGTTTCCGGCCGTGTCGCCCAACGGGAAGTGGATCGCGGCGACACGCTGGGTTGGCGGGAATCACGACGTCGTCATCCTCGACGCGAACGGCAGCCTCGCCAGCCGCGTGAGCGATGATCGCGCGCTGGACTTCGCCCCCGCCTGGAGCGCCGACGGGCGGTGGCTGGTATGGTCGTCCGACCGGACCGGCATCCTCAATGTCTTCGCGGCACGGGTCGACAGCGGCCGGGCCGCGCCCCCGGTCATGCTCACCAATGTCCGGACCGGCGCGGCCTGGCCCAGCGTGGACCCGTCAGGGCAATGGCTCTATTATTCGGGGTATCACGTGGACGGCTGGGAGATCGAACGCCTGCCGTTCAATCCGGATGCCGCGCCGCCCGCGCCTCGGTTTTCGGCCGAATCGACGCGCACCGCGGCGGGGATGATAGCCGCAGAGATCGCGTCCACGGCGGATGAGCGGAACGCACGTGCCGGGGGTCAGGCGCGCGATTATTCGCCGTCCTCCACGCTCCGGCCCCGTTACTGGCTTCCATACGCGACGCTGACCCTCTCCGGCGCCGGCAACGAAACGACGCCCCGGACGAAGGTGCTTGGCACATCCGCCGGGGCCTTTACGTCTGGTGTGGACCTGGTGGGCCGGCACGCATACAGCATCGGGGCCAGAGTCTTTCTGCCGGCAGGAGGACATTCGGGAGGAAGAGGCGCGGGCGATCTGACGTATTGGTACGCCGGCCTCGGCAACCCCACGCTGGGCTTATTGACGTCGCAGAACTGGGACGAGGAACGCGTGAGGGTGGGGGAGCGGAACGGCGCCCCGGCCGACACCGTGTTCATTCTGGAACGAACGCGCCGGGCAGTCATGTCGATGAACCTGGTACGCCCCAGGGTATGGAGTACGGTTTCCTTCACGCTTTCGGGCGGCCTGTTGCGGGAGGACCGGGAGGCGCTGGATTCTGATCTCCAGCCGGCGGACCTGTCGAAGTACGACAGCGCTCACAGCACCCTGGGCGAAGTTGCGGCGGGTTTCTCGGCCACCACCGCCAGGTCGCACGCGTTTCAATTGGGCAACGCCACGGGCGCGACGTTCTCCGGATGGATCACGCGGCGATTCGACCTGGCCGGCGATTCATTGGACGACAGATCCGTGGACGCCGTCTCCGGCGACTTCAGGGCCTACGCGAAACTGCCGGGAGGCGGATTCGCGGCTCCTGTTATTGCGCTGAGGGCAAGCGCGGGGGCGGCGCGGGGACCGGATAGCGGGCGGGGCAACTTCAAGGCCGGCGGCGCGGCGCGACGCCTGTTTCCCGTGCGTGGCTACGAGAGTACGCAGCGATCGGGGCGGAGGGCATGGGCCGCGTCGCTGGAGCTACGTCTACCCGCCGCGCTGGTCAACCGCGCCATCCGAACGCCGCTTCTGCACTTCGACCGTGCCTTTCTCACGCTCTTCGCCGATGCGGGCAACGCCTGGGGACGGGATCATTCACCTCAGAAAACGCCCGATCCGCTCCTGTCCGCCGGCGCCGAGTTCACCTACGATTTCGGCATCCTCTACATACCCTTCCGCTTCCGCGCCGGCGCCGGATACGGGTTCACCGAACCAAAAGGCGCTGTGCCCTACCTCCTTCTTGGTACGTCGTTTTGACCTGGCGGTAAACAGATCGGTAGGCCGGTCACGTAATAGGCTGCGAAAAAAAGAACCCCGGAGATATCTGTATCGGGGTGTTGTTTTTCCAGTCCTGATATATATCTGCCCGTGCCTTACCGGACACACACCAACGATACCCACTACTTAGCGCCGCGCCTCATAAGTCCACCCGCTCTGGAACCCCTGCTGTTCTGCAATTGACATGAGGGGTTTCAGAGTTCTGTGATACGCAGACTTCAATTTCACACTATCAAGCGTTTCCTCGGGAGCCATGTACAGGTCTGTTATGTAGGGCTCCACCTCCTTCTTCCATTTCTCTTCGCTCGAGCTGTCACGTACGATGGATAGACCTTCACGCTGGGTTTCAGCCAAGCTGTCTATGTAAATCTCTGATGGAATCCGGTCGCTCTTGGAACTGTTCGCACGGGAATCAACGGGAACAAGGTTCCACAGCTGATCGTGCGCGACAAATCTCCACGGTAGAAAGTGATCCAGTACATAGTCGGAATCCAGCGTCCTTCCTGAGTAAATACACCGGATTTCCGATTTACCAAATACGGTCTTCCAGAATTTTTTCTGTGAATCAAGAGGCGCTCTCTTTTCTGGCGGGAGCAATTTTCGCGTTACAGCGGGAATACTGGGATTTCGCCGCTGCATATAGTCCGCCCAATGCCACAACGCCCATCCCTCGAGAATCGTCTGATGTTCTTTCAAATAGGCAATCCAACCCGGATGCAATAGGATGCACTCTTCGGAATGGTCGAAGCGGAAGAGCGGACGTCGCAACTCGAACAGTTCGGCAGCCAGATTAACAACTTCACGGTTTACCCTTTGATCTGGCATACCTCTGGTTTCAGCGGAAAAAAAAGGGCGCAATATCCTGTGGGGAACGTAACGCGTCAATGGGTAATCCAGAACCTCAACACTGTCGGCTAAGCGTCTCCGCAATTCATCACGCCCGGATCTCGTCAGCAAGATTCGATCATCGTCGATGTGCGGAACTGATCGTAACGCCGAAGCGATTTTGTCCTGTGTTCCAAATGACAATTTAAAAAAAACGTGGGGGTACCACGCGATAGCCAGCATCTCAATTTCCAAATCACCCAAAAGGATGCCATCTTCGACCTCGAACTTTTCGTCCTTCATCAAAGAAAGTAACGAGATGAAAAAAAGATATTTGTACGAATTGGTCGTATGCCTGAAGAGACCGCCCAGAGTTGCAATGTCCAGTTGATCTGAACGTGGCAATGGCTGATTCATAGAGGTTCATTCCGGTCGACGAATCCCGTCGGCCTAAGCAGAAGCATCCGGCATGAGTCGACCACGATGTCGATGCCAAGCGGTGGCTTGACGCACCAAATGTCGCAAAATGCGACACTCACTAGCATCCTACGGCCCAACACTGTCGTTGTCAACCGGAATCCAAAAGAAAGTCAAAAGACAACGCCCTTCGGAATAGCTCGCTAACTGGAATCCCCAATTCGCCGGTGTATTCAATTATTCCTGCTGCTACGCAAATCAGTATCATCCTCACTACAAATGACACAGCCGCTCCCCTCCTCGCGCCGGGGAGGGGCCAGGGGAGGGTTCGCCAGCACCGAACGCACGTCTTGTCAGGGATTCTTTTTTTGTCTCGGACGGATGAATGCGGTATATTTACCGCTTCCTGATTCGGCGGGCCGGGCGTACGTGTGGCGAATAAGGTTTCCTGTATGGTTCCGCGCAGGAGGGGAATGTGCTGCCTCTCAGGTGACGCCACGTGCAATTCGCACCGGGTTGATCCCACGCTGCAGTAGATCCTTCGTCGGCCTGGGGGGCCTCCTCAGGATGACAGTTTTGGCGTAAGTCGGGGCTCAGCGTTTCGACGATGTTGTGGCAAAACATGTCATTCTGAGCGATGCGGGCAGACAGGAGTGTCCGCCCCACCGTCACTTCGGCTTCCTCACTGCTCATGTTGGGATTCGCTCCTGCAGTTCTCTTCGCAGACTCCCCCGGCGTGTATATCCTGAATCCCGTAGAGCCGTTATCCCGTCTCTCGCGGTTCGGCGTTTCTTACTGTTCCGCGCGAT
>CAZKDZ010000165.1:0-25173 GCA_964551635.1 uncultured bacterium | reverse complement strand
TCCCTGCGACCCCTCGACCACCGCCGCGGAATCCCCCACCCGGCGCAACCGGTCGTCCACGGGCTTCTTCCGGTTGGAGGCATAGAACAGGTTGATAAACGTGTGCCGGTCTCCGGCCGCCATCTCCCGGCTGACCGACTCGCGGAGAATATTCACATAGTCATCCGTATAGGGATACGCGTCCCACCAGTGACCGAAATTCTCCCAGTCCCGCTCCAGCGACAACCGGCCTCCACCCGCGCTCTGCAGAACGAACCGGTCTTCGCGCCCGGTCTCGGGGTCGTGCTGAACCGCCTCGAGCGTGCCGTCGTTCAATGCCGGCGTCCCCAATGTGCGCCAATGACACTGGATTGCGAAGTCGCCAGGCTTCGTCGCTTCGACCTCGTCCACAACCACGAAATATCGGCCCCTTCGCCACACGACGTTCCGGACCCACAGGGCGCCCCAATCGCCAGCCACTGATGTCCGGCTCATGCCCAGACGACCCAGGTCCGCCACACCCTCCAGCCGGCAGAGCGCCGGAACGTCCCACGCTTCCCCGTCCCGCACCGCCGTCACGCCGTTATGGTGCTTGAGCGTCGGCCCTTCCGTATACGAAGCATCCACCAGAAAAATCCGGTCGTTCGCCGAAAACTCGGGGATCGTATTTCCGTCTTCGTGGCTGTGGTTGCCGTAGTAGATCCCATGCAACATCAGGTACTGGTCGTCCCGGCCGAACCCCTCCCTGAAACAGACCGTATCGAACGCCTCTTCTCTTTGCAGGTTCAGCGGCTTCACTTCGCGCGGCCTCGCCTTCGGGTCTTCAGCCAGATCATAGAAACCGCCGGCGACCTCGAGCACCTGAACTCCGGCCAACTCGTCCGGGACACGTGGCTTAAGTCCGTCGTCGAAATATTTCTCGAAACTCCTCACCAACAACGGATCGCTCACGGTTTCATACCGCTCTCCCGGCGGCTGGGGCCGGAAATAGTCCGCGGGCCTGTCGAACCGTCTGCCCAGCAGAAACACCGCGCGCCCGTCCTGAAGAACATGACCCGCCTTGGCCAAGAAATTCGTGGGGTATCCGTCCATCGGCGCACCCGTATCCCCAAACGCGGGCAGGGCTCCCCGGTTGTTGCAATACAGTACCGCCTGGTCCAGGGACCGGCTGCAGTTTCCATTGTCGATATAGGTGGTATCTCCGCTGGCCAGTGTGTAGGTCAATATGTGGTCCAGCGTCATCCACTGATAGGCATTGGCATCCTCAATCGGCTTGAACGACGTCGCCTGCCCCTTGAACACGTCGGCAGACGCGGCCATCCACTCCTTTCCTTCTTCAATGCCGTAGTGGGTCGAAAAATACCTTCCTCCGAACCACGCCGCCAGCGCCACCAGAGTCTGGTGGTTCTGCCGGACCATCCGGTGTCCCACACCCTCCCTGAAGAACCGCGTATACGCACCCTCCGTGGAATCCATGATCCACAGCAGGTATTGCGTGATCTTCAACCGGTCCTCATCGGAGTACACCGGGCTCTCCTCGATCAGGTCCCACACCGCCGCCAGCCACCAGACGTGGAAGTGCGCCATCACCCCGTACTCGCCCATCCTCAGGTGGGCCTTCGCGATTTCCAGAACAGCGGATGCGTACGCCTCGTGCCCGGTCCGGTGATACATCAGGCCGTACGCGCCCGCCTCCGAAATCAGCTGGAATCCGGCGCCCGCCTCGGAAGCGTGTGGCGCCGTCGCCCGCGCGATGAAGTCCTCCCGCCGCTCGTCCAGCCACCCTTCAGGAGGAAGGCCGAACGCGTCGAACTCGGCCCCCAGCCGGATCTCCAGCAACCATCCCACACTGAACGTCGTCCCATCGCGCACAAGGTCCGCGAAACGCGACGCGACACGATCCAGCCCGACGTCGTCACTGGCGCCCAGCAGCACCACGTTGTTCCCGTTCCCCAGAGGGTTGTGCAGCGTCCGCAGCGCGTACCCGCCCCTGCCGGGATAACAGCGGTCTTCCACCGCCCACCACTGGTAATAGAGCCACCGGATGAAGGCGTTGTCGGCCATATTCCCCAGCGCCACCACGTTCCCCTCCAGCAGCGCCCCCGGCGCCGCGTCGGCTGCCCGGACCACCGCCAACCGCGCCCCGGTTGCCGCCTCGACCCGCTCGACGATTCTGGCTGCCTGCCGTGCGTGCGTCCCATCCCCGCCGATGACGACCTTCGCCGCCGGCTTGCCGTTGACAACCAGCGCCGTTTCCAGGCACATGTCTTTCAACACATCCACCTTCAGGCCCGTCGGTCCGTTATTCACGCTTATCTCCTCGTTGCGACGCCCTCATCCCCAAGTTCATACTCCCGGCCTTGAACGACCAGCAATGCAAGCCCGCCAGAGCGATGGCTGCCGTATGCAACGCCGTCTCTGCCGCCGACAAGCACGAGGTCGTCCCCGATCCGCGCCACTTCCGTTTCGCCCGACCGCTCGGTCTGTACACCGGGCCGATCCAGCGATGCGTGTCCCGGACACAGCACGACCCCCAGGTTGCGCCTGGCGACCAGGCCGGAGGCGGTAAACCGCAGGTGGTACTGCTGGCCCCACTGCGAATCGTCCCTGTCGGTCGGCATCGGCGGGGGGTCCCACCCCTCGCTCAGGGAGAAAAACGCGTTGTTGTGGTACATGAAATGCCCTTCAAGAGTGCTCCCTTCACGCTCCAGCAGGAAGGTCCTTCTCTCTTCGTTTACGGAAAAGCGGTTCCAGGAGTGGATATTCCACTGCAGCGCGGAATCGATGCCCGGAACCGCAACGAACTCGTCGATCATCACGAAACAGCTCTGTGCCTTCAGGAAGAAAACGTGCCGCCGGCACCGTTCCGCACGATCGCTGTAGCTGGCGTCGGCGTTGCCCGCAAAATAGACGATCCGCACGTCCTCGAAAGCATTTTCGATTTTCCCGAGCGAGTCGTGCGACCGCATGATCTGGGAGGCATCCGAAAGCGTGACGCAGTTGTGCGACTTGGTGTGCCATACCCAGTGCGTGTGATGATCCGAACCGTACCCGATGTAATAGCCGCTGGGCATCGCCATCACCTTGCCGCCGGCGTGCAGGATGAAATCGTTGTTGTTCGCGTGGGAGTGGCTGATGGCGCCAAGCGGAGAAGAGCGAAAGATCAGCGCAACATCCCGCGCGGCATCGTTCAGGTCCGTCCGGACCGCGGCCCATCCGGCGGCCGGGAACACGCGAAATATCGGTTCCTCCGCCCCGGTCTTCGGACGCGCACTCTCCGGTTGCGCCAGGAAGAGCTGCGACATCACGCCCGAGCTTCGCCGCTCCGCCGGTGTCTGCATCTGCTCCGCCTCGGCGCGGAAGGCTTTTACGTATCCCGCAAACTCGTTGGTATCCGTCTCGCGCCCGATCAGATCCACCAGATCCGCATTGGACCTCCAGGAGCCTGCCCATCGCTCCGTATGGTCGCCGAATCCCATCCACTCCGCGTAGGGCGGCAGACAATACTGGCGCCACCGGGCGTGGTTCTTCCAGAAGGGTCTGCGGTAGAGATCCACGCCGATACCCCGCTTCAGCGCCGAGGCGAACATGCTCATGATTGTGACATATGCCAGACCGTAAGAGGGTCCTTCCGCCCATGCCCCGTCGTCGCCGGACCAGATCGGCCAGATGCCGCACAGCACCGGCCTGAGCCACTCCAGCCACGACTGCGCTTCGGGAATGTGATCGTGAAACACCAGCGCGATGTGCGCCAGGAACACGATCTCGCGGCCGGCGTGCGAGTCGAACCGCGTCACCCCGTACGACCCCCTGTTGTGCATATAGTCGAACGTAATCCGTCCCCGCTGCCGGAACTGCGCCACGACGGCATCGCGTTCCTCGTCCGTAAAACGGTCCCACACCCAGTCACACGCGTTCGAGCCGTTCCAGATGACGGACATGTGAGCTTCATCGTTATGGGCAAGGTGACTCGATCCCTCCGGATCCCAGCGCGATATGGACGCCATCCGTTGGCAGGCGGCGCGGGCGAACCGGTCCTCTGCGCTTACCATGTACGCCAGCGCCAGGGTTTCCGCGCCCTTGACGAAGCGCCGGGACTCCCACATGATCGGCGCCCACGTCTCGTGATACTTCTGATAATTCTCGCCACGGTCGGGCAGAAACGGGGGTTCTTCAATCTCATGCGGTTCGGCCAACACGGCTTCGGCGCTGTTTCGCAAGCCCTCCCAGGCAAGTGCTGCATCGCCCGCGAAGTCGGATCTAAGCGCCGGCACCTCTTCCGGCCGGACGTAGATCCGTGGATGTTCCGACGGAAATCGCTTCAGCCATTCGCCGGCCGGCGGCACCTCCACCACGGCGGCCTCCGGCTGGATCTCAAACGAGAAAACCTCCGACGTCTCGCCTTTCCCCGCAAACCACCGCCAGTAATACCTCCCGGGTTCAAGCGCCCGTTCAGGCAGAAATACCGGTTCCTGCAAGTCCTCCTCGTCCAACACAACATTCGAAAAGCCCGAATCCCCGGCAACCTGGAGGCGATAGCCCGCAGCGGATTCCACAGGAAGCCAGGCGAAGACAGGGGGGTTGGTTCGCGGGCTCGACCCGTTCCTGGGCTGTCTCGGGTCCTTGTGCGGATGCGGATGTCTGTGTTCCTTCATGGCATGACCTCATGATTATGTCAGTGATACTGGTAAGAAAACCGTGGTCCCCGCGGCCGCCTCAGGCCCTCGCCAGCGACGCGATCCGTTCCGGGTTGCCGCTTTCGATGCTTCGCCCTGCCTGGATCATCATCAGCGTGGCCATCAGCCCGTCCACGTGGTCCGCGGCCATGGGCGCGCCGGTTCTCAGCGCCTCGACAAACAGCCGGTTCTCCTCGACGAATCCACCCTCCTCGCCTCGGTAGACCACCGGCTCCTTCCCGGTCTCGGTATACGTCAGCGTGCAGAACCGGTCTGTAAGCAGCGCGGACCGGTTTTCGGAAAAAATCTCCATGAACAGCTTGCTTGTCATCGCCGGCTGATTGGCATCTCCCTGGATCCAGCAGCCTGCCGCGCCGTTTTCAAACCGGAACGTGGCGGTCAGATTGTCCAGCCTGCCGTTCGCCTGATAGTAGTTTCCGCCCGCGGCGTAGACTTCCTTCGGATCCGAACCGGCCACATATCTCAGGAGATCGCAAGAGTGGCATCCCTGGCTATAGACGTTTCCACCTCCCAGGACGGGATCGTTGGCCCAGGTATCTCCCCACCGGTTGTCCATCATCTGCATCACCACCATCAACGGATCGGGGATCAGTTCGCGGGCTTTCTGTACCATTGGATAGTACCGCATCTTGAAGGCCGTAAACAGCCGAATCCCCTCGCGCTCGACTGCATCGCCGATCTTCCGGCAGTCTTCAACGGTCAGAGCGAGCGGCTTTTCCACCAATACGTTCTTTCCCGCTTCCGCCGCCCGGATACAGTAATCGGCGTGGGTGTCGTGGTGAGTGCAGATATAGACCGTGTCCAGCGATTCATCCGCAAAGACCCGTGCGGCATCGGAGGTGGCATAATCCCCTCCGTAGCGAGTACGAAGGGCGCGCGCCTTCTCTTCAACCACGTCGCAGAACGCCGCCATGCGTATGCCGTCCAGCCCCGCCACCGCTTCGGTGTGCACGCCGCCGATCGCGCCGCATCCGATCAGTCCCGCACGAATTTCCGACATTCCCAGTTTCCTCCATGATCACGCCTGTCCAAAATCGTCTTTTCCGACCGCTATCACGAATTGATCCACCTGTAACCGGTGCGAGGGGTTCCTGCCCTCGCTCCCGGGAACGCCAACCACACCGTCCCCAAATCGGTTCCTGCAGGGATGAACGGATTCGCAGATACACGCAGGGCGCAGCGTACTGCGCCCTGTTTGCAACTCTCATTTCGAGGGTATCGCCCGATTTGCCGCGCCGGCCCTGAGAAGCTGTCTTAAAACCCCCAGCGGTCTTCGCGCGGCTGCAAAAGCGTCGGTCTGCGTTGGGCGAATCCACCCGTATAGCCAAATATGGGCGAATTTGCCCGTCGGCGCTGCACGCCCTTCGCGCCTCATAACCGACACGTTTTCGCTCGCGCTCGGGACTGACCGGGAATTTTAAAACAACTTCTGAATCAGATTCCGTAACGAAACTGGATTTCGCGTGTGTCGCTTTTTCCGCTGACCCTGTCCTTGATCTTCACCTCCAGTACCTGTACCCCCGGCCTGGCCCTGTCCAGGTCGATTTCAAAGTACTGTTGTTCGGTGATTTCCGTTCCCGCGTGTTCGTACGAGACCGATATCTGCGTCTTTCTGCGCTTGAATAGCGAAGCGACGGCGCCAACAACCCCCTCCGATCGCCCCACAACCGTCCGGACCACGTATTTCACCTCGTAGTCGGTCTGTCCGAAACGGTTCTTTTTCAGGTTATAAACCTCGTAATAGGCGTACACCTTCTGAGCCTTCCTGTAATTCCTCGTGGGCATCGGCACAACGCGGATATCGCCCTTACTGAACTTGCCCGCCGTATCCGCGTCGTCGATTTCAGATGCCAGCAGGATATCGCTGATCCTGAGCTCTTCGACATTATAGTCGGGAACTTCGACAGCCTGCTTGTAGAGTCCCGTATGCCCGGAAACCAGGTCCTTGATCTGCACCTGGAGCTCATATTTGCCCGGCGGCACCCCGGTCTTGAGCATTTCCGGCAAGAATGCGCCCCTGGCCCTTTGGAAGTCCGCCCGTCCCTCGTAGTAGAACTCCCGGGTATCGCGGTAGATTGTCGTGTGGGCTGCGTCGGCCAGTGCCATGGCACACTGCACGCTGACCTGCGCCGAGTCGGCCTGCTCGGCGATTTCCACCTGTTCGGGCGGAATGCCGTAGTAGACTTCCACGTTTGTCCGCCCGTCGGAACCCTGGAAGTTGGCCAGGTCGTAATAAAAGTTCAACGCGGGTCCCTGGATGCCCGGCCGGTAATAGTCGGGGGTCTCGTGCGCGGCGTTCTGATATATGATCTCCGGTGCATATTCGACCAGGCGTGTCAGGTTTACAAGCTGGTTATTCAGTCCCGTAACCGGCGGAATCGGGGCAAAATTGAACTGACCGCTCTTGTTTTCATCCGTAAACACAATCTCGATACCCCCCTGGATCTGGGTATAAATCCAGGTTTCCCAGGGAACCGTGGCCATATCGGTGTGGATGGTTACAGGTATGTAGTCGCCGAACTTGTTTCGCGCCGCCTGGTTTCCGAATTCTTCGAATCGCGCCCCGTCCTGATCGTCGTAGTCGCTCCGCGTGAGCGGCGCGGTCAGCGGGGTTCCTTCCAGGTCGCGCTCCTGGAACTCCTCTTCATCCGCGGCATCCGTGTTTGATGTAAAGCCATCATCGAGAAAACTGGCATCGCGCTGATCGGCGGAACCGAAACCGTGGAGTGCGTCCTGGGTGCGCTGGGTAATGGGATGGCGAAACGCCCTTATCGGAAACACAGGTCCGGTAAACGTCATAAAGGAAGCTTCGGCCCCGTACAGACTGGCCGCCATACGCATGCGGACGGCTTCCACGTCGGGCGTTATTGAGAGATCGCGTTGGTAGGACCGGGACCGGTAGTCCGGCTTCCCGTACCGGATATAGACTTCACCCCGTTTGTCCCAGGGCGAAACCTTATCGGCAAAGAAGGTGCGGGCATACCAGACTCTCCGATAGTGCTCGATGATGCGTTCGTTGACGCGGGTCATCATGTCGGGATCTCGTCGCAGCCAGAACTGCTCCAGGTAGGCCTGAAGCGCCGTCGAGTCCGTCAGCGCCTGAATCTCCCGGAGTTCTTCCGCAGAAGCCGCGTTCGCAACGTCTTCGTACAACTCCCGTTCCAGCGGCTCGACGGTGCCCAGAAAACGTTGAAAATAGTCCAGCGCCTCTACGTATTCTTCCTCGTGGACGAGGCCCTGAGCAGCAATGGGCAACAAGCGGTGCTCCTCGTCGGAGGCTTCCACGTATGGAACGATATGGCGAGCGATCCGGTCGTAGGATTCCGCCTGAATACATGCCAGGCCGAAGTAGTAGAGGCCGTCCGGGTCGTCAGGCTCCAACGCCAGGTACGTGTCGAAATATCCGAGCGCCTTTTCGTGGTCCTCCTTGAATCGTTCGTGCGCCTCCCCGAGCGCGCGGTATGCGTCGGCCTGTTCGGGATCGAGTTCAATGGCCTTTTTTGCCGCCCCGATGGACCTCCTGAAATTGTGGAGGGCGCTGATGCCCTTGGCGGGCATTTCGGCGTACGTGAGCGCAAGGCCGGCGTGCGCTGCGGCATTCTTCTTATCCAGGTCGAGCGCCGCCTCAAATGACTCCAGTGCCCCCCTGAAGTCCTCAACCTTGAGACGCGCCTGCCCCAGGCGGGTCAGTATTTGCGCGTCTCCGGGAATGGTCTCGGCAAGACCCAGGAAGGTATCCCGCGCCTCGCCGAACCGGCGGCTGTCCATCTGCCGTTCGCCAACGGCGAATAGTGAATCCCGCATCGAGAGCGCAACCGCTGGCGCAGGTACGCTCAATCCCAACACCAAAAAAACAATGCAGAATTGCTGAAGGTGGACAGGCTGAAATCGAAGTCCGGTATCCATGATGTTCCCCTTGTCTCAGTCCGCCGACGAAATGTTCGTCAGCGGCGTTCCGGCAACAATTCCCCGTCCCTCCCGAACGGTTACCGTTTGCCCGGCTGCAACGTTATTGATCCGTTCCGTTCGACCGGAAGGCCAGACCACCTCAACCTCATCGGCGGCCCTCGCGCCCGTCAGGCCGAATGTCAATATCTGTTCACTCTGCGAACAATAGCTCGATCCCGCCCTGACGGAACGCATCTGCTCCAATTTCCCGGAACGCACCCGGACCCTGGCGCCGATCCCGTCCCGGTTGGACCAGGCCGCCTCTCCGTCCGCATTGCGGTATCCGGAGTCTGTTGGCGCACTGCCTCCAACCAGTTTTACCCTCAGGCAACGGTTCCGGTTCCCTCCTTCGTTTCGATAAAGCGCGGGGCGGCCGTTGTTTGTCGCAACCAGCACGTCCAGGTCGCCGTCGCCGTCATAGTCCGCGTACGCGGCGCCGCGCCCGACCAGGGGATCGGCCAGACCGCTTGTCGCGCCAACCTCCATGAAACTGCCGCCGCCCTTGTTCCTGTATAGCAACGGTCGCTGGGCGTAGCTCAGGTGGGGTCTGGTCTGGCGGATCCGGCCGTCCACGTGTCCGTTTGCCGCGAAGAGGTCCTGACGGCCGTCCAGATCGTAGTCGAAGAAGAAGATCCCGAACGTGACGAACGGCGCACTCGGGCGGCCTACGCCGGAAGGCAGTGTCCGGTCCGTAAAGTATGCCCCGTCCTGGTTCTGAAACAGGGAAATCATCTCGTAGGAAAAGTTGCCGACGGCCACGTCCTCCCTGCCAACATTTCGGACGTCCCCCGCGTCGACTCCCATGCCTGACTTCGCCTCGCCGGCGGGGCTGTACGCAATGCCCAGAATCAGGCCGTCCTCGGTAAACGTGCCGTCCCCGTTGTTGCGGTAGAGATAGTCGGGCATGGTGTCGTTCGACATCAGAATATCCGGCCATCCGTCCCCGTTGTAATCCAGCGCGACCGCCGACATGCCTTTTCCGGGTTTCCGGCCGATTCCGGATTCGGCTGTAACGTCCACAAACCGTCTCCCGTCGTTGCGGTAAAGCCGCGAGTACTCGGGGTCGTACAACTGCGGCGCGTAGGATCGCGCGTTGGAACGCGCAGACAGCCAGTTGTCCCGTTCCGCGGTCCATTGCACGTAGTTTCCCACGAACAGGTCAAGGTCCCCATCCCGGTCGTAGTCCAGCCATACCGCGCAAACGCTCCACGTGGAGTCACCCACCCCCATCTCTGCCGTGACGTCCTCGAACCTTCCGTTTCCCTGATTCCGGTAAAGCCGGTTGGCGCCCAGACATGCCACGTACAGGTCGATGTCACCGTCATTGTCATAGTCGGCAGCCGCGCTTCCCATTCCGTAGAGCGGCTGCTTGAGCCCGGCCGTGGCCGTCACGTCCGAAAAGCGCCCGTTTCCATCGTTGCGGTAGAGCGCCATCGTGGATTGCCGTTCTGATGCGCCTTCGTGCAGCGGGGAGGCGTTGATCAATAGAATATCCGCATCCCCATCGCCGTCAAAGTCCCTGAACGCGCACCCGGACCCCATCGTTTCCGGCATATACTCCCTGCCGGACCCGCCGTTATCGTGGATGAATCCGATCCCGGCCGCCACAGTCACATCCCTGAACGTCACACCCTGCGCAGGGCATTCCTCCGCCAGACTCGTGAGAAACACGAGAAATGTCCATATAACACCTAAGCGTATCACTTTTTTCGCGAGTTCTCCAGCCGAGTCAGCCTTGCCATGGCGTCCTCGACCCACGCCTTCTGTGCCGGATCGTTGCGGGCAAGCTCCAGATATGCCCGCCAATGGACGATAGCGCCCTCCGCGTTGCCCTCCCGTTCGTGAATGACGCCCAGATTGTAGTGTCCGTCGGCGAAGTCCGGGGAAAGGCGAACCGCGTGCCGGTAGGCCTCAATCGCCGCAGCCGTGTCTCCGAGTTTGAAATGCGCGTTGGCAAGGCCCGCGTAACGCATGGCATGCTGGAAGCCGGCGACCGATCGGGTATATGCCCCCTGATTCGCGTCGACAACCGACACGACCGAATCGGGCGGCGCGCTGTCCGGTTTCAGCCGGACGGCCTCCTCGTACGAGGTCACCGCCTCCTCGTACCTTCCCTGCCGGGAATATGCATTGGCCAGATTGTAATGCGCCTCGGCGAGGTCAGGATCCAGACGGATGGCCTCCAGCTGCCGCGAAACCGCATCGTCGAGGTTTCCGCTGAGCAAGCGGACGAGACCCAGGTTCGCCTGCGCCTCGGCGTAGTCCGACATCAGCCCAACGGCCTCTGCATACGCCGCCCCAGCCTCCTTGAGCTTTCCCCTGTCCAGAAACTGGGTGCCCTTCGCAACCTGCTGCGCGGCGGCCTGGCAGCGGGCAACTACCCCGAGGAACAGCACCTTCATGGGATCTTTGGAAAAGGGAGGCCCCGCCAGGGCTGCCCGCCGGTATGCCGCCAGCGCGTTCCCGTACCTTCGCTGCCGTGCTTCCATCAGGCCCAGCAGGTAGTGAGCCGCTGCGAATTCAGGAGCGTCCGCCAGGGCCTCGCGCAGCCGGGCGACCGCGAAAGCGACCGCGGGGCGGGTCAGGTTCCATTTCCCCTCGCTCTGGCCCCTGCTGTCAGCCACGAGTCTGGCGGCTTCGGCAAATGGCGGATATGCGTCTCGAGTCGCCCCCATCCCGAATCCAGCAGTCGCTTCTGACGTCAGTCCGATCGCGTCGTTCAACCTGGCAGCGACGCTGTCCTCAAGCGCGAACCCTTCGGCGCTCGCGGCGACAGGCAGTGCGGAAGAAATGCTGAGCACCAGCACTCCCCGCCCTACCGCGCTGCGCACCCTGCGGGCGCACGAACTATTGACGGACGTCCCGAACACAGCGAAATCCGATGAAATTGCCCTTCTGGTCGGGATAGAATCTGAACCGGGCGGACGTTTTCAGGTAATGGGGAAGATGGTGCCATGAACTGCCTCTGACAACGCGAAACGTCCCGGCCGCAGGGCCGGATGGATCTTCCCGGGGACTGCGACCATAGTACGTGTCGTCGTACCAGTCGTTGCACCACTCCCACGCGTTGCCCGCCATGTCCATCAACCCGTAGGGGCTCGCGCCCCTGGGTCTGGAACCCACCGGCAGGGTATGACAGAACTCTCCCGGCACCGGACCGGCGGAAGGATTCGCCCAGTTCGTGCGGCCGCATCTGCCGCCCAGGTCCATGATCGCGTAGTCGGCGCCGGGCGTTGCCTCACCCCAGGGGAAGGTCCGTCCGTCCGTTCCACGAGCGGCCTTTTCCCACTGCGCCTCCGTGGGCAGGCGTCCGCCCCGCCACCTGCAGTAGGCATCCGCCTCCGGCCACGTCACCCCCACCACCGGTTGACGGTCCTTTGAAAATAACGGGTTTCCGGACTCAGACGGCAACGATTCTCCCGTCGCACGCGCATACGCCCGAAACTGGGCGTTGGTCACCTCGTATTTGTCTATATAATAGGAGGAAAGATAGACGACGTGCGCAGGTTTTTCCGGGTCGAAACCCTGATTCGTGCCCATCAGGAAATCGCCAGCGTTTACAATCAGCATCGTGTCCACGGTACCCGCCGGGGTGCGGTCCAGGAAGACCCCCTCGGGAAGTTCATCGAGGATGGACTCTCCGCTGCACCCGGCGCACACCAGGAGGCCGTACCAGCCGACGCGCCACCGCCCGCGCATGCTCAGTTTACGTCCCGTGCGCAGCGGACGCCCCATCCGTCCGTGGCTCCTGCGGGATCGGACCAACTGCGATAGGTGATGCTGAGTTTGTTCGGATCCTGTCCCGCGGCCGTCCGCCAGGACCCGCCCCGAAGTATGCGATATTCGCCCTGCTCCGGTCCCTTGGGTCCGATCGTTGCACTTACTTTGTAATATTCGGCATCGTAGAAGTCCGCGCACCACTCCCAGACGTTTCCCACCAGGTCCATTGCTCCGTAGAAGCTGACACCCTCCGGGTAGTTTCCCACCGGCGCCAGGGTATTGTCGTACCCGTCTTCGCCGTCCCTGAAATTTGCCCGGGAACCGTTCAACCCCTTGTTCCAGGGGTAGGGCTCCCTAGCTTCGTCTCCGCGCGCTGTCTTCTCCCACTCCGCTTCAGTCGGCAACCTGGCCCCGCGCCAGGCGCAGTATGCGGCCGCGTCGAACCAGTTGATTCCAACGGCGGGATAATTGGGCCTGGTTTCCGCCCGTGCCGGCCAGTCTCCGATACCGTCCCTGGATCCGTGGCTTGCCGGAGTATGCCTCTGCCGGTCGCCGCCATCGGGCGCCGCCCAGAATTGGAAATACAGGGCATTGGTCACTTCATACCGGTCTATATAGAATGCACTCAGATACACCTGGCGCGCCGGCTGCTGGTCCGCCGGCCCTCTCTCCATGCCCATGGTGAAATGGCCGGCGGGTACCCGAACCATCTCGACGCCACGGAATAGCCTCACCAGACCTACCGGAAGCGGCCGATCCTTGCTCGGATCGATTTCCTCCACGGCGCCGGTGGGCGGCTCACTTGCACCGCCGCAAGCCAGAACGCCCCACCAAACCAGACAAAGGCAGAAAGAGCCGATGGCACGCATGGACCACCTTACACCGGGTCAAAGGCAAATGCCGGGTTTATCCCTTTGTGCCCGCCCTGCTTCTCTCGCTACCGATCCGGGCACCGATAATAAAACGGCGGCCAATGCCCCTTCCCGCCGACCCGGCCGGAAACACATTGCGCCGCCGTTAGCGCTGTTTACAATGAGCGGCCCGGGATGGGACCGCCCAGGGTTCGGAAACTAAAACGCGCCGCCAATGCTGAACCGAATGGGTGCATCCAGCAACTCGCCGACGTTGGTATAGGCGACGTCAACCAGCACCGTCCGGTCGCCAAAGTTACCCTTGAATCCCGCGCCGAAGCTGTAAGTCTCCAGGTCGTGGTTGAACTTGTACCCGGCGCGCAGGGCCACCGCACCCGAAAGCCACAGCTCGCTGCCGATCTGCCATCGCTGTTCGTAGTCGACCTGATAGGAACTGGCGAACGAGACGGTCAGGTAATTCGGCTCGTCCGCCTGGCCGAAGAGCTCCATGGCCACACCGATATCGAAATTCATCGGCATCAGGAATTTCTGGTCTTCCGCCAGCACCTTGGTATCCGGCCCGAAATTCCGCATGGCCAGGGCGATACGTGAACTCCGGAAACCCGTGTAGAAGTGGGTGCCGGCGTCCAGAACGAGAGAGGTCATGTTGTCGACGTGCAGGGTCTCGGAGATATACACCACCCGGACACCCAGGCCCAGCTTGTCGGTTGCTTGAAACGCATAGGCCAAGCCGACGGAAGTTCCGCCTCCCTTGATCATCTCCCCCGTGCCCTCGGGGTTGAATATGGTCCGCACCGGCATATCGCCCACGTCGTAATTCAGCACGCTCGCGCCCAGAACGCCCCAGCCCGTCCTGTATGCAAAGGCGCCGCTGTAGAATCCGGTGTCGACCAGCCACCGGGTGTGGGATAGCTGGTACCCGAATCGCTTCAGGTGAACCAGACCGGCGGGGTTTGAAAAGATCGCGTTGATATCGTTCGAAATGGCCGTAAACGCGTCTCCCATGGCCGCGGCGCGCGGGGACTGGGTCACTTTCATCCACGGAAACGACGCCAGTCCCAGTTTCCGGAAATCCTCGGACTTCAGGATTTCGGGCACGTCCCGTGCTTCCGCGGGCGAGTTCCCGAATGCGCCGGCCGCGAGAACGGTCATCAGTGTCATGCAAAGTATCCGCTTCATAAGCTTATCGCTCCTTCCCGGGATTGCCTCACGCCGGCTATCGGATGACCATGAACTTTCCTATCCGCTTTTTCCCCATACTTTCGGATACGAGAGATTCCACCACGAAGAAGTAGACGCCCGCGGAAATTGACCCGGTGCCCAGCGACATCGCCAGCTGGTCCCACTGGGCTTCGCCCAACCAGACGTTTGGATCGTCAGGCGCATCCGTGCGGTCGTCGTGCAGGATCTTTCCGACCATGTCGCCTGCGCTGTTGAACACGTAGATCCAGGCCTTGCTCGGCACATTCACGAACCGGATCTGCGGTTTGCCCGGATACTGCAGATTGGCATCGCCAACGCGGAACGGATTGGGCACCACGAACACCTCCCGGCCCAACGCCTCGGTTTCGCCAACGGCGGGCTGCTTCGGGCTGAAAAACGGCGGCTTGCGCTGTGACCGCGCCCACTGGCCGCCTTCGAGGCCGGCCTTTACCTGCGCCTGCACGAGGGCGGGCAGGGTGGCCATGGTTCCAACGCGGCCCACCCAGTCTTCGTGGCCGTTGGCGAACGGCCTCACCGAGTACCAGTAGTTGAAGCCCGCGACCGACTCTACGTCCGTGTACGTATGGGTCCCGGCCGGAACCTCGCCGATCCGTGTCCAGGGCCCGTCCGGGTTCCACTCGGAGCGGTAGATGCGGTAGCCTGCCACGTCCTGCGCTTCGGCGCCCACATAGTCCGGATTCATCGCGCCGTCCGCGGAGTTCCACGTGAGCAGATTCTGCGCGTCCGGGCTGTTTGAAACGTCTACGTACACGTCCGGCGGCGAATCGGGCACGTCGTATTCATTATCATAAGCCCACTTCGCGCGCTTGAAAAACTCGACCATCCATTCCTCGCCCTTCTTCAGGCCGTCGAAGTCATACAGGTGCGACCGCGTCCAGGTGTAGAGGTCGCTCTCTCCGGCGCCGGATCCGCCAACCCAGGCCACCACCAGCTTGGCCTTATCGCCAGGGCCAAGCGAATACGGCCCGAAGGTCTGGGCGCTGTAAAACACGCCGATCTCGCCGGGATTGGCCTGAAAGCCCGATTGCGCGATCATATTGAACATGGTTTCCCGGTCGTGCGCGCCGGGCCGCGGGTCTTCGGACACCGTGGTGCTTTCGATCCGCCAGAAGCGCACGGCGTGGGGCTGCTCGCCCTGGGGCTGGATATACTTGCCGGCGTCCCGGGTATTGAACCCCCAGTCTCCGCCGTCCTCATAGGCCAGCGGACCGAAGCCCATATACTGGTAGGACGTGAATTCGCCGTCCTTGCGGCCCGTATCGCAGGAGGGCGAAATAATCAGCTTGTTGACGGGATCGCCGGTATCGTCCCATGGGAACTCCGGACTGTCGCCGTCCCAGTCAACGATCATCTTCAGCCCCTTGGCCGGGCCGGAATAACCGGCATTTTCGGTATAGACGATCCAGTCGTCGAGACCGCCCACGTTGTACCAGTGCCAACTGTCCGACCGGTTGTAGTGGGACAGTCCCGAGTCCGAGATCATCCAGGCGCCGATGATGGGAACGAAAACGTCGTCCAGCCTTGCCACGGGCAGATCCCTCTCGCCGTCTCCGTCGCTGTCGCCCGTGTTTTCAATCTCAATCTCGGTAATGATGAAGTCATCCCACGCCGGATAGCTCCAGGCCATCGTGCGCCGCGTAAAGGTAATGCCGGCAAGCGTGGTCCACTTGGTCACGATGATCTCTTCGGGCCACTCGTCGGAACGGGATGACGGCGCGCCCGGAGGCCCTGGAGTCGCGTATTCCCCCCACGACCAGTTGCTGATCCTCACGGGGGACCTGTTCAGCGGCGCATTCTCCAGAATCTGCGCGAGGTTCTCGCTCCAGGTGGGCGCGTAATACCACGGCGCGCCTTTGCGCCATTCGAAGCCCGGATTCTCCGCGGAGGACGGCTGCGCCCTGACCTCCCCCCCCAGGTACTGCAATTCCTCGTCCATGGACGGGTCCCCCACCATCGGCACAATCTCGTCGAGCATGTCCGACCGTGGGCCGGTCAGTACCACGTAGTACCCGTTCTTGGAGAAATTATCATAGGCTCTCGAGCCCCGGAAACTGGACGGAAGCCGCAACGCCAGGCCGATGCCTTCCCCGTGCGACGTACTCTCGATCCGCCCTTCGCTGTTGCAGTCGACGCGGAAGAAGGGCAACTGGCTCGCCCAGCCCTGGCCCGTGATGATGTCCCCGCCCACCGTGGCCGGGTACACCATGCTGGAAGCCCGGGAGAGCGCAGCGCCGATGGAGCCTCCCTGCGTGCCCAGCGTGGTCACGGACGTGTACAGCATCCCGCGTTCCAGGGCTGCCCTGCCGGCGGATCCCGGGTGATTCGCCTGGCCCCAGACCTTCCCGGACCAGCATATCGCCAGGACTGCTGCGAACGCCCAACCACCGCACCCTTTCAGGACGGTGTTCATACAGTTCGAACGCATCATATCCTCCTTAGCGTGTATGTGTATAGATTGTCTAATGAAAGAATCGCGTGGCGGCGGGAACCCGGGCAACCCTCCGGGTTCCCCGCCCATTCGAAGACTGAATTCCGGAATGGATCAGAACTGCATTCTCAGACCCATTTCCGTGCGACGGGGATGGCTGTAGAAGCTCCGGTCGCCCGTGTCCCCGTACTGGAGGAATTCGGAGTTGTCCGGGCGGGCCGTGAGCAGCCCCCAGTTGGTCCAGTCGGTGGTATTGAATGAACTGTCGTCCTTCTGGTTGAACAGGTTCCGCACTTCCAGGAAGAGGCTGACGTCGCCGCGGCCATGGCCGAACGGAAAGCGTTTCTCAACGGCGAAGTCGGTCCAGGTGCGGATGGGACGCAGCCTCCGTTCGCGGCCGGAATTCGGCGGCGTGTACCAGAACGAACCCGTGTTCTGCATGCGCCAGAGCACGTTGACCCGCCAGTTGGCCAGGAACTTGCTCCCGAACACCTTGAAATCGGGACCGTAGTCCCCCGGCGTGAGATAGAGGAACTGCACGCTGCCCTGGTTGCGGATGTTGCCCCCGTCGGCGTTCAGGCCGGTCTGATAACCCCTCGCCCACACGTGGATGTGGTCCAGCTCGAAGTCGTCCAGACCGATGAGCCCGTATTCCCGTGCCGTCATCCGGGTCTGCTCGTATCCTCTGCCTCCGGGATTGCCGTCTCGTTTCGCGTTATTCCGGATTACTCGGTTGGCGGTGGCGCCGATCTCCCGGATCTGCTCGACCGTGAGAGGCACGGGCACCTCAACGCCGTTCTCCACCCGGTATTCGTACCAATACCGCCCGCTGGCGATATAGAGGGAATCGGGATACAGGAAGTTGAACCAGGCGTCGAAGTTGCCCCATCCGGCCTGCGCCCACGTCATGTTGTAGGCCACGTTGATGGCGAAGTTGTGGCTGAGGGGCTTCCGAACGGAGAGTTCCAGGCCTCGCTGCTCTTCGAACCCGTTGTTGTGCAGGATCCGGGCGTACGGATGCACCCAGCCGGGCCTGTGCGGCGCGTAAAAACGCACGTCGGAATGGTAGTGGTACTGGTCCTTTGCGCTCTTGTAATACAGCGCGATCGCGCCGGTGTAGTCCTGCACGAAGTTCCAGTCGGCCCCCACCTCCATCGAAACGGTCTTTTCCGGTCGAATTTCGGTGGTGCCCTGCCCGCTGCGAATGGGATAAGAGGGGCGCATGGCGTTGTAGCGCTCACCCGGATCGATGGCGCCGTTCCCGTTCCAGTCCTGATCGGGACCCGATGTGCGCCAGTCCCCGTTGAACAGATAATAGATGTCCGGATAGGCCAGGAACAAACCCGCGAAATAGTGCATGGACGACCGCGCCGTGATCGGATGCGACACCCCCACTCGCGGGCTCAGGTTCTTGAACACTACCGGTTCGCGGTGCGGCGCATTCTGGAACCGCAGCGGCGAGTTGTACATGGGCGAGAACGCGTAAGCGCCCGACGCCGGAAAATTGGATACCGGATCGAACAGGTCCAGGCGCAATCCGGCATTGATGACCATGCCTTCGAACTCCATCTTGTCCTGCGCGTAAATGGCAAGGTGCTGGGGCTTGACAGGGTCTCCGATCACGCCCTGCGCGCCCGCGAATTCCAGCCGCCTGGCCTGCGCGCTTTCTCCGGTGTAGCGGGTGAGAAACATGCTGTACTTGATGAATTCGAAACCGGCCTTCACGAAATGCCCCTTCGTGATCTGGCTGGCCAGATCCAGCTTGACCTGGTACCGCTTCCGGTCCGCAACCTGGTAATGGCGGACCTCCCGGTCCACGGCGAACCATCCGTCCGCATCCGTACGCACGTCCGACGTTCTCGCCGCGATATCGCTGGTGTCGTCGACGGTTGAATATCGCGATATCCGCAGGTCGTAGAACGTCCTGGGCGAGAGAGAGTGGGTGATGGCCAGGTATTGCATATTGTGGTTCGTGCTCATCTTGCCCGCCGCGCTCCAGTCAACCGGCAGAAATATGTTCTTGCCCAAGCCGCGGATGACGCCGCTCGAAGTGCCCGCGGACCGTTCGTTCCTGTAGGAATCCCGGTCGGTACCGATAAACTTCTTGTTGTACTCGAACAGACCGCCGACCTTCATCTTTACGTTTTCGGATGCGCGGACGGTAACGCTGTACGATCCCTGGTAGTTGTTCAACGAAGGGACAAACCGCCCGATGTCGTCATAATAACCACGCTCCGTGCCCGAGGGATAGATCGGCGCCAGCCTTGCCGTCTTTCCGGAAACGATGAACGAAGCGCTCTTCGAGAGCGGCCCCGAGACATTTCCTTCCACCTCGTGGCCGGTGATTTCATCGTAGTCCGAGCGCTGGTGGACGAGCCGGCCCGTTTCCGGATCCCGCTCGTTCTGCCACTCGCCTTCGCCCCATTTCATTTTGTCGAGATGCGACGGGCTTTCGTAGGCGTTTGCGCCCCAATGCTTCTGCCCAGGGGGGGTCCGCCTGTACTCCGCCCACCCGTGGAAGTTCTGGCTGCCATCTTTCGTTATAATGCTGATGACGCCGGCCTGGGCATTGCCGTATTCGGCGTTCATACCGCCCGTCACCACGGAAATCTCCTGGACGGTCGAGCGGTTGATGGCCTTCCAGTTGTGGGAGCCGGCGCCGTCGCTGTTCACGATCTTCACGCCGTCCACGTAATAGGCGACGTCTCCGCCGGTGCGGCTCCGCCATTCTCCGGGCCGGTTGCTTCCCCGCATGCGGTCGGACCCGTCGAGGTGTACGCCCGGCTGGAGCGTGATCAACTCGCTGGTGGTACGCACGATGGGAAGCTGCTCGATCTCATCGGCGCCTACGATGTACTTGCTGAAGGTCTTGTCGACTTCAACCGGAGGACGTTCCGCCTTTACCACCATGTCCCCGAGTTCGAGCGTCGCTTCCTGCAGCGTAAAATCGACCTCCGTGGTTACGTCGGCCTGCACACGCACGTCCGTCTGTGATTCGGCCTGATAACCGATCAGGGACGCCTTGAGCGTATACAGCCCCGGATCGGCGCGGAGAATCACGTAGAACCCCTCCGCATCGGCTGTGGATCCGATGTTGAGGCCCTCGACGACCACGTTGGCCCCTGGCAACGCCTCGCCCTGATTGTCCAGAACCTTTCCAACAATCTTTCCGGTCGTGCCGGCCCAGGCGCTACCGCTCAACGCCAGTGCCGCGCAGAGGGAAAGAACTCCGAGAAACAAAACGCACTTCTTCATTGCCGAACCTCCGTTGTTATTGTCTGCCTGGTTATCTTCAGCCTTTCGCGCCCGATTTGGAAAATGCCTCCTCCCAATCCCGGGCACGCGAGGCGGCTACTTTCTTCCCGATTCGTAGAATTTGACGGCCACCTCCAGATCAAGCATCTGCAACAGCGGCATCACGCCCTCGATGCCCCAGGCCTCCCGCGGACCGAGCGTCCCCACCAGGAAATTGTGCTGGGCCCGGAAATCCAGCGAAATGTTGTTGGTCATGAACCTCTCGACGCCGAACCCGAAATGACCCCCCAGCGCCCACCGGCTCTCCACTACCGGTTCGAGAACCACGCTTGGATCCAGTCTGTTCTGATCGGAGCCCGCGACAGGGATGCCTTTCTGCCCTGGATAGATCAGGCCGCTCACTCGATTGCTGTAGCTGTGAAAACCGCCGCCGGCGACCACGTAGGGTGACGTCGCCTGGTTATTGAAAAGCCGCGATTTGTCACCGAGCCGGAAAACCACGTTGCACAGCACACTGTTGATCCGCATACTGGCATCCGAACGGGGGCTTGCGTAATCCTTCGAATCTTCGTTCCAGGTGAACGTCTGACTTTCGATCTTACCGTCTTTGTAATGCAAACGGTGATATTCGAACTCGAGCGCGTTGTTGGCGTTCCGGTTGTAGACAATACTGCCGCCCCAACGTACGGCCTGTGTGTACCAGTTGTTCCGCAACCCCAACACGGGCAGGTTGTAGCCCAACAGCAACCGCCCGCCGATCCGGTCGAACTCCCGCGCGCCGGAATCCGGGGCGAGAAGCGCCACCAGAAGCCCGGCAACAGCCGTAAACCTCCATGTGCCCATAGACTGCCCTCCTTGTGATGGATCGGGCCGCGCGATCGCCGCCGACGTTCTCGAGAAACCCGGTCCGTTTGCAGTACTTTGGCTCAACCTGTCACCGACTCCCCCGCAAACACATCCAGCGGTACTTCGTGTGCCCGTTCGGCGGCATCCGGAACGAGCGTCCGCAAATACCGGAGGAGGTCCGAAAATTACAGATACGGCAAGACGGTGCCCCTCCCACAGAGAAGGCCCACGTGATACCGTTTCGATACACACTCAGTGAAGCAATTCCACAACTAAAACATACTATTAGCAATGATAACACCATGCTGCGGATTCTGTCAAGAGAAAAAATGGGTGTCTTTTTTCAGAATTCAGGAAGTAAAGTTCCAGACGCCCATGCGAAAGACCCCTCCGGTTCAGGGAGGGGTCTTTCGTGGTTCTCAATCAAAGGTCTATGCACTGCCGCTGATCTGCTAATCTTCCTCCGTTCCACGTGCACGTGACGCTTGTCGGCAAGCTTATTTCAACAACAACATGCGCTGTACCGCCGAAAAGGCGCCCACCTGTATCCGATAGAGATAGACGCCGCTGGCGACGCGCCGCCCAAGTTCGTCCGTGCCATCCCATGTCGTCGTGAAGTAACCCGCCTCCATTTTCTCGTTAACAAGCTCACGTATTTGCTGGCCGAGCAGATTGTAAATCACCAACCGTACCGTTCCGGCCTCGGGAAGCTGAAAACCTATGACCGTGGACGGATTGAACGGATTCGGCGCGTTCCGGTCCAGACCGTAAGCATCCGGAAGCGGCCTCAAATCACCAATCTCGACGTTCGTAAACGGCTCGACTGCACCGTCGAGTTGCACAAGCACGCTCTCCGAGATCCGAAAGTCCGATGACGACGTTTTTTCACTCAACCTGAAGACGAGATCCACCAGGCCGCCCTTGCCGCTTACGCCCTTACCGTCGACGTTCAGCGCGCCAATTTCCAATTTGCCCGGCGAGAGGTTGGAAGCCATGAATACCGGCTTCCCGCCTGAATCGGATTTCAGCAAATTGTCCCCCAGTTCCCTTGCTTCTGTAAACTCACATTTCGCAGGGTCATATTGCAGCAGAAAGCCGTATCCCTTGACGTTCCTGACCTGAGACAATGAGACACGCACTTTTAGAGTTCCCTTTTCGGCGGTCCGATCGTCCACGCGCTCCAGCGTCAGTTTTGCAGAAGCGTTGAGCCCTCCGCCGACGTCAAGGCCCGTGGTCATCTCTCCCGCGAACGCCGTACCCATCAAAACAGACGCCGAACAAGCGAATGAAATAATGCGGTTCCACATAGAACCCTCCCCTTTCGGTGTCACCGCTGGGGTGACGTAGTGAATGCTGCGGACATTCGAATCCGGGCCAACACCGCCGTGAATCCAAATGGCATTGGCGATGAGTTATGGCTCCCGCGAGCGAATCGAATCCTTGTGAAATTGTCACCAGGATTGAACCCGTCGGGCCAGTCGATCATTCGGATTCATCATTCGACTCACTATCGCTCTGCGACGACGCGTCCTTTTGTATATATCCGCTCAGAATGACGAGATCGGCGAAATTGATGATCCCGTCGCCGTTCAGGTCCATCCTCCGGTCGTACCCCGCATCCGACGACCTCAGGCCGTTTTTCTTTCTGAGCATTTCTGCGTCGGCTGCATCGCGCCGGCCGTCGCCATTGAAGTCGCCGGATCCCTGGGCGGTTACATCGAACGCTTCCGTGTCTGTCCGGTTGTCCGCGTCGGTGACGGTGACTGTCACGGAATGGGTTCCAAGCTCCGTTATTTCGCCTTCTATCAGCCCGCTTGACGAAATGGACAGGCTTGATCCGGACGGCAGCGTCGGCGTAACGGAAATGGAATATCTGTAAGCCGTACGCCCGCCGGACACCGAAATCTGTTTCGTAAAAGGCGTTGACACAGTTACGCTGAAATCCGAAATCCTGGCGATAACAACCGGGTTCGCCACCGTAAACGTAAACGACGTTGATCCCGAATTTTCTAATCTGTCCTCAACTTCCACTTCAATTTCGAAACTCTTTCTAGCGGTTGGCGTGCCTGAGATGCTGCCGCTCGACGAAATGGAGAGCCCGGACCCTGGCGAAGGATCGGACGAAAGAGAATAGGTGTACGGCGAACAGCCGCCGCTTTTCTCCACCTTAAAACCGGAAATGGCCCTGCCTTTCGTTCCAGCCCTGTTGGAGATCGGAGAGACTACCAATGGCGCATGCGGCGTGGCGTTCACACCACCCGACGACGTTCCATCTCCTTTGCAATTGTACGCAAGTATCTTAAAGGTATATTCGCTGCAATTGGTCAACCCTGTAATCTCGCGACTCGTCGTACCACCGCCGGTTACGGTCACAGTATCACTCGACGCGCCGCTGGTGCTGTAAACGATCCTATACCCGCCGACCGTCGCGTCATTATGTTGGTTCCAGCTCAAAGACACCGACTCGTTACCCTCCGAAGTCACCTGCAGTCCGGTGGGTGCGGCGGGCTTCACTCCCGGTGTGCCCGACAACACATCCGGCGCGCTACCTAAGCCTTTGCAGTTTCTCGCATGAACCTGAAAGGAATGCTGCACGCAATTGCTCAACCCTTTCACTGTGTAGTTCGTGGAGGTGCGGCCGTTTACATCATGCGTGCCGACCATAAGGCCAACAAGGTAAGAGACCCTATAGCTGGTGACGGTCGTGTCGCCATGTGCGGTCCAACCCAGCGACACCATCCCGTCACCTTCCGACGTCACGGCCGCGCCCGTCACCTTCGCGGGCCTTACGCCGGGGGTCCCCTTCACTTCAGCCGGCTCTCGGCTAAGCCCTATGCAGTTATATGTGCGAACTGCAAAAGCATACTCGGTACAATTGGTCAGGTTGCGCGCTGTATATTCGGTCGTATTTCGGCCGTTTATAACTATGGTTTTTCCACTGTAATAGATCCTATAGTGGGTGACGGTTGGGTCGTTAGATTCGTCCCACATCAACGTCACCGTGCCGGCACCCACTTCCTTCACTTCCAAACCAGTCGGTGGAGGGGGCCTCACGCCGGGTGTACCAGTAACGCCGTCCGACGCTGGGCCATCCTGTTTGCAGTTCCACGCGCGCACTCTGAAAGTATACGAACTGCAGTTTGTCAAATCTTCCACCGTGTGGCTCGTCGTCCCTGCGTCGCTTCCCTGAATATCCGTCCAATTCTTCGACCCGACTTTGATCTGATACTTCTCAATGGTCGCATCGTTCGGATTGGTCCAACTCAACGACACCGTCCCGGAACCCACGGACGTCACCTTCAGTCCCGCCACCTTCGCTGGCTTCACGCCCGGCTGCGTCGGCACACTATCTGATCCGCCTTCGCCGCAGTTGTTCTCCGCGCGTACCACGAACGTATACGTCGTGCAGTTGCTCAATCCCTCGACCGTAGTCGAGGTGCCGGATTCATTTTTTGTGCCGTTCGTGTCGCCGCCACTGTACGAGACTTTGTACCGCGAGACCGTTCCGCTTGCACTGTTCCAACCCAGTTCCACAGTTCCGTTGCCCGTGGACGTAACCTTCAAACCCGTCACCGCACCGGGCTTCTGTCCACCGGATTTCCCGGAAGCGCTGTCCGATCCGCCCGCACCACAATTGTTCTCCGCACGCACATGGATCGTATACGGCGTGCAGTACGTCAATCCTTCCACCGTGAATTCCGTCGTGGTGGGACCGCTGTCCGGCATATTCTGCCACTCCCCGTTCCCCACCTTGTATTGATACCAGCTTATCGTGCCGCTGGGACGCGTCCAGGTGAGCCTTATCTCTCCCGTGCCCGCTGCACTCGAACGAAGGCCAGTCACCGCACCGGGCTTCTGCCCACCGGATTTCCCGGATGCGCTGTCTGATCCGCCCGCGCCGCAATTGTTCTCCGCACGCACATGGACCGTATAGTTCGTGCAGTACGTCAAACCGCTCACCGTATATGCCGTCGTGGTGGGGCCGCTGTCCGGCATATTCTGCCACTGCCCGTTCCCCACCTTGAATTGATACCTGCTTATCGTGCCGCTGGGGCGCGTCCAGGTGAGCCTTAACTCTCCCGTGCCCGCCGCACTCGCACTCAGTCCCGTCACCGCACCCGGCGCGCTTCCCGGCTTCGCGTCATCGCTGACTGCGTCGCCTGTGCCGCATCCGTTCTTCGCGCGCACCTCGAACCTGTGCTCC
>CAZKDZ010000164.1:0-6627 GCA_964551635.1 uncultured bacterium | reverse complement strand
GGGCAACCGCCGAAGCCATCGCGTCCCGCGCCGGTACCTCATTCGGCCCTTCTGCAAGGCCTGACGGAAAGAGCGGCGACCCGTAACGAAAACCGGGAGGAAGGATGAGCCTGCCGGACTCAGAACTTGCCGCGGGGTTTCGAATACGACGGGCTGCCCTGGAGGATATGGAGCGCGTGGGTGAGATCGCCCGGCAGGCGTGGCAGAGGATCCACGCCAGTACGACCGAAATCATGGGTGAAGAAATGCACGCGGCTCTGTGCGCGAATTGGGAAGCAGAGAAAACGGCCGCGGTCCGCCGCCACTGGGAGGCGCATCCCGAGTGGTTTCGCGTTGTCGTCGCCTCGGAGACGGGGAGTGTGGCGGCATTCCTGACGTTTTCGATTGACCGGAAGAAATCCCTGGGCAGAATCACGAACAATGCCGTGGCGCCCGAAGCGCAGGGCAGGGGGCTCGGTACGGCGATGTATCGCTATGCCCTCGACTGCTTCAGGTCCGAGCGCCTCCGATTCGCGTGCGTGGGTACGGGTCTTGACGAGGGTCACGCCCCCGCGCGCCGCGCATACGAAAAGGCGGGTTTCAACATCGTCCAGCCCCAGGTCACGTATTATCAGTATCTTTAACGGGCGTTAATCCTGTTGCAAGCGGCGAAGACCTTGACAATTTATATCCAATTGGTTATATTTGGACATGTACTCCGCAAGGTCCCCGTGAGAGAGGGCGATCTGTCAGGTAGACGCCTGATGGTGGCGCAGGAACTGGAGGCGAAGCATGAGCGATGAGATCGCCGTTGAACGGAGTTCAGGCAACGTGTTCGAGGATTTGGAATTACCCGACGAGGGTGAGCTGCTTCTGAAGGCATCGCTCGGCTATGAGGTATTTCAAATCATCGGAGAGCGGAAGCTGACGCAGGCGGAAGCAGCGGAAATCCTGGGAGTGCAGCAACCTGAAATATCCCGTCTCAAGAGGGGGAAGTTCAATCACTACAGCGTAGAGCGTCTGATGACATTCCTTACCCGCCTGAATCGCGATATTGAGATCAGGATCATTCCGTCTGAAAGCAGGGAGGGACAACGACGCGTGGTTGCCGTTTAGGACGCGGTTTGGCGAGTAGACAGCAGTCGCCATAGCAGGACTGACGAACTTAACTGGCGGTGAGAGTTTATCTGTCCACGGACGGATGTGGTTTCAATTACAGGAGTATGATACATGAAAGTACTGATTACATCGGCTGGGACGGAGCTTGCTCAGGCACTGGCTGAGGACCTGTCGCGGCAGCACGAGGTGACGTTGACCGACGTCTCGGACGTGACCACGAAGTTTCCCTTTCGTCCGTGCGAACTGGGCCACGAGGGCGAGACGGAGTCCCTGGTGGACGGGATGGACGCGATTGTGCATGTCGCGCAGTTACCCGATAATCGGAGGAGTGACGAAAACGAGATCGATTTCCAGACGCGCCGCACGTACAATCTGATGGTTGCCGCCAGGGAGAAAAACGTCGGCCACGTGGTGTACGTCAGTTCGCTGAGCCTGTTCGAGACGTGCGATCCGAACTGGAACGTGACGGAGCAGTGGGCGCCGAGGCCGTCCACGGATGCAGGACCTCTGGGGAAGTACCTGGGTGAGTTCACATGCAGAGAATTCGCCCGGGAACACACGGTGCGCGTGACGTGCTTGCGGCTCGGCGAAGTCGGCGGCGACGGCGACTCGGCGTTGTCCGTGGAGGACGCGGTCAGGGCGATCGCATCGGCATTAACGAAAGAAGGGCCGATGTGGCGGGTGCTGCACGTGCAGTCCGAAGTCGAAAACGCGAGGTTCCCCATCGATCGGGCCAGGAGTGCCCTCGGAATCTGAGTCGTTAAATCCGCGTGACCCTGGTGACGGATATGAAAGTCGTGATATACGGCGGCAACGGGATGCTGGGGCCGCACGTCGTGAAGGCGCTTGAAGGGCGAGTGTACCTTCGGATTACGGATCTGGAGCCGTTTGAAACGTCCCACGAGATGATGCCGGTGGACGTGGCGGACCCTGTAGCCGTCATGCGCGCAGCGGAAGGGATGGACGCGATTATCAACCTGTCCGTTCTGCGGCCGCATCGAAAGACCGCGTTCGACGTGAATACCCTCGGATGCTACAACGTGATGCGCGCGGCCGTGAAAAACGGGATCCGGCGCGTCATCAACACGGGCCCGTACTTTACGGTACAGGGAGACCCCTACAGGGACTGGGACTATCACATCGTTCCGGACGTGCCCCCCAGGCCCGGAACGGGTCTGTATGTGCTGTCCAAGGGACTGGGCCAGGAAATCTGCCGGATCTTCACCTCGAACTTCGACGTGCACGTGCTGTGTTACCTGTTCTGGAGTTTTCGCGGTCACGAACCATCCTCTCAACCGGTTCACGACCGGCCCTTTATCGTGACGTGGCGGGATGCCGCCGCCGCCTTTCTCCCCGGATTGGAGATTCCACTGGAGCGACTGCCGTCGAGATGCGAGTTGTTCAACATTCTCGGCGACCGGCCGCACGGGCATTTTACGAACGCGAAGGCCAGGCGGATCCTGGGGTGGCAGCCGAGGGACGGGCTGGAATACACGTACATGAAAAAATAGACAACCGGGTATCCGCGGGCCGTCGCCGGATCATCATACGCCGCGTCGCGAACGCTGCGGATGTCCGTGCGCGGGGTATACACACGATTGGAGATGAGAATGAAGGTCGTGATTTATGGCGGCAACGGCATGCTGGGGCCGCATGTCGTGAAAGCGCTCGAAGGGCGTGTGTCCCTGCGGGTCACGGACCTGGAGCCGTTCGAAACGCGGCACGAGATGATGCCCGTAGACGTGGCGGAACCGGAGGCTGTCCTGCGCGCGGCGGAAGGGATGGACGCAATCATCAACCTGTCTGTTCTGCGGCCGGATCGAAAGACCGCGTTCGACGTGAATGCCCTGGGATGCTATAACGTGATGCGCGCGGCCGTGAAAAACGGGATCCGGCGCGTCATCAACACGGGGCCGCACTTTACCGTGCAGGGCGAATCCTACGTGGACTGGGACTATCACATCTCTCCGGACGTGCCCCCCAGGCCCGGAACGAACCTGTATGCGCTTTCGAAGGGACTGGGACAGGAAATCTGCAGGGTCTTCGCTTCGAACTTCGACCTGTACGTGTTGTGTTACCTGTTCTGGAGCTTTCGCGATCACGACCCATCCTCTCAACCGGTTCACGACCGGTCTTTCATGGTGACGTGGCGGGATGCCGCAGACGCGTTCCTCCCCGGACTGAGGATTCCACTTGAGCGCCTGTTGTCACGTTGTGAGGTATTCGACATTCTCGGCGACCGGCCGCACGGGCACTTTACGAACTCGAAGGCCAGGCGGATTCTGGGCTGGCAGCCCCGGGACGGGCTGGAATACACGTATACCAGGAAACCGGTGTAACCGAAGCCGACCAATGCTGGAGACGGATATGAAAGTCGTGATATTTGGCGGCAACGGTATGTTGGGGCCGCACGTCGTGAAAGCGTTGGAAGGGCGGGTTTCGCTGCGGATAACAGATCTGGATCCGTTCGATACCCCGCATGAGATGATGCCCGTGGACGTGGCGGACCCGGATTCCGTCATGCGCGCAGCCGAGGGAATGGATGCGATCATCAACCTGTCCGTTTTGCGTCCGCATCGCAAGGTCGCATTCGACGTGAATACCATGGGGTGTTATAACATCATGTGCGCGGCGGTCAGACACGGGATCCGGCGCGTCATCAACACAGGTCCGCATTTCACCGTACAGGGCCCACCGTATGAGGCGTGGGACTACGGGATCGGTCCCGACGTGCCGCCGGAGCCCGGTACGAATCTGTATTCGCTATCAAAGGGACTGGGACAGGAAATCTGTCGGATCTTTACCGCGCATTGTGACGTCTACGTCTTGTGTTACCTCTTCTACATCTTCAGAGATCACGACCCGTCGACCGAGCCGGTTCGGGACTGGCCGTTCCTGGTATCGTGGCGCGACGCGGCGGCGGCGTTCGTACCGGGGCTGACCATTGATCTGGACCGGCTGCCTTCGCGGTGCGAGGTCTTCAACATTTTCGGTGATCGGCCCCACGGGCAGTTTACGAACGAGAAGGCGAAGCGGGTTCTGGGATGGCAGCCCGGAGATGATCTGGAATTCACGTATCTGAAGGAATAGGCACTTTCCCATCGCATCACGATGAGAGGTTGTGTTTGTGAATTATACACCGCACACGGATCAGGACGTTCAAACGATGCTGGAAACGATCGGGGTGGATTCAACCGATGCGCTCTTCGATCCCGTCCCGGCGTCTCTGCGGCTGGAATCCCTGGACCTTCCGTCCGGTATCAGTGAGATGGAGGCTCTTGGGTTGATCGAGGAACTGGGCCGTTCGGCGCGGGAGCAGGCCCCCGCGCTGGCATTCACGGGCGGCGGCGCTTACGAGCACTTCACGCCAAGCGTCGTGGACGCGATGATTTCCCGCAGCGAGTTCTACACGGCGTATACGCCTTATCAGCCGGAGGTGAGCCAGGGTACGCTGCGGGCGATTTTCGAATTCCAGACCATGGTCTGTGAGTTGACCGGTATGGAGGTGGCCAATGCCTCCATGTACGACGGCGCGTCCGCCCTTGCGGAAGCGGTGATGATGGCGGTCCGGATCAACGACGGGACCCGTGTTCTGCTGCCGCGCAGCCTGCACCCGTTCTACCGGCGGGTCGTCGAGACCTATGTTCATGGAATCGGGCTGGAAGTGGTGGAAATTCCCTGGTCGGTCGACGGGACGATCGATGTGGAACGGGTCGAGGCGGAGTTGAATGACGACACCGCCGCGGTCGTGGTGCAGAATCCGAATTTCCTGGGTGTGCTGGAACCCCTGGACGCACTGGGCAGTCTGTTGCAGGACCACAGTTCGGCCTTTGTCGCCTCGGTGAATCCGGTCTCACTCGGGGTGATCCGGCCGCCGGGTGACTTCGGAGCGGACATTGTGGTTGGCGACGGTCAGCCGCTGGGCCTGCCGTTGTCCTTCGGCGGTCCGTACGTGGGTATGTTCGCCACGCGCGAACAGCATGTTCGACGAATGCCCGGGCGCGTGGTCGGACAGACCACCGACGTGGACGGGAAGCGTGGCTTTGTGATGACGCTCCAGACACGCGAACAGCATATTCGCAGGGAGCGCGCGACCTCGAACATCTGCACGAATCAGACGCTCTGCGCGACAGCGGCGACCGTCTATCTGGCGTCGCTGGGGCCGAACGGCCTACGCGAAGTTGGCATGTTGAACTGGAACCGGAGCCACGAAGCAGCGTCCGCGCTGTGCGCGATCGACGGGATTTCCCTGAAGTTTTGCGGAGCGTCGTTCAACGAATTCGTTGTCGAAACGGCCCGCCCCGCGCGTGAAGCGCTCGAAGCGTTGCGACGAAGGGGCATCGCGGGCGGTATCGACCTGGGGCGCTTCTATCCGGAATTGGACCGGTGTGTCCTGACCTGCGTGACGGAAACGAAGACCGGTTCGGACGTGGCGCGCCTGGTCGACGCCTGGAGAGACATTTAATGGACAGGGATCTGCTGATTTTCGAAAGGGGTGGCCGCGGGCGCCGGTGCGCGGGGTTTCCTGATGCAGGCGACGCGGTGGTTCCCATACCGGACGGAATGTATCGGAATGACGCGCCCGCGCTGCCGGAAGTCAGCGAGCTGGAACTTGTGCGCCATTACGTGAATCTTTCGTCCATGAACTTCAGTATCGATACGGCGTTCTACCCACTGGGATCCTGCACCATGAAGTACAACCCCAAGATACACGAGCGGGTTGCTCGCCTGCCCGATTTCGCGGGGTTGCATCCCTTTGCTGATGAGTCGGCGTCGCAGGCTGCATTGCGCGTCCTGTGGGAGATGGACGGGATATTGACGGCCGTAACCGGAATGGACGGGTTTACGTTTCAACCGGCCGCCGGCGCGCAGGGAGAATTCGTTGGCATTTCGCTGATTGCCGCGTACCATCGCGAGAACCGGGACGACAGGCAGGTTGTGCTGATTCCGGATTCGGCGCACGGAACGAACCCCGCGACGGCGGCGATGTGCGGCTATCGGGTGGAAACGTTGAAGTCTACCGGCCGCGGAACCGTGGACGTCGCGGACCTGAAGGCCAAGATGAACGACCGGGTCGCGGGGTTGATGTTGACAAATCCGAACACCTTCGGCGTGTTCGAGGATGAAATCCTGGACATCCAGCAGGTGGTCCACGACGGCGGAGGCCTGCTCTATTACGACGGTGCGAATCTGAACGCATTCCTGGGTCAGTGCAGGCCAGGGGACATGGGCTTTGACGTCGTCCACATCAACCTGCACAAGACCTTCACGACCCCGCACGGCGGCGGGGGTCCCGGCTCCGGACCCGTCGGCGTGAAGGAAGCGCTGCTGCCGTACCTGCCGGTCCCCGTCGTCACGAAAACAGGCGACCGCTTCGGACTGGACTACGACCGCCCGCGAACGATCGGAAAGGTCAGCACGTTTTTCGGGAATTTCGGGATGGTGATTCGCGCCTACGTCTATGCCCGAATGCTGGGTGCGGAAGGGATGCGGCGCACCAGCGAGATGGCCGTACTGAACGCGAATTAC
>CAZKDZ010000163.1:0-5429 GCA_964551635.1 uncultured bacterium | reverse complement strand
GCGAAAGACATCCTGTGATGCTTATCTTGACCTCCCACGGTAGTTTCCTCCTATGTCATTGTGTAATGGTTATGTGCGTAACCATATTATAATACAATGACTTGGGTATGGAAACTACCTTTTTTATGAATTATTCAGGTTAGGCCGTTTCCGGAGCTACCTGAAGCGAAGGCACGAATATTGTCCAATCCCCGATTCGAGAAGGCGTCGCCCGTCCCGGGCCTCGGGCTGGAGGGCTACGCCGATGAAATGACCGTTCCCGCCGGCGCGCGGATCGCATTCAAACTGGGGGGGCCTCCGGGGGCCGCGGAGGTGAACCTGTCGCGGTTGATCCATGGCGATCCGAATCCTCACGGGCCGGGTTACCGGGAGGAACGCGTCTCATGGGGGCAGCCGGACCGGGTCGAGGTTTCCGAGCCGGCAACGGATTACGGTTCGTACGTAGAGATACCCCACACCGATACCCTGAATCCGAAGGGTCCGTTTACCGTTGGCCTCTGGTTCCAGCCAACGCTGGCCGGCGGCGGCTGGCGGGCCCTGGCCGTGAAGTGGACGCGCGAAAACCTGGGCTACGGAATTTTCCTCGCGGGTGAGCGCTTTCTTACGGCTGCGGTGTCTCACGACGGCACGACGGCGCAATGGGCAACGGCCAGGGAGAACATCCACGTTGGCAACTGGCAATTCGTGGCGTTCTCGTACCGTCCTGACTCCGGTGAAATCCGTCTCTACCAGCAGATTGGCGATACGGCAGGTGTTGTCGAAACCCGGTCGTCCCGCAATACGCTGAGTCTTTCGTCGAAAAAAATCCGGATGGGTTCCCTGTTCGCGGGTAACGCACCTTTGCTGTTCGGCGCGTGCCGGGACCCCGATCGGGGCGCTTGCCACTGGGCTCACTTCACGGGCAAGATTGCGCACCCCGTGATTCTCGGAGCCGCGCTCGATTCCGAAGCGGTCTGTGCGCTTGCAAGCGGTCAGGATCCGTCAACCCTCGGCCACGTCATTGGAAACTGGCATCTTGGCCTGGACGTAACCGGCCCCAGGGTCGTCGATCTGTCTGACAACCGAAACCACGGGGTTGCCGTCAATGCGCCGGGGCGTGCGGTGACGGGGCCGTTCTGGGCGGGAATGCCGTCCAGGCTCTACACGGATCGGCCCGATGATTACAACGCGATCTACCTGCACGAAGACGACCTCGAAGATGCCGGGTGGCCGACGTCTTTCTCGGTTTCGGTGCCTTCCGACGCGAGGTCCGGCATTTATACACTGCGGGCCCGGTCCGGTTCGGATGCGCTCTTCGTGCCGTTTATCGTTACATCGAGGACGCCGCGGTCCGAACTGGCCTGTCTGATTCCCACGTTGACCTGGCAGGCATACGGAAGTAACCGTGCCGCGTACAGCTATACGGAAGACGGTGTCCTGGACCGTACACTGTGCACGTACGACGTTCACAGCGACGGGTCGATGGTTCACTATTACTCGCGCCTTCAACCCACACGGGGTTGGAATCCAGGCGCGGGATTTCAGAACTGGGGCGCGCACAACGTTACGGCGAACCTCTACCTGATCGACTGGCTGGAGGCGCTGGGGTTCGAATACGAGGTGTTTGCGGACGAAGACCTTCATCGTGACGGCGCCGATCTGCTCTCCGGCTATCGATGTCTGGTCCTGGGAAGCCATCCCGAATACCACACCGAAAACATGGTGGACAGCCTGGCGGCGTATGTACGGAACGGGGGCCGTCTCGTCTATCTGGGCGGCAATGGTCTGTACTGGGTGACGTCCATCGATGCCCGACGGCCGTACCTGCTCGAACTCCGCCGAGGAGGAGAGGGCGACTACGGACCCACGTACGAGCCGGCGCCCGGGGAATCCCAACACAGTACGACACTGGAGCTGGGAGGTCTGTGGGCCCGGCGCGGACGACCACCGCGACGGACGGTGGGCGTGGAACACGCATCCAACGCCTGGATCGAATCCGACGAAAAACGGGGATTCCGGCGCCTTCCGTCAAGCCTGGACGCCAGATACGCCTGGGTATTCCAGGGCGTCGGTGCGGACGAGATCATCGGCGATTTCGGTCTGAACCTTGGCAGTGCGGCCGGATTTGAAATGGATGCCGTTCAGGCCTGGGCGTGGGACCGGCTCACGCCTGAGCCGGTAGTACTCGCCCGGGCGTCGCATCCCGATTTTATCCCCGCCCGGCGCACGCACGTCTCGCCCACAGCCGACGTAGCGATTATGGACTATGCCGGGGGAGGCGCGGTTTTTTCCGCAGGCTCCGTAGCCTGGACGGGCAGCCTTTCTCACAACGGGTATTCGAATAACGTTTCATCGATCACACGCAACGTGATTCGCCGGTTTCTGGATACGCCCGCCGGCCGGACCGTGCTGGGAGAAGCCGACCCGACGTCGCGGGTGAGGGCCTCTTCCCGGTAATGAGTTGCATTTTGCAAAGGACACATCCTGATGAACGCTGGTGAGTCGAAAAACACCCGCGGCCTGATGCAGCGGCTCGACGAAGATGCGGTGATATGCGCAGAGGGCTACCTTTTTGAACTCGAGCGTCGGGGCTATCTCCAGGCGGGCCCCTACGTGCCGGAAGTCGTACTCGAGCATCCCGATGTCGTAGCCGGGCTGCACCTCGAATTCTGGCGCGCGGGTACCGACGTGATCGAAGCGTTTACATACTACGGGCACCGTGAAAAGTTGCGTCTCATTGGAAGTGAACATCTTCTGGAGCCTCTGCAGAAAAGCGCTTTGTCCATTGCGCAATCGGTCGCCGAATCCGTCGACGGAGAACGTCCGCTCGTGGCCGGCAACATCTGCAATACCAACATATGGGATCCTGCCGATCGCGAAACCGATGCTCAGGTTGCGGCGATGTTCGACGAGCAGGTGGCCTGGGCGGTCGAGGCGAACGTCGATTTCATGATCGGGGAGACATTTTCCTTTTTCGGCGAGGCGGCGCTGGCGCTGGCGTCCATCAGACGCGCCGGCATTCCGGCTGTCGTTACATTCGCCCACCATCGCGAGGAGGGATTGAGGGATGGCTTCAAGCTGGATGAGGCCGCACGACGCCTTGAACAGGCAGGCGTCGACGTCGTCGGGGTGAATTGCACAAGAGGACCGCGGACGATGCTGCCCGACGTGGAACGAATTCGGCGTTCGGTGTCGTGCCACGTGGCGGCGCTGCCGGTGCCGTATCGAACGACGGATGAGCAACCGACGTTTCAGTCGCTGAGGGAACCGGACACCCATGCCCCGCCAGGGGAACATTCGTTTCCGACGGCGCTGGATCCGTTTGCATGCCACAGGTACGAAATGGCTGCGTTTGCGCGTACAGCGTTCGAAATGGGGGTGCGGTACCTCGGCGTCTGCTGCGGCGCTGGGCCACATCACGTCAGGTCGATCGCGGAAGCGTTGGGCCGGCGCCCGCCGGCCAGCAGATACTCACCGGATATGTCCAGGCACTATGCGCTGGGCAGCGATGCGAGGCTCAGGCGTCACAACCAGGAGTTCGTCGATAAGCTGTGAGGAGTCCGGCGGCCGAATCCCGTCAGAAATGGTGAGAAGCTGCGGGCGCCGCCGCGTACCGGGGAGGACGTCCGTGAGTGTACAGGCGCCTCCGAAGGGTGCATCGGATGGGGCACGAACCTGCCCGTTTTGAAACCGACCTGGAGTCCTCAAGTCCATGCGTTCCTGTGCGACAGCCATCGCGGAAACCCTCTACAAAGGCGGTGTAAGGTACGTATTCGGCCACCCCGGCGGCGAGGTTGTGGACCTGATCGACGCGCTGGAGAAGGCCGGAATCCGATTTATACTGACCGGTCACGAGGCCGCCTCCGCCTTTATGGCCAGCGCAGCCGGGCGCCTTGCAGAGACGCCCGGGGTCTGCCTGGCAACGCTTGGCCCGGGCGCCTGCAATCTGTTGCTGGGTGTCGGCGCCGCGTACCTCGACAGGGACCCGATCGTGGCCATGTCCGCGCTCAGCCCGTTGTCCCGGTCACGGATGAGCCAGAAACAGAATCTGCCACTCGATGAACTGTTCGATCCCGTATGCAAGTGGTCGGTCGTCCTGGAGAAAACCGGCGTCCAGGCTAATGTGCGGTCGGCCTTGAGGGTTGCGGCCGCGGCGCCCGCCGGGCCGGTTTATCTCGCGATTCCGAATGACGTCGCCGTGGCCGACACGGCGCCTGGCGCGGGAGCCCCGAACCCGGATCCGACTCGCACCTGCTTCGGAAGTCTCGAAGCGATAGCGGCGGCGCTGAACAGGGCCGAGCGTCCTGTCGGCGTCGTGGGGATCGCGCTGGACGTCCATCGGGATTCGGCCTCCGTGCGTCGATTTTTTTCAGAGTCGGAGATTCCCTACGTCGTGCTGCCGCAGGCAAAGGGTGTTCCCGACGAGTTCGGGCCAGGCTTTCTGGGTACCATCGCATCGGCCGCGGGAGACGCTGTTCTCGTGAACCTGCTCAGGAGGAGCGATTGTCTTCTTGGCGTGGGCTTCGATCCGGTGGAATCCGCGCAGGACTGGCATCTTCGCCAGCCCGTTTACTCCCTGGCCAATTGCTCGATCGCCTTTGGCGACTTCAGTCCGGCTTCCGAGTGCGTGGGCGACGTTTCATTCCTGCTGGGTCGTTTGCTGAAGGGATATAAGGCGCGTGCGCGCTGGTCGGCCGCTGAAATCCGCAGCGCAAGGGACGGCGTAGCGGATTCGATCTGCCCCGGCGCGGAAGACGGTGAAAACGGTCTTTCCCCGTTTCATTTGATACGTGAAATACACGAAACGCTGCCCGGGGAAACCATCCTCTCCGTCGACGTTGGCGCGCACAAGATGCTGGTTTCGCAGGTCTGGCGGGCGGGTTCGCCGGGGTCGTTCCTGACGTCAAACGGCCTTTCCGCGATGGGCTATGGTCTGCCCTCGGCGCTGGCGGCATCGCTCCTGCGGCCAGGCCAGCCGGTGGCGGGCGTGTTCGGCGACGCCGGTTTCGCAATGATGGTCCAGGAACTGGAGACCGCGCGCAGGCTGGGGCTGCGGCCGTTTCTGGTGGTGATGTGCGACAGGTCCCTGGCAATTGTCAAGGTCGCTCAGGCCATGCGAAGCCTCCCTCACCGCGGCGTTGACTTCCAGCCGGTGGATTGGGCCAGGGTCGCCGACGGCTTTGGCGCGACGGGCGTGACGGTGACCACCCTTGAGGAAATGCGGCGGGCCGTCGAGGCGTGGCTGGCCAAACCGGAGTTGACGGTCGTGGCTGCCAGAGTGGACGAGAAATTGTACGCCGGGATGGAATACTAGTGTTTTGTCCCTAAAATAACTTGACTATTTATTGGGCCTGTCCTATGTTCTCTCTACACGCTTCTCACACCCATCGTGAAAGGAGAGAACCATGGGGCGCGGTCGTCCTCGGAAGCCCATTGTGTTGTCTGACCAG
>CAZKDZ010000162.1:0-8702 GCA_964551635.1 uncultured bacterium | reverse complement strand
CACGCGGCTTCGGCGGTCCGGGAAACCGGCGCCCCGTTCGCAATCCATCCCGCCGACCGCAGCCAGGTCGAAAACCTCGTCGAAATCGCCGGTTTCGTTGGCATGGACGCGGAGCCGCCGCCGCGCATCGATCGTTTCCTGCACGAGGGCGACGTCGTCAGGATGGGTGAGGAAACCCTCGAGATTGTCCACACGCCGGGCCACGCACGGGGCAATATCACCCTCAAGTGGCCGGGGCACGCGATCGTCGGGGACAGTCTCTTTGCTGGCTCGATCGGCCGCACCGACCTGCCGGGCGGCGATGCGGACCTTCTGCTCAAGTCAATTCGTGAGAAGATTCTGACTCTGGACGACGAAACGAAAATCTATCCCGGTCACGGACCCTTCACCACCGTGGGCCTCGAGAAATCGAGTAATCCCTTTTTTGCGGGACGTTCAGGCCCGTGGTAGCTCCGGATACGCCGCTCATTTGCCGGCCCCCTCGTGCCGGCGTTTTTTGCGCGAATGCCATGAGAGCAATTCGAACAGGCGGTTACCCACGGGGAGATGCGGAAACCGGGACAGCGCCAACCGTCACCAACAGGAGGTTTTGTGGACATATCCGTAGCGATTGATAACATCGTAGAATGCGAAACGGACGCGATTGTGCTGAATCTGTTCGAGGGCGTCACGGTACCCGGCGGCGCCACCGGCGCGGTGGACGCTGCGCTGAACGGCCAGGTCAGGGAGCTGATAGACACCGGCGACTTCACGGGCAAATTCAAACAGATTGCCGTCCTTTATCCACGGGATGGCATTTCCGCGAAGCGCCTCCTCGTTGTGGGTCTTGGCAAACGCGAGGAATTCACCCTCGACCGGGTGCGGCAGGTCTCCGCCGCGGTCTCGCGGCATGCCCGCGGCCTGGGCGTAGAACGGCTGGCCACGGTGGTTCACGGCGGCGGGGTGGGTGGTCTGGACGTCTCGGCCGCCGCCCAGGCCGTTGTCGAAGGCGCCGTTCTCGGGACGTACCGCTTTACGCCGTACAAGAGCGACGACGAAGACAACAACGAACTCGCAGGACTTACGCTGGTCGAATTCGACGCGGCCAAGAAGACCGACATTGAAAACGGTTCGGACGCCGGGCGAATCATTGCCGAAGCCACGTGCCTGGCCCGGGATCTGGGAAGCCATCCCGGAAACGAAATGACGCCCGCCATACTCGCGGGACGCGCCGAAGCCATAGCCCGGGAAACGGGTCTGCGTTGCGAGATCTTCGACGAGGAGCGGATTGCTGGCGAAGGCATGCGCACCATCCAGGCGGTGGCGCAGGGCAGCGCGCAACCGCCCAGGTTCATTGTTCTCGAACACGAGGGCGATGATCCGGAAGCGGCGCCCGCGGTGCTGATCGGAAAGGGGATCACGTTCGATTCCGGAGGTATTTCCATCAAGGGCTCCGAGGGCATGTGGGATATGAAGTTCGATATGGGAGGCGCCGCCGCCGTCATCGGCGCGATGCAGGCTGTGGCGCGGCTGGATTTGCCGGTACGCACGATCGGCCTAGTGGCCGCCTCGGAAAACATGCCTGGCAGCCGCGCGCTCAAGCCGGGCGACATTGTCCGCTCCATGTTGGGAAAAACCATCGAAATACGGTCCACGGACGCCGAGGGCCGCCTGGTTCTGGCCGACGCCGTGGCCTACGCCGCCCGCTACAAACCCTCCGCGGCGATCGATCTTGCCACCCTCACCGGCGCATGCGTCATCGCCCTCGGACACGAGGCCAGCGGGCTCTTCTCAAACGATGACGCACTGGCGGCTGAAATTGCAGCGGCCGGAGAAAGGACGGGCGAAATCGCGTGGCGCCTTCCCGTTCTGGAAGGCCATCGGGAGGAGATGAAGAGCGACATTGCCGATCTGAAGAACACCGGTGGCCGCGCGGGGGGCGCCATCACGGGCGCGGCGTTCATCGAAGCCTTCGTGCAGGACTTTCCCTGGGCTCACCTGGACATTGCCGGCACGGCATGGGCGAACAAAGACCTGCCGTACGTTCCCAGGGGCGGCACGGGCGTGGGCGTGCGCCTCCTGGTTGACCTGCTGCGGAACAGGAGCTGACGGGACCTCTCCCTCAGGGCCCTCACCGAGCTATCAGCTGTCAGCTATCGGCCGTCTGCGAAAAGCGGTTCCCTTTAAGGACCGCTGTTGGCAATCACACACATCCGCACCGCCATGTGGGCAATCACAAGGGTTGACCCTACAGACCCGTAAACCGTGCGTCCGGGGTGGGTCGAGGAAAAGGAAAAGCGCCGGGACCCTTTAGAGGGTATCCGGCGCGTTTCCTTTTCTGAATTCAACCCGTCAGTTGTACGTCAATCAACCTCCCGGAAGGTAGAATCGGATCCCGGCCTGAACACCGATTTCGTTCTCCGCCGTCTGGTCTTCAAAAGACCTGAACCAGCGTACCTGAACGAACACCCCTGCACTGGGTCCCACGCCAAACGACAACCCGCCCGCCACGGTGATCATCCCGTCGGTGCCGGTTGCCTGGCCCGCGGTGGGTTGACCACGAATCAACAACGCGCCTCCGCCTGCGCCGAAATAGATTGTGCCTCCGTATTCCGAAAGCGGCGGTTTGTACAGAAGTGAGATACCGATCGGTATAATCTTCGTACCCGACTTGCTGTAGAATTCAAAGAAAGGCGCCAGGTGAGTGGGATATTCGTCGCTAAGCGACATTTCGAATGAAAAGTGACCGCCCGGCCTGGTGGGGTCGAAGAGTGTACCGCCTCCCAGATTCATCCCGAAATCTCTTGCGTATACAGGTGTGGCCACAAGTAACGCAAGGCCGGACAGCAAAACCAATAAACGAATTCTCATTATGCCTCCAATACGCGCGGTCGAGTCCTTTATCATGCGTGACGAGTATTGCTAATAATCTTCATATTCCGACTGGCCGATATTGAGAGACAGGCCAATCTGAAATGCAAAACTCTTAATGTCCAGTTCTGGCGCCACGTCCTGGCCGCTGGAGAGACGAATGACTTCCGGATCTCCGCTGTACATGCCAATCCACTTCCCCTGCAGGAAGACAGACGCCCTTTCGGTTGTGGCGAACTCCACGCCGGCCAGCACAGTGACCATGGCCTGGGTTCGTGAAGCTTCGACCGTTTCAAGCGATTGATCGGTGGTATCGCCGATGTCAACGTCAAATTCCCTCTTTGAGGTCACGCTGCCTATTCCACCGCCGCCTCCGAAATAGATGATTCCACTCTCGCCCGTGGGCCGTTTCACGATGAGATTCAGGCCGCCGCCGAAGACTTTGCTTTCGGACTTCGAAAAGAAATCGATAAATGGCGAAAATGCGACCAGTCCCTCCGAGGCGCTGATGTCATACGCGAGTCCGATGCCGGGCGTCTGTTCATCGAAGTGTATACCCGCGCCCAACTTCAGCGCGTGCTGCGCCCCCACGTCAGAAGTGGTGAGTATTGCAGCGAAACAAACAGCAAAGAGAACGCGGATAAGCGCCTGCATTCATTCCTCCCCTGTACTGGTGCGGCCCGGATGCGTGAATCTCCAGGATACAAGAAGTGTTCGATCTCAACAATAATCGCCAAAATGCCGCTGAAAATCAACCCAAAAACCGCCGGACGCGCCGTTACCGGTCAACCGACGCGATCCAGCGGTCCATTTGCATTCGCTGGCCGGCGGGGGGCGCGGTCAGCGCCAGAACCCCACCGTTATTCCGGTCTGGACCGCGAAATTTCTGAGTTCCAGGTTGATCTCATCCGGAATCGTTACCGTCCTTCCGTCAACTGAACCCGTGATGTCCACACGGCCGCCGCCAAAGGTCCCCAGCCATTTTACCTGGATAAACCCGCCGAAATTTTTACGCAGGTCGAATTCGACGCCCAGCACGAGGTCCGCCATCGCCTGCGTCTTTGACGCCGAACCGGTGATGCCCGCCGAACTCTCTTCAACGTTAACGGAGGCGATCCCGCCTCCCAGGCCCATATAGAGTTGGGATTCTTCGCCTCCGGCGCGTTTGAATACGAGATTGAGCCCGCCACCGAAATAGCGGGAGCCGGACTTGCCGAAATAGTCTACAAACGGCGAAAGGATCATTCCGCCATCGCCAGGATCAACGGAAACGCCTCCGCCCGGTTCATTCTTGTTTAAGAACATCCCGCCGCCGATCCTGAAAGTACCGGCGGACACCGGAACGGAAGCCAGTAGAATCGCCATCGCGGCAACAGGCGCGAAAGGCAGTGAAAGGGAATACGGGGTTATTCGAAGGTTCATTTCAGCCGGATCCTCAGTGTCGAGCGTCGCGGTTTAAGAGAAGCTATCAGCGATCAGCAAAGAGCGGGGAGACGGAAGACGTTAGACGGGAGAGGACCACACTCCGCCCCACCACCTGGTGAGACGTAAGACGTGAGAGGGTAGAGATTACCTGCCTTGTGAGGTTACATATCGTGCCGGAGGCGAGAAGAAATAAGATATCGGGCAAAGGCTTCTTCTACCGTCTCGCCTCTAACGTCTACCCGCATTTCTTCTACCGTCTTGCCTCTCCCGTCTCACTGCTTTTACGTGGTAGGCCCGGTCGGCACGCCAGAATATATCAACGTATCAGAACCGGCGGCAAGGGATTTTTCCATCGAGGATGCCCTCGCGTACGGATGTCTGTTGCTCCGCGACACCGGTTATCCTATATTCCACCTCGCCTTTCCCATGAGCCGGGAATTTTAAGGCAGCTTCCTGTACCTGTTTCCGGAAATTCCCGTACCTTTCGGCCACGTCTATGCCCGAATCCGCAGAATATCCCGCCGGGTGCGCACGAACCCACCGCATCGCCGACCTTGCGCCCGGCGACGAAGCAGTATTGGCCGGTCGGATCGTCGCGGACGGGGGCGAGGACAATCCGCGACTGGTTGATGAATCAGGCGAAGCCCGCCTGGCGTGCGGCCGGGTCACGGCAAATCTGCGCATTGGAGACGTTGTCGAGTTGCGGGGTATCTGGCGGCCCCCTGAATTTCAGGTGCAGCGCCACCGTGTGCTGGCGCCGGCGCTGCGGGCTCCCGAAGCCGGGCCCGCCCCCGGGATTCTGCGTACCCGCGCCCGGGTTCTATCGTTTGTCAGGCGCTTTTTCGAGAACGCCGGGTTCCTTGAAGTCGAAACCCCGTTGCTCGTCCACAGCCCGGGCATGGAACCCCATCTGGACGCGTTCGAAACCCTTTACAGCGAAAACGGACGCGCCAGGCGCTATTACCTGCCCACCTCACCCGAATACGCGATGAAGCGTCTCCTGTCGTCCGGTTTCGAACGCATCTTCCAGATCTGCAAATCCTTCCGCCAGGACGCGCCCGGTCCAATGCACAGTCCCGAATTTACACTTCTCGAATGGTACCGGGCGTTCGCCGATTATACCACAATCATGGCCGATACCGAGAATCTGATTCATGGCCTGGTGCGTGAGGTCACCGGGAGTTCGTCGGTCATGTACGGGGGTCGAGCTGTCGATTTTACCCCGCCGTGGCAACGGCTGAGCGTACGGGAAGCATTTGCCAGGTACGCGGGCGTGCGCGCCGATCCCGCCGGGGATCCGGACGGGTTTATTCGCGAAGCGCGGAAACAGGGCCACCGTTCGGTCTCCCCGGGCGATCCTTTCGAGGTCGCTTTCTTCAAGGTATTTCTGGATGCCGTGGAAAAACACCTCGGTGCGGGGCGCCCCACGTTTCTCGTCGACTATCCCACGGAAATGGCCGCGCTTGCAAGGCTGAAGCAGAACGCACCCGACATTGCGGAACGGTTCGAGCTCTATGTGTCGGGCGTGGAACTCGCCAACGCATTTACGGAACTGAACGATCCCGGCGAGCAGAGAGCCCGCCTGGAAGACGAAGCCGCGCAGCGACATCACGGCGGCCGCCCGGCTTACCCGATAGACGAACGTTTCCTGGGGGCTCTCGAAGCCGGTATGCCGCCGGCCGGTGGTATCGCGCTGGGCATCGATCGCCTTCTGATGGTGTTGACCGATGCCAGGCACATCCGTGACGTCGTGGCCATTCCGTTCTGCGATTCGTAACGCCTGGGAACTACCATAATCATCCAATTGGCCCCAATTCTAGAAAAACGACAACCGGGCGTCGTGATAGGATACTCCGAAACGGGGCGTAACCGTCGGCCGGAACGACATTATTTCAGTTCACTTCCGGTGACCTGGTCTATCCTGGTAATCCGCAGTTTAATCGCCTTTATCAACAAGCATGTATTCGAATTAACGTCCACGAAAACGTACGAATCAAGGTTCGAAAGGATTTAATATGGGACGTATGGACGGAAAGGTCGCGCTCGTGACCGGCGGCGGCACAGGAATCGGGAGAGCGACCTCCCTGCTTCTCGCCTCTGAAGGGGCCGACATGGCCGTCAACTACTCGCGTTCCAGGACCGAAGCCGAAGCCACGGCCGCGGAAATCCGCGCGCTTGGCCGCAACTCGATCGCGATCCGCGCGGACGTGTCGAACGAAAACGTCGTCCGTGAAATGGTGGACCGCGTGGCTGAGGAACTGGGTCGATTGGACGTCCTGGTCAACAACGCGGGTACCACCGTCTTTGTCCCGCTTGCGGACCTCGAGGCGCTAACCGATGAGGCCTGGGACCCGGTCTTCGACGTCAATGTCAAGGGCGCCTTCTACTGCGCGCGGGCTGCCATCCCGAAGATGCCGGAAGCGGGGGGGCAGATCGTCAACGTTGCATCGATCGCTGGAACGTGCGGGCAGGGAAGTTCCATTGCGTATTGCGCATCCAAAGCGGCGCTGATATCCCTCACCAAATCCCTGGCCATCAGCCAGGCGCCCCGCATTCGGGTGAATGCCGTGGCCCCCGGCATCGTCAACACGCGCTGGGTGAAAGGCTGGGACGAATTCATCCGTGCGAATCGCGAGGCCACGCCCCTTCAGCGCGTTGCGGAACCTGAAGACATCGCCAACGGGATTCTGGGACTGATTGTGAACGAACTGGTCACCGGACAGGTCCTGGTTGTGGACGGCGGCAAGACGATCTAACCCACCACTCACTTCGGTTCTGCAAACGGAAGAATCCCGTCTCGCCGCGTGGTCATTGCCTGTGCTGAGCTTGTCGAAGGAGTGCGAGACGGGCGACGCGTCTGCCGGATTCAGGCATTCTGTTTCCCGGACGGAACACGGATATGAAAATCCAGACAATTGCCGTGATCGGCCTGGGTACAATGGGCCATGGCATCGCGCAGGCCTTCGCCGCGGCGGGCTATATTGTCCGCTGTTACGACGAATCATCCGCTGCCCGCGAATCTCTTTCCGGCCGTATCGAATCTAATCTGCGGCAACGCATTCAGGCCGGAATGGATACGGCGGATTCCGCCCGGGAAACGCTGGGTCGCATCACGGTTTTCGGGAGCGAACGCGAAGCCGTGGAACCCGCGGGGCTGGTGACGGAAGCCGTTCGAGAAGACCTGGAGGTCAAGCGGGAACTCTTCGCCGGAGTGGAAGCCATTGTCTCACGGGAGACCATTCTGGCCAGCAACACGTCCTCTTTTCCCATGACGGATATCGCCCGGGACCTCCTGCATCCCGGGCGAGCCGTGGTGACCCACTGGTTCAATCCACCTCACATCGTACCGCTCGTGGAAGTCGTACCCGGCGAACGCACGACCGAGAGCACCGCAAAGACCGCGGTAGACGTCCTGAAGAAAATCGGCAAGGTGCCGGTCCTGCTGAAAAAGGAACTCCCTGGCTTCCTGGTCAACCGGATCCAGGTCGCGATGCAGCGCGAGGTCTGGGACCTGCTCGACCGGGGCGTTGCCGAGCCGGAGGACATCGACCGTGCGGTCCGCGCCAGCGTGGGATTCCGGCTGGCGGCCACGGGGCCCCTTTCGGTTCGGGACTTCGGGGGCCTCGACGTTTCGGCGCTGGTCTACGGGATTCTGGTTCCTGAAATCCGTTCGGACACCGAACTCCCGGGCAGCATCCGGAAGCTGGTTGAGGATGGGCATTATGGTGTAAAAACCGGCCGCGGTTTCCACCAGTACACGTCCGAATCCATCGATCAGGTCCGAAACCGGCGGGACCGCCTCTTCCTTGCGCTCCTCAAACTGCTCTACGAGGACGAGGAAACGGGAGCGTGAAGTTCGCCGCCGGCGCCTGGCCGCCTGCCTGCCGTCAATCCATGTCCGGTCCGATCCGGATCGAGTGGGCTTTCACCAGACACATCACGGTGTCTCCCGCCTTGAGGCCCAACTCTTCCAGCGCTTCCAGGGTCACCTCCACCGCCAGCCGTTTTCCCACGTCCACGTAGACCAGCTGCTTTCCGTCCACGTCCTGCATGTCGAGGATCCGGCCCCGCATCGCATTGCGGATGCTCAGGCCCTCGGGCCGTTTTCGGCACAGGATAATGTCGTTTGCCCGGATGCCGATGAAAATCCGGCTTCCCACCGGCCTGTCGCAGGGGGGCACCCGAAGGTGCTGGTCTCCAAAACGCACGCGGCATCCCTTTCGGGTCCCTTCCTGCGCCACCACCTCCACCGGCAGCACGTTTTCGAACCCGTGCGCCTCGGCCAGCGGCAGCACCTCGGGGAGATGGGCGACGTGAAAGAAGTCGCCGTACGCAAGCACGCGCCCGGCCTTCAGTACGATCACCTGACCCGTCAACTCCAGGATTTCCGCGACCGAATGGCTCACGTAGAGGATCGGTATGCCCAG
>CAZKDZ010000161.1:0-7616 GCA_964551635.1 uncultured bacterium | reverse complement strand
CCCATGCGGAGGCAGCGTCTTCCCCGCGTAACGGTAGATCATCGGACCATTGAGCTGGCCCATCCACACCTTGTTGTTGATCCAGTCGTACTGCCCGGTCAGGATATCGGTCTCGGCCTGGTCGCTCTCGTACTCCTCAATGAATTCCCCGCTCCGGGCGTCAACCACCCGCACCCGATGCGTCAGCCCGGTACCGAATTCTATCAGATACAAATACGTACCGTCGGCAATCACGCCGTCTGTCACCAGGTACGCAAACCCGGTCTCGGTCGGGGCAACCGTGAATTCCCGCTCCAGCCGCCAGTCATTCGACGGATCGAACACACGCACCGACCACCCCGCGCGCTGCACGCCGTCCACTGCCGCTGCAAGATTGTAGATATAGGCGCCGTCCGACGTGATCAGCGAATGTCCGTCAAACACCAGACCGGTCCGGAACTCCATCAATCCATCCGGCACCTGCACCCGGTCCACAACCCCGGTTGACGGCGCAATACGCGCCAGCTCGCGCCCCCGCCTGTTGTCGGCATAGATAAACCCGTCGCTGTGATAGGTTGCCGAAACGCCGAGAACGGGCGTCTCCGCAAGGACGCCGTGATTCTGTCCGGCCCGCGTGCCACGGAATCCGGTGCCGACCCGTTCGAATATATCCGTGCCCGGGTAGACCGCCGTAGGTGAATAGAACCGGTTCACGTAGAGGTAGGCGCCGTCCGTACACAACACGCCCGTACCCCGGACGCCCTCCGCGGCGAACGCATCTTCCCGCGTGTCCGCGTTCAATCTCAGGGGCGGCGGATCCACCACCCGCGAAACCGCGCCCTCAGCCAGACGGACGTTCCTTCCGTCGGCCCACCGGAAAGCACCGGCGGCGTCCTGTCGCCACAGGACCTCCCGCGCGGGCGCGGCGGGCTGCGCGGTGAACTCCATGATGGCGGACCACGCGCCGTATTCGTCACCCTCCCGCACCCGGGTCCTCCAGTAGTACGTTCCCGGTGCGGGCTCCGGCATTTTCCACAACACGAGCCCCTCGCGGGCCCCGACGGTCCCGGAACGCATCACGCCGGGCCCGTCGAACGCCGGCGAAGCGCTCACCTCAAACTCTCCATAGACTTCCCGCGCGGCGGTACCGGGGCGGACCGCCAGACGCACCGCGGAAGCAGGTACGACCTGGCCCTGCCTTGGCATTGTGGGCACGGCCGACAGCGTCCCGGATACGTCCAGCTCAACCTCCGCGCGGTTGTTTGCTTCGTCCAACTCCGGAATCTCATCGTCAGGATCCACCGTAAGCGTTAGCAGATGCCTCCCTGCACGGCCGGCCAACGGCCACATCACCGCTGTGCTGTCCCGGTGGCCGAAAGCGGGAAAAACGCCCGAAAACAGCGTATCCGCCACTCCCTGGTCCAGATTTCGGTCCACCAGAACAACGGCGGGCCCCATACGAGGGGTGATCCCGGCGTTTTCTATCCGAATCACAATTCGGACCGAGTCCTCCACGGTCAACCGGGTCATCCTCTCGACCTGAAGGCTCCCGGAATCCAGTGCAAAGTCCGGATTCGGCAATATGGCAAGCTTCTGTGCCGGATCTCCAATCAACTGCATGCCAAGGGTAAGCGTTTTCAGCTCAGGGAAACGCGTGTCCAGCGCAGCCTTCGCAATACCCAGACCGGCGCCGAATTCGCGGACGCCGTCTCTGAAGAACGCGCCAAACAGACGGTCGTTCAGGAAGTCGTTGGTTATTACGGCCGCAAGTGCAGAAGCGGAGATATAGGCGATCGCACCGCCGTCCGCCTTCCCCGTCATTTCCTCTGCCAGGCACGTGAACCTGGGATCCGAGAATTGTCCATTCAGGCAGGACAGCGCTACCACGATCGGCAATCGGTCTGCATTGACGATCTGGCGCATATAGTTATAGCCTTCTCTCTGCGAACTTCCTCTCAGGAACCGCGCCATTCCCGATACGCTTCCGTGACCCAGGAAATTCACCAGCAGCCGTCCCTCGTTGATCTGGCGGATGACTTCGCCCGTGTCCTCATTGGGTTCAGGTCCGACGTCCTCATCGTTGTAGACCTTGAAGGACTCCAGCCCCAGCGGCTCGATGTAATTTGCCGACAACCGGTCGCTGGGGGCGGTGAAGATCGACAACGGATCGTAGTTGGCCATAAATAGCGCCCGGTCCCGCCACCGGTCGTTCGGCGCCTGGTCGTAGGCCATGATCTTACGGACCAGGGCCGATGCCCCCCGTCGGGTAGCCACCGGAAGCCGGCCCACGAAAACATCCTGGAACAGATCGTCTTCAGGACCCGCAACGGCTCCAAAGAAGTGGTCCGTGTACGTCAGCCCCCTTCTTACGGACTGAAAGGGAAGCGAGGGAACAACGGACATAGCCACGTGCCGCTTCACAACGGAGTCGTCAAAGTTGCGCCGGTAATCGAAACTGTCCGGGCCGAATAACAGGAGGTAGGTGGGTCGCCGCGTCCAGTTTTCGAAGGCGTGTCGCATGAATCGGCGGATCGCCCGCGGTTCGAACTGTCCGAATGAGAACGCATCGTAGATATCCATGACGTCCACGACCTGAGCCTGCAACCCGCGCCCGCGCCGGTGATCGGCCAGCCGCTCTGCCGCCTCGCGAAACCGCGGATGGACGACGATGACGTAGTCGGCGCCTTCCTGCCCGAACGCCGGCACCCTGGCGGCCTCCCCGGCGGGCGCCCTCGGGATGGCTTCCGAATCCATCGCGACAATTCGTCCGGATACGGCCGGCAGCTCGAATCGGGCCAGATATCCTGCATCCCCTGGCGCTACCTCAAACTCCCGGATCTTGCGGGCCCCTGAGACATCGTAGATGGACACGTCGGCATTCCGAAAACCAGAGATGGAGAACTCCCGGCCATCGTCGGCCCCATCCGGCGCGAACTCCAGCTTGCCGTTTACGCATTCAAAACGCCGGGAGTACGCAACCTCCACCCAGTTGAGATACACGTGCTCGATATAGTCGGCCGGAAAATCCGCGGCTCCCGGCGTCGCGAGAGTCACCCGGGTGGTATCCTCGAGTTCCGAAACCGGAACCGCACCGTCGGCGACAAACCTGCGGTTCCCGTCCCACCGGTCGTCGGCCACAACCGTGCCGCTGGAAAGCCGCACGACCGTGCGATGATCCGGTTCGAACCGTCGTCTGAAGGTCAGTCCGTGCATTCCCACGCGAACCCGGGCCATTGTTCCCGGAGCACGGTCCAACCCCGGCAATGCAATGGGAACGGTCACGGGGTACTCGCCGATGTTCTGAAGACCCGTACCCGGCCTGCCTGGCGAGCCCGTCCGTCCCCAGTACCAGTGGTCGCGATTCGCGTCCGGAGCGTCTCCAAGCGGATCGTAAAGCGAGTCGACCTCGGCATGGGCTCTGTGGGTAAACAGGGCAACCGGCGGATATCCGCTCCCGGGAGAACCGTCCACCTCCACATAACGCAGGCCGGGCCTGCCGTCAAGCGTGAGCCAGTAGACCTGTTCGCGTCCCAGTTCATGCTCGAAGTTTCGGTCCGGCGCGCGTCGGTATTCACCATAGAAAATCGCACCCTCGCCCTCGCCAGGCACACCGTCTCCATCGTCCCGCACGTCGACGGGCACCTCCTGACCGTTCAGGAAGACCTTCAGTCGTGCCAGGTCCCCGGCCTGAAGAGCGATGCCCGCATCCGTAAACCACGTCGCGTCCAGCAGATAAAGCCCGTCATCCCGTATCCGGATCTTGTAGTAATCAGCCGTCGGATCCAGGTTTTCCGAAATCCACGGCTTCCTTAGCCTGTCGCCCGGTTCGATCCGGCCCCTCCACGGCCGCGCCTGTTCCGCGTTCAACAGTGACGTCTCGTAGAATTCCTCAAACCCGCCGCCAACGCCTTCATCCGATGGCGAAACCCGGATGGAGCGCTCGTCACGCAGGAACCGTACGTACACCCGGAGCTTGCGGGCGACCAGAAGTTGCTGCCGCGCCGGATTGTACTGTATGGGCCTCAATGAAATACCGGCAACCTGCTGGTCCCGCATGACGCCGATGCGGGTAACCACCGCCTGCTGCGCGGGATAAAGGCCATCGGTGGCGTAAGAACCCGCATCCGGCTCGTAGACCTCAACCTCCGTCCTGAACGCCCCCCGTCCCGTCGACCGGGGCCGCGGCGCCGGCATCAGCAGCACCCCCGAAATCTCGTCGAAATCCGCTTCCAAAACCGTAACCGCAACCCGCGCACCGAAGGGAACACCCAGCAGCGTCCCCCGCACGGGCACCGCCGGACGCCCTGGTTCGGGCAGAACCATTCCCCCGGGCAACTGAACCTGTGTGTAGGCGACACCCTCATGCTGGACGGTTCGAAGCCGATAGTCCGATCCGTCCACCTCGATCACGACTCCGTCCGCACCCGTCCGCACAAGCCGAGGCTCACCTCCGTACGCTTCGGGTGTCCCTTCCGGAATCTGCAGCATCAAAGAGCTGAACACACAAACAAGCAGGAAGCGCGCTGCCATAATTCCTTACCTTGTTTCGTTTCGGAGCCGCAATCCGCCGATTCCTCCGCGTTCAAATATCACCACGCGGTCCTGGCGGCCCGTTTCGAGTACAAACTCGGCCCGTCGGGGTCCATGATAGCGGGATTCGCCCCACGGCTTCCTGATTAACGCGGGGCGCAGCTTGCCGCCTGCCCCGTATAGGGATCCGGCGTCCGCCTGCCCATGCGCGGAGAAATAACCGCCGTTCCTGACGTCGATTCGCCAGTGCTTTGGACCCAGCCGCGTGACCCCGGTCTCAAAGCCGCGTGGATCCGTAAGCCAGCAATGGTTCACGGCAACCACGGGCGTTTCGACGCCCGTGCGGACGGACAGCGCATTCCTCAACCCGAATGCGTACAGCGGTATATCGCCGAGACTGCCCGGCGGACTCAATGCCGAAGGTACGTTGAGTACGTAAAGTGTTCCTCTTTCTTCCCTCGCGAGAGGCGCCAGCGTATTCAGGACGTTCTCGCTCAGGACGGAAGCTTCGCGCCAGAACCATCCCTCGCGTGCAAGCACCAGGCCATAGTAACCGACCAACGCCGCCAGAAGCAGGTTCCTGCATCGCAGAACAGCCCTTCGGTCCGGCTGCCACGCCGCCCAGACATTCGCAACCGCAATGCAGAAGAACACGGAAGGCAGGTAGAGATACCACCGCTGAACCCGCCCCAGAACGGGCACCAGACTGACCAGGGTCATCCCTCCAAGGTACAACGTGTCTCGAAGCACCCGACGCGGCCGTCCGGACAACCAGAATACGACCGCGGTCGCCGCCAGCAGAACAGCGCCGAAGAGCCGGAAATCCGTCATCCCCATTTTCGCGCCGGACTTGAGTACGTCGAGGCCGAGAACAGGCAGCGTCAGGTTCCGGGCCGGAATCCCGTAGAGTATCCCGCCCAGAACGATCCAGCGCGCGCACAGGTAGATGCCCAGAGCTGCGACACAGCACACGAGCGCCCTGCGCGCCGGCGCGGACCGGACCGTCCTGCCATGACAGAACAGGATCAACAGGACGACCGGCAGGGACAGCGCCATTTCCTTGGAAAAAAACGCCAGCGCCGAACACAGGCCGGCACCCGCGAGCAGTCCTGGAGACGGGCGTTCCGGGTAGGCCAGGAACAGGAGAAGCGCGGACAGATAGAACAACGCACAGACGGAGTCCGTGCGGCCCACGATCCAGAATACGGTATCGACGTGGACGGGCAACACGAAGAAGAGAAAAAGCGCCGTCCACGCGGCCAATGCCCCCTTCAGCAGGCGCCGCGCCGCCAGATAGACCAGAATCGCGCAAATGCAGTGGATCAGTACGTTGACAACGTGATACGGGAGCGGATCGTAATCCGCCAGCAGAAAGGTGCCGTACAGCGTCAGCGTGACAGCCGGACGAAAGTAACCGCCGGCCCCCGCGAGTCCGGTCCAGCCGGTGGTGAGAATCGATCGGATTCCCTTCTCGCACAGACGGAGGTGCCCCCAGTCGTCGTCCAGCAGCGAAACGCCGGAAGACAGCCAGCCGATCAGAAAGGCACCCAACCCGAAACTCAGACATCCCGCGCAGATCCAGCCGATGGATCTTTGGTCCCGCAAAGCGACTCCAAAAAAAAAACCGGCGTACGGCCAGCCCCGTCCATTCCGACAATCGGGTTCGGACGGTCTAACGCCAGTTGACAGATTCTCATATGTCGGATTGCAAATCGTGCGCCGGAGGGTTCGCCACGGCCTCTACCGCGACCCTGGCGCGCCAACGCCAGGGAAGATACCAGCCTCTGGCTAGGATTCAAAATAGTTGATAATACGCCGGAGTGTGTTATCTAGGCTAATTTTCGGCTCGTAATTCACAAACGATCTGATTTTGGATAAGTCCGGCACCCGATAGTTGAGGTCTTCGTACGATCCTTTTGCAAATGCCTTGTCGTAAGGCACGAATTCAATAGGCGCATCGCTTTCCGTCAGCGCCTTGACCTTGTGCGCCAGCTTTACTATGCTGGTTTCGTTGGTCTCGACATTCCCGCCCAGATTGAAGATTTCGCCCGGCGTGTCCGGATGTTCGGCCAGCGCTACCAATCCGTCGAGAGCGTCTTCGATATCCGTAAAGCAGCGGCGCTGTTCCCCGTCGCCGTACACGGTAATAGGGTGGCCCAGGAGCGCCTGCTTGACCATTCGCGGTACAACCATCCCGTAGTCGCCGGTTTGCCGGGGTCCAATGACGTTGAAAAAACGTACAATGAGCATCGGCAGTTTCTTTTCACGCCAATACGACAGGCCCAGCATCTCGTCCACCGCCTTTGTCGTGGAATAGATCCAGCGGTCCACGGTAATGGGCCCGAGCAGCCGATCGTCGTTTTCCTGGAAAGAAACCTTGCCGTTCTTTTTCCCGTACACCTCGGACGTCGACGCGAGCATGACGCGCTTCTTGTCTTTATTGGCAAGTTCCAGGACGATTTCGGTGCCCCGGATGTTGGTTGTTAAAGAATGCAGCGGATTGTCGATAATGTAGTTCACGCCCACCGCAGCGGCCAGGTGATAGATCGTATCGCACCACTCCACCAGTGGCCGCAGAGTATCCGACTCCAGTATCGTGCCAACCTTGATGTTGAACCGGGGGTTGGACTCAAGGTGGTGGATATTGTTGTAATCTCCGGTGGAAAGATCGTCGAGTACGGCAACCTCGTCACCCCGCCTCAAATGCCGTTCGGCCAGATGTGATCCAATAAACCCCGCCCCGCCGGTTATCAACACCTTCATGCGTACTTCCCTTCCCAGCAGTCGACCGGAGAACCGCTTCCGGTCCGCTTGTTTTCGGACAGTTTGCGATAGAGGTGGCTGAAATCTTCCGCCAATCTTTTCATCCCGTACGATTCAACGATTCTGTGCCGCTCTTCCGCGGACAATCTCCGCCGCTCCCGTAACACCTGCTGAATCCCCGCGGCAAGCGCCCTGGCGTCGCCGGGTGCGACCATCAGCCCAATCCTCTCGCTCCGAAGCAAATCGGGCACGCCGCCCACACGAGTGGCAACCACGTAACATCCGCTTGCCACCGACTCCAGCAACGCAACCGGCAACCCCTCGTGATGTGAAGACAGCACCGA
>CAZKDZ010000160.1:0-37014 GCA_964551635.1 uncultured bacterium | reverse complement strand
CTCGACAAGAACACGCCAAACCACCTACGCAGCGCCTTCGACAGACTCGAAACTTTGATCGACCACCATTGCGATCAAGCAAAACTCGCTGCTTGAAACTTGACTCAAACACCACAAAAACCGCCGACTAAGCAGGCTAGGTACGTTTCTTTTCGTTCTGACGTACTTCTTCAGCTTCTTCGTTGTAGAAGCCGGCGCCGGTGAAATGTGGAAGAAAGTCGAGAAGATTCTCGCGGAGGATCAGGGGCTGATGGTGCTGGACGGGACCGAGAGGGTTTCGCCAAGGTCCGAAGGGAATGAACGCCCCGTTTACGGAGACTGGCTGGTACTCCATGCGTTTTCCGAGCCGGCAACGTTCAATCCGTACGGAAAGATGGATTATGGTTCTCACAGAATCCTGGAGAACATGTTCGAGTCACTGTTGTATATGGAGAATACCCCGCCGTACGAATTCAAGGGCAAACTGGCCGTCGCATATCCCGCCGTATCTCCGGACAAGCTTTCATATAGTTTTGACATTCGAGAAGACGCTCGCTTTTCGGACGGGAGGCCGGTGACCGCGGCGGATGTCTTGTTCAGCTTCAAGGTGATCAAGAACCCCGAGGTCCAGGTCTCAGGATACATGCGAAGCGGGTTCAAGGACCTCAAAGCAGTCCGATTGGAGGGCCCCTACAGGATCACGTTTGTCTACGGCGAACCCTATTTCTACAATGCGATAAACATCGGACGAAGGTGGATTCTGCCGAAACACTTCTACGACCCCGACGGGCTGATGGACAACGTATCCATCGACGCGCTCATCGACAGCTCGTGGCAAGCGGGTCCGGACGCCGACCTCGTTCGCCGGTTCGCGGAGCGGTTCAACAGGGATTTCAACCGCAGCGTCCTGGGGTCCGGCCCCTACGTGCTGGCTACTTCCGCGAAAGACGCGGCGTCAACCGGAAGGACCGTTCTGGATCGTAACCCGAACTATTGGGGAATCGGCAGGAAGGATCTTCCCCCTTCCGGTTTTGTCGATAAACTGGTTTTCAAGGTGGTGATTAATCCGGATGCGGCGTTTATCGAACTGATCAATGGAAACCTGGACGTTTTGAATATGTACCCGCTGCCGTTCAAGGAGAAGAGCTGGTCGCCTGAATTTACGTCGCGCTTTCTCAAGGCCATCCGGTACGCGAGCGGTATAAACTACATCGTATGGAACAATGCGCATCCGATCTTTCGCGATAAACGGGTCCGCAGGGCGATGACGCATCTGACGCCGCTCAAGGGCATTATTCGAGATCTGATCCATGGACTTGGCGTCACCATCGACGGACCGGTGCATATGTCCCGTCCGGAATACTACGCCGGCCTGGAACCTCTTGAATACGACCGCGATCGCGCAGCAGAATTGTTACAGGCGGCCGGCTGGTTCGATACGGACGGCGACGGCGTTCTGGACCGGGTTGTGGACGGCGTCAAGACCGCATTCAGGTTTGAATTCCTGGTATCGGCCGGTTCTCAACTCAGCAAGGACATCGGCCTGGTTACGCAAGATGAACTCGCGGACGTGGGAATCGACTGCCAGGTCCGTGAAATCGATCGTTCCATTTACCTGCAGCGGCTGCGAAAGCGGGAGTTCGAGGCGTTATTCTCCGGCGGAGGGACCCATCCGGCCGTTCCGCTCGATCTTTATTCAAGCTGGCACTCGTCGCAGGTCAGGGACGGCGGGAATTATTCGTGTTTCGAAAGTGAAGAGGCGGACCGGATAATGGAGCGGTATCGCCGTACGTTTGACGCGGAACAACGGATTTCACTCTACCGGAGGCTTCAGGAAATCCTGTACGAGGAACAGCCCTATACGTTTCTGTTTGTAGGACGGGGCGTAACGGCCTACAGCCGGCGGTTTCGAGGGGTGAACTGGTATCCGTCGGGATGGACCGACTTTCTCGAATGGTGGGTGGATCCGGCGGATCGGCGGTACCCGAAATGACGATTGAAGGGCAACCTGATAGGGGCGTTTCGCCTACGACGGATTCCAGGTCAGTTTCACCTGGCGCGGTTTGGTGTAACTCAGCCACAACCAAATCGATGGCAGGGAACGCACGCACCAGTCTGATCGACCAATCACTCCCCCCTTGAGGGGGAGTCGCAGAAGCCAAGCCGATCCCTGAGCTTGCGGTCCCTGAGCCTGTCGAAGGGTCGAAGGGCCGGCGACGGCTGAGGCGGTGGGGGGATTATAAACCATACGGTATGAAAGCGGCATATTGAAGGCATGAACGCAACTTGCGTTAAAGTTCCATTATAAGATCCAAAAGCGGTCAGCCGTCAGACCACCCTTCTCCCGGCCAATTCGGTGGTGGGTTCGAATGGGTTGAATGCTCATCGTTGTATGAATCGCCGAGCCAAACAGATCGCTATACTTGACGGTCGTTTAAACGTCGGCATCTGTGAACATTTCCTGATATGTGAATAGACAAAACGTGAACGAATCAGGAATCGTAAACGAAAGTTATTCATCGCCGGGATAAATATGTCCGAGTTAAAGGCTGGCACGATTGTCGACGGGTGTTACGAGATTCTGGCTGCAATTGGCAGCGGTGGCTTAGGGACTGTCTACCGTGCGCGTGACCTGAACGATGACGCCACGGTGGCGCTGAAGATGCTGAATATCGTTGGAGACGAGTCCCAACGGCGATTCCTCAGGGAGTTCAATATTCTCTCAAGAATCCGGCATCCACGGATTGTCCGCTCCCGCAAGTGGGGCCTGCATGCGGGAAAGCCGTACTTTTCCATGGACTACATCAAGGGCCGCCCCCTTTCCGACCTGATTGCCAGCGAGGAAGAACTCGAACGGCTGAGAACGGCATGGCTTCTGCCGCTCGTCCGGCAGGTCGGAGAGGGGCTGGCCTATATCCACGAACAGGGTGTGGTTCACCGGGACCTGAAGCCTTCGAATATCATGATTTCCGAGGTTGAAGGCGCACTTGAGGTTGCGATTCTGGACCTGGGTCTGGCCCGTTTCCGGCGGTCCGCCGAACAGCGCGTGACACCGCCGGGCAGACCGACCGGCACGGTGGAGTATATGTCTCCCGAACAGATCCGTGCGCGACGAACCGATCAGCGGTCCGACCTGTATTCCCTGGGTGTCGTCTTGTACGAGATTCTCACCGGGAGACCCCCTTCACGGGCGAGAATCCGGCTTCGGTGATGTTCCAGCACCTGAGAGACCTGCCTCCACCGCCGCGCTCGTCGACCGGAGACGCTTCCTCCCCGATCGAAGATACAGTCATGAAACTGCTGGCGAAGGAGCCCCTCGACCGGTACAGTTCAGCAGGTAGCCTGCTGCTCGATCTAACGGATAGGACGGAAGCTCGGTCCGATCAGGCGAGCGGTGAAGTTCCTGTCCCACGACCGCCTGTCGATAGTACAGGAGACGCTCCCGTTCTACAGCCCCAGTTCCAGGGGCGAGAACGTGAGATGAAGGCGCTTCGGGAGATCCTGAGGCAAACCGGCCACGGGAAGGGGCGGGTGGTGCTTGTGAGCGGGGAGGCCGGGATCGGGAAGTCCCAGGTGCTGGAAGAGTTTCAGGCCGATGCCCGCGTTCAGGGAATGCGCGTTCTCACCGGGCGTTGCTATGAGAACGGCGGTCCTCCATTCGGCCCATTCCTGGAAATGTTGCGGGATTTGGCTCAACAGCAGGGCGGTCGGGGTTCAGACCTGGAAGCATCCGTCAGGCGGGTTCTTACGCAAATTGAACGGCCGGCGCCCGCCGATCAGCCGGATCCGTACCCGGCGATGGAGACCTTGTCGGAACTACTCGGCGAACTGAGCCGGGAAACGCCCACCCTTGCGTGTATTGAAGACCTGCAGTGGGCTGACGACCTGACCCTGCGGTTCCTGGACTTTATGAGGAGAGATCCTGATCCAGCACCTCTCGTCTTCGGGCTCACCTGCCGGAAGGTGGACGAAGATGCGCTGCCCACGGGAATCGACGACCTGACACGAGGGCCGGATGTACCCGGAGTTGTACATCTTCAACTCGAGCCCCTTGGAATGGAGGAAGCGGGGAATCTGGCTGCGTCCCTGCTTGGCGAGCAGGCGGTCCCCGAGACGGAAGCTCGCAGGATTTTCACGGAGACCGGAGGAAACCCTCTGTTTGTCGTCGAGCTGATCCGCGGTTCGGTTGAAGAAGGCCTGATCTGGAGGCATTCGGCCGACGGCTGGAGATGGCCGGAATCCGGGGAATGGCCGATGCCATCGGGCGTTGTGCAGGCCATCGAGTTGCGCCTCGGGCGGCTGCGGTCGTCCCAACGGCAGTCGCTGGAATACGCCTCGATCTTCCGCGGCGCATTTTCATTCGACCTGATTGCCGTTGTCTGGCGCGAAGACGAACTGCAGTTGCTGGAGACCCTGGAGGGGCACGTCCGCCTTGGCCTCCTGAAAGACCTGCAAGACCGTGAGGGAGGCTACCGGTTTTCGCATGGACTGATCCAACGGGCGGTCTATGACGGTATCTCCGAAAACAGACGTGCGCTGCTTCATCAGGAGGCAGGCCGTGCCCTGGAGGCGCGGATCGAGTCCGGCGGCTCGGAGACGCTGAATGAACTGGCCTATCACTTTTCGAGATCGAACGACCTGGAAAAAATGGTGCGGTACGTGACGGCATCCGGCGGGATAGCGTTGCGGTTGTTTGACTTTGCGCGTGCCCTGGAGCTGTTCGATGCGATTCCTGGGAAAGGAGCGTTCACTCCCGGTGCACCTGCCGGCGTTTCTCAAGGATCTCTGGCGCATCTGGATTTCCTCTGCGCCTACGCCGAGGCGCTCTCCGGTTGTGACAGGTATCAGGACGCTCGGCGCGAATTGGATCACGTCATGCGGTGGGTGTCCGCCGATACGCCGAGGCAGAAAGCGTACGCATTGAGGATGATGGGAATAAACCATATCCATTTCGAGGATTATGAAAAGGCCGATTCCGTGTTGTCGGAGGCCCTGGATCTCTTCCGGGAATTGGGCGACGACGAGTATGAAATAGGTGTTATGGGTTTATTGGCCAATATCTACTTTGGGCTGAAGGATTTGGAATCGGCCGAGAGATTTTGTGAGTCAGCTGCTGAAAGATGCCGGGAATTGGGAGGCGACATTAATGAGGCGCGTGCCCTGAATTATCTCGCGTTTGCGGCACAGTTTACCTATCGGAATGAAAGAGCCAGGACGCTCCTTGAGTCTTCATTGGATCTGATGGACAGGGCGGACGACCGGACTTATCGCCATGGCAGTCTTTTCCTGCTGGGACGTATAGAGATCCGACTGGGAAATTTCGATCGTGCGAAGGAGATATTCCAGGAACATCGAGACTTCTGGGCCAGGCGAGGTTCGAAGTCTACGGAGGCCGGAGCACATCATAGATTGGGCTGGATCGCCCTGGAACAGGGAGACACCGCCAGTGCCGAAACACATGCTCGATCTGCGGAGCGCTTATTGTCGGATGCCGGGCGCATGGATCATGTGTACCGGGCCTACGGATTGCTGGCTGAGACGCTGGCTGCGACCGGCCGCGTTGAAGAGGCGCTTTCCTGGGCCGAACGGGCCTGGCCGGGCGTGGAGTACGGCGGAAATATTCGCGCCATTGTATGGACCGCGAAGGCAAAATCGCTTGCCGCGGCCGGCAGGCATGACGAAGTCGACTCCCTATTCGATCATGTATCGGAAGCCCAGGGCCCGCCGGACGGTCACGAACAGGTAATTCTGTACGTTGTAGCGGGTGCTTACTATCTGGAACGGCGGCGTCTTGCCGATGCCCGGCGGTACCTGGAAAATGCCCGCGAGGCGGCCGAACGGATGAATCTGCGTTATTATGCCGGGAAGGCGGCGGATCTTCTGGATCGGGTTACTGAGGAAGCTGCAAAGACGTTGCCTGTAAAGGAGATGGCTTCCGCGCTTTCCGAGGAACACCTCCTGAAGCTTTACGAGGCTTCCGAGGATTTGACGTCGGTCCTGGACCTGAACGTGCTTCTGGACCGGATTCTGGACCGCCTGAAGAAGGTGAGCCGGGCCGAACGCGTGTTGATTGCGTTGAAGGATGAAGACGCTGTTCATGTCGAAGTGGCACGCAGGCATAACCTCGACGACGTCGAAACGCACGAGATCAGCCGCGGAATCATCAAGTGGACGATGGAGCGAAACGAGCCGGTCTTGAGCCTGGACGCTCAGGTAGACGAACGATTCAGGCAGAGGTCGAGTGTTACCGATTACGGCATCCGTTCGGTTCTCTGCGTACCGCTGCGGCACGCGGAATCTGGCGTCATCGGTGCGCTCTACATGGACCACAGGGAGCTCGAGGATTTGTTTACCGAAAGAGACCGCGCCCTGTTATCGGCATTCGGGAACCTGGTGTCCATTGCGGTTGTCAACGCACGGATGTACTCCCGGATCCAGGAACGTGCGCTTTTCCTGCAGCAACAGACCGGAGACAGCTATCGTCTGGGCGAACTCGTCGGGCGGAGCGACGTCATGCAGGAGATCTTCAAGCTGGTGGAAGTCGCGGCTGAAAGCGACATGACCGTGCTTATACAGGGTGAGACGGGAACGGGCAAGGAACTGGCCGCCCGTGCAATCCATACCCGGAGCGAACGCAAGGCGAAGCCCTTTCTCTCCGCCAACTGTGCAGCGATGACCCACGAGTTGCTCCAGAGCGAACTTTTCGGACACAGGAAGGGCGCCTTTACCGGGGCGTCGTCGGACCGGAAGGGATTGTTCGTATCGGCGGATGGGGGAACGGTATTCTTGGACGAGATTGGAAACGCATCCGGTCAGTTGCAGTCGAGCCTGTTGCGCGTGCTTCAGGACGGGGAGATCCAGCGTGTGGGCGAGGCAGACGTGCGGAACGTGGACGTTCGGGTGATCGCTGCGACGAATCGCGACCTGGAAGCGGATGTGCGCAACGGCCTGTTTCGGGAGGACCTGTACTACAGACTGCGTGTGTTACAGATCGAAATGCCCCCATTACGCCGCCACATTGAGGACATTCCATTGCTGTGCGAACACATCGTGAGACGTCTTTGTAAGGACCAGAATAAGGCGGTTCCGGGTTTCACGGTAGCGGCCATGCGGGCGTTGATGGACCACGCGTGGCCGGGCAATGTCCGTGAACTGGAAAACGAGATCAGGCGGGCGGTCGCCCTGGTGGAGGAAGGCAAGGAGGTCTCGGCCGACCTGTTTTCGGAAAGAATCGGGCTTCCCGAGCAACTCAGGTCCGAGGAGGGGAGTTATTTCAAGTCACGCGTAGCGTCCCTTGAGAGACGGATGATCGTTGAAGCGCTCGCCCAGTGCGGCGGGAACATCACCCGTGCCGCGCGCCAACTGGGGCTGAGTCGCAACGGTCTGCAAAAGATGATGAGCCGGTACGGTCTGAGGTAATTTGTGAGTTCGAGACAAACCGAGTATGCATACATTGTATACAGTAACGCCCGCGACGCCGTATACAGTGTTGCATAAGCCGTAAGAGTTTGTTATTTATTATTTTACATATAATCGATCCAGGTGGCGTGGCATCGTGAAGATGATGACGTATACAATGTATACATCATCGAATTGATCGCTTTGCAAAAGCGCAGAGCGTAAATTCCTAAGTTATTGTTTTTATTTCGCTTGTGCGTAACAGCACAGGCGATTTTTGTTGTGGCGTCTGGTACGAAGATTGCAATAGCGGAACATGGCGGAGCGGCCAGCCATTCCGACGAGATTTCAAGAAGTCGAGGCGTCACGAAAGGGCTGCAGGTAGCAGGGGTCTTCTGTCAGACCCCACTGTGGACTTCGGCTTCAACGTGTTGGACGCGGTGACAGTATGAAGCTCGTTTTTCGTTTCAGGCTTTCTGTCGAACAACAGGTTTCTTGGAGTGACAGGAGGTAAACGTCGTGGCGCGGATTACAAATAGTCTACTCGTGTTCGCGTTCTGTGTTTCATCAGTGCCCCGCGCAGTCGAAGCGTCTGACCGTGAGTTACTCACAGTAACGTCGGAAGCCGGAGATCTTGCGTTTGGACTACAACGTGGCGAGGGTGCGATTTCTGTCTCGGAGATATGGGTGGTATTGAAGGAGGATAACCGACCCAAGAGGATCAAGACTTATCCTGGAGAATTGGGCGATCTCAATTTTGATCCGAATGGTGAATCCCTGATATATCTGGAGCGAAGCTTACGAAATCAGGTCTGGGCATCTTCTTACTATGGCGGACAGTCTCTTCCGATTATAAAAAACGCGATATGGAAGTTAAGCCTGGACGGTGCAGAAGAGGATTTGTGGCCGCTTCCAGATGATTTTCAGCCAGACGAAATAGCGCTATCTCCCGATGGACGCAAATTGGCGATCATAGGATACAGAGGGAACTCTTTCGAGAGAATCAACAGTGGCCTCTGGGTATCGGACGAAACTGCCGGCATAAAGCTTCTGTTTGCCGGCAAAGTAAAGCCTCCAGTATTGTGGTCAGCTGATGGTACGTCTGTTTCGTGCCGTATTCAGGATGGATCGAAGACGATCCAAGTTCACGTCAATAGTGGAGAGATTAGTGAGGCGCAAGCGGACGTAGCCAGGTCCAAAAACGAAAACCCGGATAGAGAGTCCAAATCGAGGGCGCTTTCTGCTGCCGTTTTGGAGCAAACGGACTCTTCGGAAATTGTGTTGGGCATGATCGGTGCCGGTCTCAACCTATTTATACGCGGCAAGAATGCGCTGCACAGAGGAAACGAAAAACACGCGGACAAGATGTTCAAGAATGCCAGAAGCGCATTTAGACACCTCTACGATGAAGCCGCCAAATATGGTCTTTCCAGGAAGAGTTGCACAAGATATATCAACGTCTGTGAATTCTGGATTGAATCGAAAAAACACGAAACTGAAACCATTATATGTCAAGAGCACTTGGCCGGCATGCTGGGCTTGATGCGTGAATTTAAGCGAGTCCATGAAGAGAGGGATCCGTCGAACGTTGAAGAACTATATCAATGGACGGTTCAGGAAAAGCTCGGAGGTTCACCTGCGGGAAACGAACGAAACGACAAGATCTCGATCCTCGACTTGCTGTTCTCCTGCCCGGCAAACTTCGAATTCAAGTTTACCAGCGACTATCTTTACAAGCCCGAAAAGCTGCCCGGCACACCGTCCTTCGCCTGTTTCTGGCACAGTCAAGAACAGATATACGGCTCCTCCGGTCCGGAAGGGATTCGCACGAAGAGATCAGCACTGCAGCCGGCTCGAGTAGACAGCCTTGTTTCGCTTGGCAACCTTGCCCTGGATATGAACAATCTGGAACAGGCGCGCTTGATTTTCCGAAATGTCGCACGCCAAAGACCGAAGGATCCCGAAGCATATATCAGTCTGGGGCACATTCTATTGACATTGAAGAGATTCAAGGAAGCGAAGGGAGCGTTCCACCGAGCTCTGAGGCTGGGAAGTAAGGCGGAGGCGCATTATGGCCTGGGCATGCTCTACAAGACGTGGCCCATGCAGCGGCATTTTGCCATCCACCATTTCACTGAAGCGTTGATCAAAGATCGCACGTATGTAGACGCCCGGTACCAGATGGCCAGAGTGCGATATGATATGAAAGAACGCGATGCTGAATTGGAAGCAAAAAGAGTACTGGATTTGGACCCCGAGCATGCCGGCGCCTATCTGCTGATCGCAGACTACTATCTGAACCTGTCGTGGGAATTCGAAAAGGCCGTTGTATGGTATACCAAATACCTCGCCCTTCGGCCGGAAGATGCAGATGCGCAACGCAGCCTCGGAATTGCATACTTGAAAGTCAGAGATTATTCGAAGATTATGAGCCATCTATTCGACTTCGTCCAAAGGCACCCGAATTCAATCGAGCTGATGCCCATCGTTGCGATTTCTGCCATCAAGCAGGACAGTCTGGATATGGCAATGAGGTTCTTCGAAGACTACATTTCCAGTATTGCTCCGGATGAACAAAAATGGTACGAAGATGTAACGCGTATTGCGTCCAGCGAAGAACTAAAGGGCCTTGGCGAAGCCGAGGGTACCGACCGTGCGGATTTTTTGGAGCGCTTCTGGAATTCCAAAGACCCGGATCTGTCAACGCCGGTTAACGAACGTCAACTTGAACACTACAGAAGGGTCTGGTACGCACTAACGGAGTTCTCCAAAAGCAAAAAGCCCTGGGATGCACGAGGTGAAGTCTATATTCGGTTCGGTGAACCCGACCATCAATCAAGGTCGGACGAACCCAATTTCAAACAGAGCCTTGAAGTACAGCGGGTCAAGGAGCGACTCGCTTTCCAAATTTACAAAGGCGACGTCGGGGCGCACACGTTTGTTGGACCGGTGTACCCTGTGCGCAGCCTCAAACAGTTGGATGGTGCCTGGTATGATTTGACAGACATCAATAATGAGAGTGCATCTGGATCGTCTGATCTGGACGATGTAGGTGATGCCCCCGGCGAGGATTTTGGAGTTGGTGCCTCAACAGGCTCGGAGATTTCCGAAGGAAGTACATCTGCCATTGAGGAGGTCACAACGCCTTCACCGGCCCCTGATGACGAGGTCCGTATAGGAATTCTGCCAATGGACGAACGGCTTGGATTCGGTGACTATCATCCGGTAACTTCGGGCGACGACCCAAGTACGGTACCCTGGGAGACATGGATCTATGTTGGCGTGGCAGGCGGCATTGAAATCACTTTTACAGACGAAATCGGTTCCGGAACCTATGACTATGCCCCAATACCGACCAACCAGGGAGGAAGTTCGATACGTCAATCCGCTTCGTTGAGCACCAATTCTCCACGATCCGTATTCCAACGTGCGTCGTCGGTCACTCCAGATTTCTATGTACCGGAAGACGAAAAACCACCTCTTGATTTCCACTATTCGATGGCTGACTTCAGAGGCGAGGATGCCCGCAGCGTCCTTGAAATCTACTACGGGGTCCCCATCGTCCCGGCGCACTATGTCTCGGACGAGGACGTTACACGCCAGGTTCTGATGAACCATGCAGCTCTCATTTCAGCCTCACTTGACACAGTATATCGCCAAGCGGATGAGTTGACTTACGAGGCACCGGGCAATCAGGCCGGGGAAGGCATGATGTTACCTGGCGTGCTCCGGCTGAACCTGCCGCCCGGCGCCTATCGGCTGGAGGTGAAGTCACAGGACCGCGTGAGAGGGCGAGTGGGCATCTATCAGCAGCAGGTCATTGTGGAGGCCTATGGCGACGAAGGCTTGCAGATTAGCGACCTGGAACTGGCCTGGCAGGTTGGCGAAACCGGAAAATCCGGAAAGTTCACCAAAGGAGATCTATATGTCGTCCCGATGCCTTCCCGAACTTACAGGAAGGGCCAGAGCGTATTCGTCTACTACGAGATTTACAATTTGAACAAGGATGAGTTCGGGCAGACAAAGTACAACGTCTCCTACACAATCACATCGAGGGAATCACCGGGCGGCGTGAGCAACATCTCCAGACTGTTTCGGTGGGAAGCCGGCAAGAGAGAAGAGCTGGCCGTTACGTACGAACAGTTGGGTGATGCTGACCGGGAAATGGAATACGTGGAACTGGCGCTGGATGAACAGGTTCCGGGTCGATACTCCTTGAAGGTATCAATCAACGACATGAACAGCGGTGAAACGGCGGAGAAAGACGTGGTGTTTGTTATCGCGCAATAGGTCAGCCCACATCAGGGGATGGAAAAGAGAAGGGCACGACAGGAATGTCTGCCCCCACTCCGTTGTGATTGAGTGAATATCCAGGACCTTGGGAAAGTCGGCTGCCGGTTCTCCGCGTGGCTCGTGGTCATTGAGCTCGGTCCCTGAGCTTGTCGAAATGTCGAGATGCCCGCCATTCAAGAGGCATTCGACCCTTAGACTACCCTTCGGCCGGCCTGGGGCTTGAATGACGGCCCAGTCATATTCCGCAGATGTATTCGTTAAACCAGGACGCTCCCGCCAAACCTTGATTAATATTTCAAATGAGCATACTTTATGAAAACGAATAGTCGCCGTGATGGTTTGCCGTCTACAATGTCGGTTACAGGAGACTGGAAACGTGACACGAGCGCTTACCCGTGCTTGGCGTTCTAAGGGAACCCTGGAAATGTCGCGACTATATACAACTGTCGTGCTAATTGCCTTCGCAGCGATGCTGACTACGGAGCATTTTGCGACAGCCCAATCCGCCCGTGATGCCGATTTTGACGGCAACGGAATTGTGGATTTCGCGGACTTCATTCTGTTCGCGCAGGCTTTCGGGTCGAATCAATCTACTTTCGACCTCAACGGAAGCGGAAGTGTGGATTTCACTGATTTCATCCTCTTTGCGCAGCGTTTTGGCGAAGGTATGCCGGAAGAAAACATCACGATAACGCTTCCGAGGGGGGTAAGGCTGGAAATGGTGTGGATACAGCCGGGCAGGTTTATGATGGGCTCCCCCACTACAGAACCAGAAAGAGACGACGACGAGGGTCCGCAACATGAGGTCACGATCACGAAGGGGTTCTATCTGGGCAAATACGAAGTCACCCAGGCACAGTGGGAGAGCGTGATGAATACTCGCCCGTGGGCGGGGTCGGGAGCATCCGGTGATCCCGAAAAAGCGAACTTCCCTGCTTTTTTTGTGCGCTGGGCAGACGTTGAGACGTTTGTTCGCAGATTGAACGAAACGGAAGGAAGGGATGTTTTCCGATTGCCCACCGAGGCGGAGTGGGAATATGCGTGCAGGGCCGGCACCACTAACCCTTGGTCCTTTGGTAATGACTTGACCCGGGTGGGCGATTATGCACGCTATTATGAGAATTCACGAACCGCGACTGTTCAGGATGACGGTCGCGTAGTATACGGGCCTCCGGAGGCGCAAGAAACCGGTGGCGTCTTTCCGAACCCATGGGGGCTGTACGATATGCACGGGAATGTGCGCGAATGGGTTCAGGATCTCTACGGGCCGTATACGGATACGCCGCAGACAGATCCCACGGGTCCAGAAGCTCCCGTCGAAGGAGGGCAACCTGAAAACAACCATGTAGTACGAGGCGGTTCTCACAACGATAGGCCACCGGCGTTGCGGTCGGCGGCACGTCTTCGCAGCGGAACGAGCATTCGCACAGGATTCCGCCTGTTGCGAGATCACTAATAGATTTCCCGTCACCGCCGCGCCTGGCTATCAGGACCATGAACCGCCTTGTCGGAATTGGTCGCAGGCATTGAGACGTTGAACGCCGAGTGCTGAAGCCCGCACTCGTGGTGTTTTGTTGACCAGCAGGAGATCTGTGTGAAATGAGACGATATACGATTATCGCATTGCTTGCCATCGCAGCGATGCTGACTGCGGAGCATTTTGCGACAGCCCAATCCGCTCGTGACGCCGATTTTGACGGCAACGGTATTGTGGATTTCGGGGACTTCATTCTGTTCGCGCAGGCTTTCGGGTCGGATCAACCCAATTTCGACCTTGATGGCAGTGGAAATGTCGATTTTCCGGATTTCATTCTCTTTGCGCAGCGGTTTGGCGAAGGTATGCCGGAAGGGAAAATTGCAGTGACGCTACCCGGCGGCGCGAAGCTGGATTTGGTCTGGATCCAACCGGGTCGTTTCCTGATGGGATCGCCCGATTCTGAGTCCGGTCGGCGTGACGACGAGGGTCCCCAGCACGAAGTCACGATCACAAGGGGATTCTACCTGGGCAAGTACGAAGTCACGCAGGCGCAGTGGGAGAGCGTGATGAGTACGAGTCCCTGGGTTACGGGATCGACGTCCGAGGACCGGGGGAACTTTCCGGCTAACAGAATGCGCTGGCAGCACGTTGAGACATTCATCCGTGAACTGAACGAAGCGGAAGGAAGGGACGTCTTCCGATTGCCGACGGAGGCGGAGTGGGAGTATGCATGCAGAGCCGGTACGACGAGCCGATGGTCGTTCGGAGAAGATTCGACCCGAATCGGCGATTTCGCGCGCTATTATGAAAACTCGCGAAGAACGATCATTATGGATGACGGCAGCATAACCTATGGTAGCCCCGAAGTGCAAGAAACTGGCGGTGTATTTCCGAATCGATGGGGCCTGTACGATATGCACGGGAATGTGCGGGAGTTGGTGCAGGATTACTACGGTCCTTATTCAGAACCGGCGCAGATCGATCCCAGGGGGCCCGACGGTCCCACCGGAAGTCGCATTCCGAGTGGCAGCCACGTCGAAAGAGGAGGATCCAGTTTCGACCGCCCCGAGTGGATACGGTCGGCTGTCCGTTCCGTCGGGTGGGTGCCAAACGCTTTCACCGGGTTTCGTGTGCTGATGGAACACAGATAGATTCGATTGTGAACCGTGAATCGCCTTGTCGGTATTGGTCCCGGGCATTGAGACGTCTTATGCCGAATCGTGAAACGTGTACTCGTCATGGTTAATTAACCAGCAGGAGATTCGTGTGAAATGAGTCGATACACTTGTGTCGCATTGGTTGCCCTTGGCGTGATGTTGACAGCCTGGCAGTTTTCGATAGCCCAATCCGCCCGTGATGCAGATTTCGACGGCAATGGCATTGTGGATTTTGGGGATTTTATCCTGTTCGCAAAGGCGTTCGGGTCCGATCAATCCGGTTTTGACCTCGACGGCAACGGAAGTGTCGATTTTCCGGATTTCATCCTCTTTGCGCAGCGGTTTGGGGAGGGTATGCCGGAAGAGGACATCACAGTAACGCTTCCAGGCGGTGCGAAACTGGAAATGGTCTGGATTCAACCTGGTCAGTTCCTAATGGGGTCGCCCGTTTCTGAGACAGGACGGGACGATGATGAGGGCCCCCTTCACGAGGTCACGATTACAAGGGGATTCTATCTGGCCAAGTACGAACTTACGCAGGCACAGTGGGAAAGCGTGATGAGTACGCGGCCATGGCTCCTGGGTGTGTATACTCAGGATCCAAAGAGGTTAGACTTTCCGGCGCACAGATTATCCTGGCAGGAAGTCAATACATTTTTCCGCAAATTGAACGAACCGGAGGGGAAAGAGATCTTCCGATTGCCCACGGAAGCGGAGTGGGAATACGCTTGCAGGGCCGGCACATCTTCGCCGTGGTCGTTCGGTAACGACCCGACTCGGATCGTTGACTACGCCCGCTATTATGAGAACTCACGAGCAGCAAACGTTCAGGAAGACGGGCGGGTCGTTTACGGGAGTCCGGAACCGCAGGAGACAGGCGGGGTCTTTCCGAATTCGTGGGGACTTTACGACATGCACGGAAATGTATGGGAATGGGTTCAGGATTTTTACGGCCCATTTTCGGAAGAATCCCGGATCGATCCCAAAGGACCCGATAGCCCGGGCCCCGAGATGGTCGTAAACGCAGGGTGGCCGGGTACGCTCCATGTTATCAAGGGAGGGTCGTTTGGGGACACCGTCCAGGAAGTGCGGTCGGCGGTACGCAGGCGCGGCCGAGGTTGGGGACAACGCACTGGAATTCGCGTGCTCATGGTACGACGATGAATCCGAAACAATGGACGGGTACGCATATTGAGCCACTTTCTGCAAGGGTCAGTGCCCCTTAGGTGAATACTTGAGGGTCTCTTCTATCCAAGCTGCAACCCAGGTTTGTCAGATGGCATATTCGAAAACCATCATCAGTCGAAGGTCTTTCCGTAAGTCGTCCGATTTCGGCATTATGATCAATACGGTATTCCTCGGGGCGATGTTTTTCTGTCTTATAGTTTTCTCACGGGCAGAAGGCAGCCCTGGAGTGTCATCATCAGACGGTCGGACACTGGCGTACGCCGTCCAACGCGGCGAACGGAGGGCGTTGCTGACGGAGATATGGCTGTCTCGAGACGGCGGCGCCAGTCGTGAAAGGATCAGGACCTATCCGGGCGCGGGTGGCTCCCTCGGGTTCCTCCCGGATGGCAGCGCTGTAGTCTATCTGGAACGCAGTCTCAGATATCCCGCCTTCGGATCGTACCTCTCGGGCGGCCGCAGTCTGCCGATTGTGAAGAATCGGATTTGGGAATTGTCGATCGACGGTTCGGACGAAACCCGGTGGCCGCTTCCGCCCGAGCTCAACCCACTGGACCTTGCCGTGTCGCCCGACGGCAATTTTCTCGCTGTGCGCGGTGAGTGGGACGGCTCGGTAGATGGGGGTCAACCGGGGCTCTGGAGGATTGACCGGGCGGGACAGGCAACGCAACTCCGGACCGGCAGGACAACGGGCGCTCCGCGTTGGTCCGAAGACGGCGCCAAAGTCTACTTTGTTGAGAGTGATTCGACGTCGGAAGACGTGAAGTTCGTGCACGTGGAAACCGGAGAGGCGGGTACGGAGACCACCTCAGAAGCCGCCAGCGTTCGCGCGGTTGCCGAGCCCACACGCGTCGAATTCGAACCCACACCGGACGCCCGCGAACAGGTTTCCCTGCAAAGGGCCCTGGTCGAGCTTCAGAGGGGATTGAGCCGGTACAACCGGATGAACTCGGCCGTGCACCGGGGGGACCGCCACCGGGAAAAGGACGCGCGCAAGGCCGTTGAACGGATGTTCTCGGGGTTCCATAAACACCACAAGGACCTCCGGATCTCAAAAGCAAGCTGCCTCGCTTACGTCGCGACGCTGCGCGAACAGCAACTCAGAACAGATGCCGCCGCGGGGGAACATTCCTGCCTGGAACACATGCTTGTATTGAACGACCTGGCAGGGCGCTACGCCGAAAAGCACGGCGCCCGACCAGTTGAACACGGCAAACTGTACGGGTGGGCGAAACAAAATGCCGATATGCAGGCGACCGGCGAAGCGGAACTCAGGAGGGATAAGGAAGTCCTGGACATTCTCTTCAGCTGCCCTGCAACTACCGATTCGGAGCCGTTGATCGAACATCTCTACAGGCCTGAAGCCGCACCCGGCATGCCGGTCCTGGCCTGTTTCCGGCACCCGGACCGGTATCTTCACCTGACGAAGACACCGCTCGGACGAAGGCTCGAGGCGGTTGACATGCGTTCTGAAACGGTCGACTCCCTCTTCGCCGTGGTGGTGCAGAGCACCCGAGAGGAACGGCTGCGGGAGGCGGCCGCCCTGTTTCAACTCGTGGCCGTCCAGCGCCCGAAGGATGCGCCCCTTCACGTCGAACTCGGCCACGCGTACTACAAGGCGGAAGACTACAAGCGCGCGATGTGGGCCTTCAAGAAAGCGATCTCTCTGCAGGGTGGCGCCAGGGCCTACTACGGTGTGGGCCTGGTCTACGCGGAGATTCCCAAGGAACGCAACCTGGCCATCCACTATTTCCAGGAGGCCCTTGCCCGGGACCACGGGTACGTGGATGCGCGATATCAGATTGCCAGAATGCGCTACCTGATGAATGAGTACGACGTGGGCCGCGCCGTCGACCGGGTACTGGAACTGGACCCGGACTATGCGGACGCCTATCGCCTGATGGGCGACTGGTACGCCGGTTTCTGGAAGGACTATGAACAGGCCATTGTCTGGTACACCCGATACATGGCGCTGAGACCCGGCGATACCAGCCTTCGCAGCCGGCTGGGCATTGCGTACCTGATGATCGAAGACTACGAGAAGATCATGGCGAAGCTGCTCGGGTTCGTCGAGCAGAATCCCGATGCGATTGAACTGATGCCGATCGTCGCGCAGGCATCCATGAAGCAGGGAAAGCCGGACATGGCGATGGAGTTCTTCGAGGACTACGTAGCGAAACTCCCAACTCACGAACGGGTATTGTATGAGGATATCCGCCTGGTTTCATCACTGGAAGAACTCGCCGAATTCAACAAGACTCCCGAGGCCGAACGCCCCGCTTTCCTGCGACGGTTCTGGAACGACCGGGACCCGGACCTCTCCACGCCGGTAAACGAACGCCTGCTGGAGCACTACCGCCGCGTCTGGCACGCGCTCACCGAATTCTCGGAAAACAAACAGCCGTGGGACGTGAGGGGCGAGGTCTACGTTCGTTTCGGAGAACCGGACCACCGCTCCAGGTCCGATAAGCCCAACTACAGACAAAGCCTGGCCGTGCAGCGGGTCAAAGAACGCCTCGCCGCGAATATCTACGGCGCCGACGGCATGGGTGAGTCGTTTATGGGTCCGGTCTTTCCGGTTCGCGGTATGCGACGACTGGAGGGCGAATGGTACGAGTTTCGGGAAGCCGAGACCCCGGGATTGCGCGGGTCTGACGCGGGATTGCCTGGCGAAAGCGGGGGATCCGCGGGTGGAGATGAATTCGCCGGTGGGGGTGGAGGGTTTGGCGGACCCGCACCGGTGGAGGACGTTATGGATACCGTGAGGCTGGGTCTCATGGATATGGACAAGCGCCTGGGCTTCGGAGACTATCACCCGGTCACGTCCGGAGAAGACAGGGGGACGATCCCATGGGAGACATGGATCTACACCGACGTGGGCGGCGGCATCGAAATCACGTTTACGGACGAATTCGGCGCCGGAACCTATGAATACGCCCCGATGCCGCCGAATCGCGGGGACATCGACCTCGGCCAGACCGCGAAGTTGAGAAGCAACTCTCCAAGAGAGATCTACAAGCGAGCGGCACGCGTAGAACCCAATTATTATGCGCCTGAAGAGGAAACAGCCCCTCTTGATTTCCACTATTCGCTTGCTGACTTCCGGGGCGAGGATGACCGCAGCCTCCTCGAAATCTACTACGGGGTGCCCATCCTCCCCGCCCACTACGATTCGGAAGAGGACGTCACACGACAGGTCCTCACGCACCACGCGGCGCTCATTTCATCCACGCTGGACACCGTGTACCGGCAATCCGAGGGGCTGACGTACGAGGCGGAAGGAAACCGGGCCGGAGAGGGCATCCAGGTTCCCGGCGTCCTGAAGCTGAACCTGCCGCCCGGCGCTTACCGGCTGGAGGTGAAGGCCCAGGACCGGCTCAGAGGGCGAATGGGCGCCTATCGACAGCAGGTCGTCGTGGAGCCATACGGTGAAGAGGGGCTGCAGATGAGCGACCTCGAACTGGCCTGGATGGTGGCATCGGAAAAAGCGGGCAGCCCGTTCAACAAGGGAGACCTGAACGTCGTTCCAATGCCGTCGCGAACGTTCAAGAGCGGCCAGGGCGTCTTCGTGTACTACGAAATCTACAACCTGGAGAAAGACGCGTTCGGGCAGACCAATTACACCATATCCCATACGATCACATCCAGTGACATCCCGGGCGCTGTCAGCAACATCTCTCGCCTGTTCCGCTGGAGGACCGGGATACGCGAGGAACTGGCCGTCACCTACGAACAGCAGGGGGAGGCAACGCAGGAAGTGGAATATGTCGAAATGGACCTCGCCGAACAGGCCCCGGGTCGATACTCCCTGAAGGTGGCGATCCACGACAGGAACAGCGGTGAAACGGCAGAGAAAGACGTCTTGTTTGTGATCGCGAAATAGGTCTGTCGGCAGGGACCTTTCCCCTAACCCCCTTCCTGAGAGGAAGGGGGAATGTTGATAGGTGGCTGTAGAGGTTTTGTGATGTGCCGGATGGCGATTTCCTTTCGATCAGAGCGTCTGTCAATGACCGGCACGCGAAGCCTGTTTTTGCTCCCTCTCTCCTGGTAGGAGAGAGGGTCGGGGAGAGAGGTCTGCGGGGCAGGGAGAAGAGGTTGGACTTTGATCTTGCCTTTCGTTTTTAGCTGACGACTGATAGCTGATAGCCCTGGGTGAGGGCCGGGAGAGAGGTTTCGACGATAAGGAAGGATTTCGAATGTCTTGTAGGACGATTTCCGCACTGGCAATTGTCTCGAGCCTGATCGGTTGCGGTTCGCCCGTGCCGACGTCCCCGGAGGCGAAGAGCGAACGGATTGGCTTTACAGTCGCCGGACACCTGACGGACAAGCGTCACGGGCATTATTCGATATTGTTGCGGGACGGAAGGGTACTGATCGGTGGAGGCGCCGCGGCAGGTGGGACCGGCGCATATTCGACCTATCATACCAGTGCGGAGATTTTTGATCCCGAAACCGGATCCTCCAGAGCAACCCACAGCATGTCGTCCCCGCGAATGGGCGACAAAGGTACATTGCTGCCAGACGGTCGGGTTGTATTTGCAAGCGCGACTCAGCATACCGGTGCAACGACGTACCCGGTGGAAATATTCGATCCACGAACCGGCGAATTTACGCCAATTCAATTCAATCCCGCATTCGAAAAAATCTCCAGGTCTATGGTACTTTCAAATGGAAAGATCCTTGCATTCGGTCGATCCGGTACGATCTGGACTATAGATCCGGAAACGGGCGAGTTTGAATTCAAGAACCGGCTGGCGGTCCCTCGCGGGGCTTATACGGCGACAATGCTGCGGGATGGGCGGGCTTTGATTACCGGCGGGATCGCCGATCGTGCAGTTAAAGATTCTGAAATCTACGATCCGTCGTCCAATGTCATCACGAAGATTGGGAGTCTGTCGCACGAACGGTTCGGACATCTGGCGCTTCCGCTTCCGGACGGCAGCGTGTTCATTGCAGGCGGTAGAAAAGGTGATCCGGCGTCACCGACGCAGGTGACGGCCGCTGAGCGTTACGACCCCTCCAACGGGATGTTTTCGCAGGCTGGCAGTCCCGGCAACGAGCAGATTCGAGCGGCCGCCGTGTTGAATACAGGGGATGTATTTTTCATCCTCCGCAACGGCGACGCGGTACTCTACGACCCGGAAAACGGGACATTTCATCCAACCGGCGTCAACATCGGGCGAGACCACAGCCTGTATACGATGACGGCGCTTCGTGACGGGCGCGTGCTGGTTATTGGCGGATCAAAAGACGGAGAAACCCTGGATCAGATCCTGGAGTACCGCCCTTAGTCGCGGTGTGCATGCGGGTCACTGGTGGGCACGGGAAACAGTACTTAATCCACGACAGCAACAGCGGCGAGACAGTTGCAAAAGACGCCGGCTTTGTTATCGCGAAATAGGAATGCGTTCTTTAAAGGATCGACAGATTGAAGGCGCGGCAATCAGACGCGGCCGTTCAAACCGATTTCAAGGAATCGAGAAAGGTGAAATTAAAAACGCGGAAAGTGTGTAATCTAAATCGGTACAGCATACTCGCCCGCCAAACGTGGAAGGTTGTTCTTGCCATTACGTGTATCGGTTGCGGCCAGAAGAACTCGCCGCAGGGACCGGCGCCGACGCAGGGGCCAACCCAGACCGGCGGGTCGATCAATCTGTCCTTCAGCGATCTTATACTTACGATGCGGGAAGTCGTCTCCCAGCAGGAGGACATGGCGGCGCTTCGCCCGTCCTTCGACTTTGCGCAGGATATCCGGGTGACCCTTGAAGACAGCCTGATGATCTTCCCATTGCCGGATTCGGGCTGGGGAGGCAGGCATCCAAGTATGGGGTGGACGACGTCGTTTGTGACGGTCAAGTTGAAGCCTACCCGCCTGGAAGTTGTGCAGACGGAGATCTTGTCAGGTGAAATGCGATTCGATATGCACAACAATATGCCTGAAGACGTACGGATAAAATTGTATTTCAACGACATCAAGAAAAATGAGGTCATTAACCTGGCAGACGTCATTCCCGCGAACGCCGTTAAGACGGTTCGGCTGCCCTTGGGAGGTACAGTCTTCAGACCTCAGATGAGTTCTAGTGGAAGCGACTTCATAAACAATATATCGGGAAACATGGATGTAGAAACTTCCGGGCTTCGTCTCATCAGCGAACGGATGGTGGATTGGCGCTACGTCCCATCCCCTATTGCTTTCAATTCGCTTACCGGCCGTATCGTCGATATGCGTATTCCGTTTGAAACCGATCCGTTAGATGTCTCCCTGCCTGCCGACTTTGAGGGCGTACAGTCTGCCACACTCGAAATCAACCTTGCCAACGGGATTGTATTTTCGAAGGAATTGAGTTTGAATGTCGTTGCTCGTGAGGACACCACGGGCGGGAGGTCAATATCCCTCGAACTACCGACGGAAATGCGCTCCCTTGGCGAAGGCAACCCGGTCGATCCCGTGCTTACGACGCTGCGTCTCGACGAAACGAACAGCAACATTGTCGACCTGCTCAACCTCAAACCGGCATTCATCGAAATCAGCGGCGACATCCTCCTGGGCGGCGTCAGCCAGTCCACGGTCAGACGGACCGACGGTTTGGATATTCAGGTTGCCATCCGTTCGCCGCTGGAGGCAGCGTTCGAGGAACATACGGCCGTCTCTGAATCGAAGAATATCAACATCGATACATCCACCCGTGCCAGAGTTGCACGAGCCACTGGTGGAACACTCACACTGGATCTGGCCAATGGGTTGCCCGTTGGCGTCGGAGTCCGGCTTTTTCTGGGAACGGACGCCGACCGCCTTCTGGAATCTCCCGCACTGAAGATCCCTCGCCAGGGAGACATTGCCGTTGGCGCCGCTCCGCTCGACCCGAATACGGGCCTGGTCAAGAACTCCGTTACCCGCCGGGAACAGATCACGCTCACGGCGCCAGAGGCGGCTGTGTTCTCCGGGTCGCGTCTCAAATCCCGGATGGTAATAACAACCGAAACCACGAACGGCCGCAAAGTTCGCATCGTGGATAGCGACGCGGTCAAAATGTCGATAAATACCAGGATATCTGTCAGCCAATAGGACCTGCGGACTTTGGGTGACCGGACGCGGATTTCCTTATATCGGTAGCTCATCGCAAGGATTGGGTCTCAAGGCTAATGTATGGAGTCGTCAGGGGCGGAGTCTGGCTGCGCCTCTCTGTTTCACTCGAAATAATTCGACATCGTGTTGAATTGCTATCCTGTACCGTGGTGATACGACAACGAAAGGTTGGGAAGATGAAGACTATATACGGGTGTATACGCGAAGGCCGAATGATGCTGATCGTACCGTTCGTCGCGATAAGCGCTGCGATTTTACCAATTGCGAATCCGGATGCGGAAACTCGCCGTCAGACCGTATCGGTTTCAAGCGAAGGACGAACCGCGTGGGCCGTCGGACTGGAAACCGGGCCCGTCGCGGTTACCGAGATCTGGGTCGATGACGAACGAGGCCGGCCCCGCCGCCTTGGCATTTTTCCCGGTTCTCCTGGAAGCCTGGCCTGGTCCGATGACGGGGACCGGCTAAAATTCCGGGACACCTCTCTTAGCGTAGCGCTGCACAGTGTCTCGATTGTTCCCAGGCGAACCGTACCGCTGGTCCAGGCCCGTGTCTGGGAGATCTCGATTTCTGATGGATCCGTACAGCCCCAGCCTGGAACAGAAGTGGCCGAACCCGAAACACCACAGCTTGCGACCGATGACGGAACTCCTGTCCCGACTAAGGGCGCGAAAGCAGTTCTGGCGGGCGTCGCTGCCGCGTTCAAAGCCACGGCCCTGGCATACAGCACCCTGCATCGATGGGATTTTGAAGAGGCGGAGGACCGGTACCGAAAAGCAGCGAAAGCCTGGGAGGCTCTTCCCTCGCGATACAGGAAACAGGGCCTGTTCAGAGAGCCGGTAGACGCCTATATCGAGGCGCTTGGCGCGATGGCCCATGAAGCCAGAGAAGAATCCGGCGCCCGCTGGGTGTGCCGGGACCATCTGACCGTTATCGGAGACCTGCTGCATACTTACGAACAGGACCACGACGGCCAGCGTCCTGCGGGTCTGGACGGGCTTAAGACGTGGGTCGAATCCCATTCCCTTACGCGCGCCGACTCGGTCGTTATGAGGACGCTGTTCCGATCGGCGGCTGACCCGGAAGGCGCGAGGTGGATCAGCTACGCCCACGGCTACCGACCGGAAGCTGTGGGCGGCGAAGCCGTGGTCACCAGTTTCTTCCACGGTGGGCGTCTTGTAGAATCCGTCCGCAGCAACGCGGGCTATCGAACCGTCGACCGGCGCGTAGGCCAAATTCAGATCGACTCTCTCCTTGCACTTGGGATCGAACTCACTCAAGAGGACCCGCACAGGGCTGTCTCCACGCTGGAAATCCTCGCCGGCGTCGCGCAGGATTTTGCAACCGGCCACAGCAAGCTCGGGTTCGCATACCTGGAGGCGGGGAACCTGGTTCGCGCCATTCACGCTTTTGAAGGCGCGATAGCAAGCGATCACACGCTGGCCGAGGCCTATTTCGGCCTGGGTCTGACGTTTCGAAAGTGGCCCAGGGGCTCCTACGACGCCATTCGTTACTTTCAGAAAGCGCTCCAGTACAAACGGGACTACGTCGAAGCCCGTTACAATATCGCCGAAGTCCGGCACGAACTGGAAGAACACGACGCCCGGCTTGACCTTGAAAAATTGATGGAAATAGACCCTCGATATGCCCCGGCCTACCTGCTGATGGGCAAATGGTACGAGGAATTCGAAAAGGATTACGAAAACGCAGCCCTCTACTACGCCCAATATTTGGGCCTCGCGCCTGACGATCCGGAGGGCCGGAAACGCCTGGCAGCGGTCTACCTTGAGACACGCAACTACGCGCGTATCGCTGAGATGCTGCAGGAATACGCGCTGGAACACCCCGATGACATTCAGATCCTGCCGATATTGGCGCAGGCCTGTGCCAGGCTGGAAGCATTCGACAGGGCTGAAGCCTTTTTCAGGGACTACCTTGAGGCGGTCGATGAAAAGGAGCGCGCATACTACGACGATATCACGCTGGTCACGTCTTCCGAGCAGTTGGCGGCATTTGAACGGACCCCGCTATCGGACAGGCAGTCATTTCTGGAATCGTTCTGGTCCGAAAGGGACCCGGACCTGACCACCACCGCCAACGAACGCCGGCTGGAGCATTACCGTCGGGTGTGGTATTCGATGCAGAATTTTTCGGAGGGCAAGCAACCGTGGGACCAGCGCGGCGAAGTGTACATCCGGTTCGGTGAGCCGAACCACCGGTCACGCTCCGACGACCGGAATTTCCAGCAGTCACTGGCGGTACAGCGGATAAAGGAACGTCTTTCAACGGCGCTTTATGGCGCGGCCGTTCCGCCTCATATGTTTCTGAAGTCCGCAACAGACCTGGATGGTATCGGGCACGCCCGCGGCGACGTCCCGATTGAGACCTCGGGCCCCGGCGCGACGTACGCCGGTCCGGTCTACCCCGTGCGCAGCCATCGAGGCGCAAGTGTGGGTGACTCCCCGGGATTCAGCGCGGAATACCACGGCGACGCAATCAAGAAGAAACAAGCTAACCGATTGGGAATCGACCGTACCGAGCAGGAGAATCAGATTTACGGTTCCGGAAGAGGCAGCGGAAGACCAATAGACTTCAAACCTGTGACCAGTGAAAACGACGCCTCGATCGTCCCCTGGGAGACCTGGGTCTATGTCAATGTGGGCGGCGGTATCGAGATTACATTCACCGACGAATTCCACAATGGTACCTACAACTACGCGCCAGCGCCACTTGACGCCCGCATTCCCAGCCGGCAGCAGGCCATGCTGACCCGGTACAATCCACACAACGTCTATCGCATGGCTGCCGCGGCAACTCCCGATTACTACGTACCGCCTCTGAACGAGAATCCGATGGAGTTCTATTACGATTCGGCCGACTTCAGAAGCGAACAGGGTTACGATACGGCGCTCGAAGTCTACGCCGGGATTCCTCGACATCAGGGCCATTACCTGCGTGATGAAGACCGCACGGAGATAGATGCCGACCGGACGGTGGCTCTTCGTAATCGAACGACTGGAGCGGTCTACCGTAGTCACGAACTGATACGTTTTGCCGCCAGGGGAGACGTAACCACAGAACGCAGCGGGTTCGTTCCTGACCTTGCCCGCATGGACGTTCCGGCCGGCCTCTATCGGATGGAAGTCAAGTTGAGGGACCGTCTCTCCGCCCGGCACGCGCGGTACCGACAGGACGTGGAGGTGGAGTCCTACAGGGGGACGGGGCTTCAATTGAGCGATCTGGAAATGGCCTGGCGCATTTCCACGAGCGAGAACGAGGACAAATTCAGTAAGGGCAGACTGTGGGTCATTCCAATGCCCACGCGGACGTACGAAAGAGGCCGGAATGTATTCGTCTACTACGAAATCTACAACCTGTCAAAGGACGAATTCGGACAGACGAGCTACGAAGTGTCCTACACGGTCACGTCAGACGAAAACCCACGCGCCGTCGGTATCATCTCCAGCCTGACACGGTGGAGGAAAGGAAAACGAGAGGAACTCTCCGTTACGTACCAGCAGCAGGGTACGGAGGACCAGGAAGCGGAATACGTGGAGCTCGAGTTGGAGAACCGTCCGCCCGGGAAGTATCTGCTGAAAGTAACCGTCAGGGACGTAAACAACGGGGAAACCGTCGAGAAGGAAGCCGGTTTTGTCATCGCGGAATAGGATTGTCGGGGCCAACCGAAACATGGATCGAATAACGGCTCTATGGGATTCAGGATATACACGCCGGGCGACGTCAGCGAAGAGAACGGCAGGAACGAATCCCAACATGAGCAGTGAGGAAGCCGAAGTGAGGGTGGGGCGGACATTCCTGTCTGCCCGCATCGCTCAGAACGACAGGCTGGCCGATCGTTAAGCACGATGCTTCCCGCTGTCATCCAGAGGAGGCCAGGGTGCAACGTCCACGAATCACTTCTGTTTTATTCACATGAGATCAGATTGTCTTGCAGAGGACTTGCCCTGAGCCTGCGGTCCCTGAGTTTGTCGAAGGGTCGAAGGGTCCCCAGGCCGACGAAGGATCTACTGCAGCATGGGATCAACCCAGTGCAATTACCACGTGGCGACACCTGAGAGGCAGCACGTCGTCCTGCTGCACGGAACGGACAGGAGAATCTTCGCTGCGCTTAGAATGACATGCTTCGCAATAACCATTGTCGAGGGATCGAAGCGTCGTTGAATAGCGGGTATTTTGACATTTCGACAAGCTCAATGCAGGCATGCTCAATGACCACGCGTTAATTCGTTCATTTAACGTCATTGGGCCGCTTTCAGGAGACCCGTAACCTGCCCTAAGCCTGCCTGCATTGAGCTTGTCGAAATGTCGAACGCGCTGCCCTGGGCCTACGGTCCCTGAGCCTGTCGAAGGGTCGAAGGGTCGGCGACGGCTGATTCGGCGGGGGGATGTCAATTCTTCCTCAACGAGGGAATAAGAAAATGACCACCAGAATCTTGTTTCCGTTGTTAATTCTCTTGAGCTTCTGGGCTTGCGGAAGCGATTCGGCGATGATGCCGGACCTTGAACGGGGCCTCCACGAGGTTGGAAATCTGACTCGACCCCGGAATCTGCATGTCGCGACACTATTGCAGAATGGCAAGGTCCTGATTGCCGGCGGCAACGCGGTGCTACCTCCTGCGGGAGGGGGTGTAATCGAGCAAGATCTCCTTGTCAGCGCGGAGATTTTCGATCCTGAAACCGGGGTCTCAACGCGAACCGGAAACATGAACGCAAGTCGTAGCGAGGACCACGGAATATTGCTTCCCGACGGTCGGGTTCTGATTATATCCAGTTGGTTACGACTCCCAATTGAGAAGTACGATATTCATTCCGGCAGATTCGACGCCGTTGCAGACGCGCCCTTGACATTTGGGACCAGCACTGCCACCCTGTTGCCCAATGGAGAGGTTCTTTTAATCGGCGGATCACCCGCGGGTGGACGATGGCGCGTTGTCGATCCCGCTACAGGCACATGTTCCGACACATTCGCGATGGACCTTCCCGGAAATGGCCATACGGCGACTTTGCTGAAGGACGGCCGCGTGCTGATCGTTGGAGGAGCCCACAGGGGAGTCGAGTTGACCGGACGGAATCTGATCTACGATCCCTCGTCGAATGGTTTTACGGAAGCCGGTCATCTGCAAGTCGACCGCTGGGGCCATACTGCCGTGCTTCTTTCGGACGGCAGGGTACTGATCGTTGGCGGTTTCGCCGGAAACGGGCGTCGCGCACAGACGGCCGAGATCTACGACCCCGAAACAAACACCTTCTCGCCCGCCGGGACTTCCGCAATGGCTCCCATAGCCGCCCTTCTGCTGCCGTCCGGCAGGGTGTTTTTCATTCACTCTGAAAACGGCAATATCGCACTGTATAATCCGGACACTCAGGTATTTTCACCTACGGGACACAGCATAGGACAGTGGCGATCCGGGGCGACCGTGACGCTCCTCGATGACGGCCGCGTCGTTATCGCCGGCGGAGTGAAATGGAGTGATGGCGGTCATTCTGCTGTTCCTGAGTCGATTACGGATCAGATTTTGATTTTCACACCTTAACCTGCATCATTCACAAAACTGGCAACATGTGTTCCATAACCCATCGACGTACTGACCTCGCCTTCACGTTTGCTTCGAAACGACCAATGGCCAGGGAGACGTTTCTGCTTCCGTAAAACGCATTGTCCGTCGATTCATGAATTAATCAGGTCAGAATCTTCTTTCTGCATCCCGCAGAAAAATGCCGAAGATCTGGAACCCAATGTATCAATCCAATCCATCCCGTCCACAGATCTCCCTCGTCTTCGGCAGCATTCTGCCGGCGATGTCTCGTTCGATGCCCATCTGGATAATTTTGACACTCGGCATTTCCGACGCGTTGTCGCAACAGAACGTCGTGGTCGATCCGTCAAGAGAGAAGAAAGCCTGGACGGTTACATGGTCTGACGGTCCGGTGAGCTTGACTGAAGTGTGGGTAGAGAAATCGGAAGACGCCCGCCGTCTGGGAACATTTCCCGGAGCGTCGGGTGGATTGGCGTGGAATCCGGCAGGAGACGCGCTCTATTACCGCGAGAAACCCCTTGAAACAAAGATGATCGGCCTTTCCCTGATGAAACGAAGGTTGTCCCCGCTGTCTCTTCCGCGCATCTGGGAAATCCCCGTTACTTCAGGTCCGATGCGTGTCATCCCGGAAGGAAGCGTCAGGGATGCAGGTGCAGGCAAGGCGGACACGTACGTCAACAGCGATCCGGGTCCCGCATCCAAAGAGGCTTTGGCCGCGCTGCAGGCTCTGGGTACCGCATTTCAAGCGAACGCACTGGCCTATACCGCACTGCACCAGTGGGACTTCGAAGACGCCTCACAAAAGTATCGCAGGGCGGCTTCCGTTTTCGAGGGCCTGCGTCGACACCGTGGGCCGGTTGGATTCTATGCCGAACCGATCGCCGCATACGTGCGCGAACTGAAACTGCGAGCCATAGAAGCTCGTAAATACGGTGCGCGTCGGGTCTGCCGGGGCCATCTAATGGTTCTCGCGGATCTCATCCGTACCTATGCGCAAGCGCATGAGGGACATCGCCCGGAAACCCTTCCGGTGCTCAAGTCCTGGGCGGCGGAGCAAGTTTCATCAAAGGAAGATCTGGACGTTCTCAATACTCTGTTTCGCTCTCCTGCGGATCCCGAATCCGGACGCGAGTTCAGTTACTTCTACCGTATTGACGCGTCCCACGGCGAGGCAATATTGACCAGCTTTTTCTATAAGGGACGGCTGGTGGAACTGGTTCACGATCCTGGTGGAGACCTGGTACAGGACAGATCTGTCGATCGCGCGCAGGTCGACTCTCTCCTTTCTGCTGGCGTCGCCATGCTGGAAGCAGGGAGTCCACTTGCGCCTCAGGCGTTGGAGATGGTGACGCGGGTGGCGCCTCGTTTCGCATTGGGACACTCGAAAGCGGGCTATACCTATCTTGAATCGGGGCAATTGGATAAAGCGCTGGCATCGTTCGAAAGGGCGACCCGATTGGACCACAGACTGGCCGAAGCGCACAACGGCCTGGGCCTCGTGTTTCAACAGCGCCCGAAAGCACGGCACGACGCCATACGATATTTTCAGAAAGCGCTTCAGTACGACCGGGACTACATCGATGCGCGTTTCAACATTGCAAAGATCAGGTATGCGTTAAAGGAGTACGACGTAAAGGGCGACTGCGAGAAGCTGCTGGAAATGGACCCAACGTTCGGACCTGCCCATTTGCTTCTGGGAGAATGGTACGAGACACTTCACAAGGATTATGAACGAGCGGCGCTCCACTATGCCCAGTACATGTCCCTGCGTCCGGATGACCCGCGGGGCCGGAACCGACTGGCAGCCGTCTACTTGAAATCACGAGAATACTCGAGGATTGTCGAACTCCTGGAAGACTACGCCCGCGAACACCCGGATGATGCTGAAATCCTCCCCATATTGGCGCAGGCCTGTCTGAAACTGGAAGCCCTCGATCAGGCTGATGCATACTTCAAGAGGTATCTGGAGAGTTTGGACGCCGAGGAACGCGCGCTCTTCGGCGATATCAGTCTCGTCGCGTCGGATGTCGAAATGGCGGCCTTTGAAGCGTCGCCGGAGACGTTAAGAGGGGCGTTCCTGCAAAGGTTCTGGACTGAAAAAGATCCTGATTTAACGACGTCGGCCAACGAACGTCAGCTCGAGCACTATCGCCGGGTGTGGTACGCGCGCCGCAGCTTCTCGTCAGGCCGTCAGCCCTGGGACCGCCGCGGCGATGTGTACGTGCGTTTCGGAGAGCCGGACCATCGGTCGCGTTCCGATATGATGAACGTGGATCAGAGCCTTGCCGTCCAGCGGGTCAAGGAGCGCCTTGCCCGTGCGATTTACGGTACATCCGTGCCAGCGAAATACTTTCTCAAACCCGCTGAGGATGCGAAGGGAATTCGACACATAGACGGAGATTACAAGCTTCAGGCGTCTCCTTTCGAGTCCATTTATCCCGGCCCGGTCTATCCCGTTCAAAGCCTGCGGCAGTCTTTGGGAGAAGGTCCCGAATTCACCGCGGAGCTCAAGGACAATCCCCAAAGTAACACCCTCGCCAGCGACGCCCTTCCTCCCACGAACTACAGGCCGGTCTCCAGCGAGGAAGATGCGTCGATGGTCGCCTGGGAGACCTGGGTCTACGTCGACGTTGGCGGCGGAATCGAAATCACGTTTACGGATGAATTCCAGAACGGGATCTACGATTATGCGCCTTCTCCATCGGATTCGCGGATTCCCGTCCGACAGCAGGCAAGTCTGAATCGCTACAATCCGAGAACTGTCACCGCGCAGGCCGCCAGTGCGACGCCCAACTACTATAAGTTCGAAGCCAACGAAGACCCTTTCACGTTTTACTACGATCTGGCGGATTTTCGAAGAGACGATCTATCCTCATTGGAAGTTTATCTTGGCATTCCTCACTTGGCTGGACAATACCAGCAGGACAAGAACGAAACACGCATAGAGGTAGAACGGACGGTCGCGCTGCTCAACAGGCAGACTGGCGCAATCTACCGGAGGGACGGACAGATCATCTTCGAGAACGACGGCGACCTTTCCGGCCGGCGAGACGGTTTCGTCCCGGATATGGTTCGTTTGGCCATTCCCGCGGGGCGCTACCTGATGGAGGTCGGAATCAAGGACCGATTGTCCCAGAACCGGGGCAGATATCGTCAGGAGGTCATCGTAGAACCGTACGGAAGGCGAGAATTACAGATCAGCGACCTGCAACTCGCCTGGCGCATTGAAACAGAGTTGACAGGATCCAGATTCAGCAAGGGCGAGGTGCGCGTGATCCCAATGCCCACGCGGACGTACGCAAAAGGCCAGAGCGTATTCGTCTACTACGAAATCTACAACCTGTCGAAGGACGAATTCGGACAGACGAACTACGAAGTGTCCTACACGGTTACGTCAAACGAAAACCCAGGCGCCGTCGGTTTCATCTCCAGCTTGACCCGATGGCGGGAAGGCAAACGCGAGGAACTCTCCGTTACGTACCGGCAGCAGGGTACGGAGGACCAGGGAGCGGAATACGTGGAGCTCGAGTTGGAGAACCGTCCGCCCGGGAAATACCTGCTGAAAGTAACCGTCAGGGACGTAAACAACAGGGAAACCGTCGAAAAGGGCGCAGTATTTGTTATCGCGAAATCGGATTGAGGGATAGTCTCGAGTGTTGCGCAGTTTCACCGACACGTGCTCTCTATGCGCCGGCGTTTCGGCATCAGATCATAAAACAGGGTGCGAACGTCCTCGACGGCTATGGAATAAGCCATGGGTGAATCCGACCTCATTCGAACGGCTCCGGACCAGAGCACGCGCAAGACCGGTTGGGGGATGCCGGCCGGGCTATTTGCGGCGCTGGCGATCGCGCTGCTGGCGCTTCCCGGCATGGGTATCCGTTTCCACCTCCGGGGCGATCTCAGCCTCATCCATTGTCTGCTGAGTCTGTTTTTCGCGAGCAATCTGGTGATTTGCTATTGGGAGATCTGTCTTTTTTTGAGGCGTGACTATATTGAAACGCGCGCCGGGTATTGGCGCAGCCGGCAGCGTGAAACCGGAAAAACGCCCGCAGTCGAATTCCTCTGCGCCAAAGTGCCGTTCAGACGGATGCTGTCCCCAACGGTCTGGGCGGATGTCTGGGCGACGTATTCGCTGTTCGACGGGTCCTTTTCGGATCGTCGTTCATGGGGTTTCAATGCGGACGTCGCCAACGGTTTCGTGACGCCGGTTCCAACGTTGATTCTTTACGTCGCCTGTACCGTCGATTTCATGCCGGCTGTATTTGCCGGCATTATCGGGCTGGCGCTGTCCTGGCAGTGGGCCTACGTGACCTCGGTCTACTGGTTCAGTTTCTTCGTGGCCGGGCGTCAGCGACACATTTCCGGGGGCGAGCTGTACGTCTACATCGGCGCACTGAATGCCCCGTGGGTGCTTTTCGCGTTGTTGGGAGTGTACGTGTCGGGTCGCCTGATTCTGGACGGCAACTACAGCGTTCTGGGTTATTGATCACCGGTTTGTACCGGAGATTGAGAACTGACTCACACCGAATCCTGTAAACTCGCCCGTTTCTTTGTGCTGTTTTCTTGCATTCAGGATTTGAAGTCACCCCCCACCGCATCAGCCGTCGCCGGTCCCTTCGACAGCCCTTCGACAGGCTTGCTTCGACGGGCTCACTTCGGCAAGCTCAGTGCAGGCAGCACAAGCTGGGCAGGTGCTCACGGAGTGCCTCCGGGCGGGGTTATGGGTCTCCAAACAGCGGCTTAGTGACGTCCAATGAACTAATAACGCGTGGTCATTGAGCTTGTCGAAATGCCCGCGATTCAACAGCACTTTGGCAAGTTCAGGGAACCCTGGCTGAGGGGACCGGCTCGGCTTCTACGACTCCCCCTCAAGGGGGGAGTAATTCGACCGTCAAATGGTCTCGCGAGTTCACTTTTGGTTGATTGGCTGCGGCTGAGCATAACGACCTTGGGTCGGGTGAAACACGCGGCTGAATATCAGCCAGCAACATGGCGTCTGTGAGAAGCCGCGTGGAAGACAAGAGACCTGTGGCACGATTGGAGTCCGGAAGGTGCGCCGTCCGGACTCTTTTCGTTTGAGTTTTTTTGAACCTGTGGCGCAAGATCCGTGTCTTTTGGGTAGGACGGTCTATGGATATCAGCCTCAGTTAAATGTCCACAAAGCAACAATTGAAGGTCTTGCAATGCCATCTTTGATAGTTCGTCAGTTGGGGCGTTGGCGTGCAGTATTGAGTCCTTTGGTGTTGGTTGTACTCTGCATTGGATTCGCTCTCACTGCGCCGATAGCCGCCGACGATACTCAGCTTGCCAAAAGGCTCTATGAGACGGCGATGGAGCAGGTCGGTCGCGTCTCCACCGGGGAGAGTATAAAAGCCTTCCAGCGAGTAGTCAGGGCGGACACGGACTTCGCGCCTGCCCATTACGAGATTGCAAAGCTGTATACCTCCCTTGACACGCCGATGGATCGCTATGTTGCGATGAAGGCGGTCAATGCGGCCATCCGTTTGAATACAGACGATGTCGCCTACCGCGTTTTGAAGGCGGACATCCTGTGGACGCAGGGATCCTGGCACAATGCCGCCGCGGAGTACAAGAATGTCCTGAAGCTGGATCCCGATCACGCGAAGGCTGCCTACATGATCGGCCATCTTGGAGTCAAGAACTTTCTGAAAAATTACGATATGTCCATGATGAACATGGTATCCGGATTCAGCCGGCGAGAACATACACGTGCCAGGCATTCGTGGAGGGATTTCGGCATTGAGGAACTGGATGAAGCCGTCGCGTATCTGAAGACCTGCATTGAAGCGGACCCCATGTTCAAGGATGCGTATTTCCAGCTCGGTCTTGCATGCCTGGAGACGAACCGTCCGGTCGAACTGATCCAGGTCGCAAACCTGCTGTTGGAGCGCATGCCTGCCGACAAGGATGCGCTGCTCTTCTGCGGGCTTGGATACCAGAAGTTGGGCGAAGAAGCGCTGGCGCATGAGTTCTATACCCGAGCGCTGCAGAGAATGGCGCCGGATGAGCGGGCGGTGATGGAATCCGTAGATAGCATTGTGCCGAATGGTGAACGCGGAAAACTCAAGGACTTCGCGTCGAATCCGGAGGCAGATGCAGGCGTCACTCAGCAACGGGTCGAAAGCGTGGAGCGGGTCCGGTTCTGGCGGCGGCAGGATCCGTTGTTTCTGACTGAATTCAACGAACGCCGCATGGAGCACTACGGCCGGGTAGCATACGCGAATCTGCGGTTCAGCCGGCCCTCGAAGGGCATTGAGGGTTGGCAGACAGATATGGGGAGAGTCTATATTAAGCTGGGAAGATATCTCCACCGGCGGATGCAGCGGCCTGAAACAGGTTCGGTCATTGCAATAGACAGGCCCAGTACGTTTGGCAGATACCTGCCGGGACGGAGGATACCCTGGAGGCTGCAAATGCAGAAAGAGACGTGGTTCTACGAGGGATTTCGGGTCGATTTTCAAATATCCGACGGCTTCCACGGCTTCTCTCCGTCTCGTCTGCCCGATCGGACGCGGTATGTCGATCCCTACGGCCCGCGGAAATACAGCGTGCCCCATCAGGTCGCGAGATTCAGGGACGGGGACAGCCTTCGCGTGGAACTTGCGTATGCGCTTCCCAGGTACAACGTGACCGTATCGGATTCCGACAGGAGCATGGGTCTGGAAAATGGTGTCTTTCTGTTCGATGAACAATGGGACGAGGTGTATCGGAAGCGGTCGGATCTCAAATTGCGGTGGCCCGAGATAACCCCGAGCGGATATCCCGCTGCCGACAGCTTGCGAGGGAGCCATCTGGTATTTCAGATCGCATTCGGGCTTTCGCCCGGCGTCTACAATCTGGTGGGTGAGGTGCGGGACCGGAAACGGGGATCAATCGGGACGTTCCGGCAGCGCCGCGAGTTCGAACCGGTGGACGCTTCGCTTTCGATGAGCGATCTTTTGCTGGCCGCACGGATTGAAACGCGAACGGCGTTTCCGGAGGGTCGGTCGGACCTGGACATCCTGGCAAATCCGCTTCGCACCTACCATCGGTCCGAAGCCGCCTTCATCTACCTGGAAGTGTATAACCTGGAGCGGGATGAATTCGGAAGCACGGAGTATCAAATCGCTTATCGAATAGGACGGCCTGAACAGAAGAAGATCGATCCGTACCTGTTCCTGGCGCAACGGTTGCCCGAGGGCGGGAGGCGATTGGAGGTCACGCGTGTAATCAGGACCCGAGAGACTGGCATGCGTCGGCCGGAACCGGAGCGAGCGGCCGAGGAAGAAGAAGAGCCTCAAAGAGGTTTACCGGTCACGCCGCCAGCAGAGATTCCGGACTATTTCGACACGCAGAAAAAGGATGAGGTGACGTACCGGGCGAGGTTTGTGTTTCCGGAAGTCGATGAACTCGCCAGCCGGATCAGGAAGAAGGGCCGAAGCAAGGTGGGGGTGGAGACGACGATCACGGCGCGCTATGAGGGCAACCGGGTGGACGACTTCACCTATCTACAGATCGACCTGAGCCACGTACCTGTGGGCGTGCACCGGCTTTCGGTTCGCGTCCGGGACATGCATAACGATATGGTGGTCTCGCGCTACGTGCTGTTCCGCGTGATCGAGTGAGAAAGGGCGCGTTATGTCGACTAGATATACGCTTGCGATGGCGGTCTTTTCGTGTCTCCTGGCATGTGGATCAGATTCGCCGTTGTCGTCGTCCACAACATCTGACAATGTCTCAGGGGAGGGTTCCATATGAACGGGTTCAAGCACTATTTGATTGCATCGATCACGATTGTCGTTTGTTTGGGCGAAAGTCCGGCCGAAGGATCGACTGCAAAGGACATCTCACGGGTAGATAGCACGTATAAATCTGGGCTGGCCTATCTCGAATCTGGGAAATATGAGAATGCCGAGAGGTGTTTTCAGGCGGCACTGGAGATCAACTCGAAACATGCGCCTTCTTACGTCGGGCTGGGCCATGTCCACCTGAAAAAGGGAAATCTGAAGGATGCCGAGAAAGCGTTCCGAGAAGCCCTCCGAAAGCGGAAAAACTTCGCACCGGCCCTGAACGGACTGGGTCTCGTGTTTCGCAATACAGAGAAAATGCTGGATTGGGCAATCAAGTATTTTCGAAGGGCCGTTCGGGCTGACCGAGGTTACGTGGAAGCGTACTACAACCTGGCCCAATCGTACCAGGAAATTGGCAATTCGAGGGAACTGGACACGTACAGGAAACTGGTTAAGGTGGACCCGGATCATCCCGATGTCTGGTTCCAGATTGGTCGGATCTACAAAGATGGAAGAGCGGGTCGATTTCGAAATGCGCGAAAGGCAGAGGAAGCGTTCCGGCGGCAACTCCAGGTGAATCGAGCACATTTCGGGGCTCGGACCTATCTTGCACAGTGGTTGAAGGAAGAAGGACGCACGGATGAAGCGTTGGCGATGTTCAAGGCAGTCGTGGATACGCCAAATGCCTATCAGCGGCGCGCGTTCCTGGATCTGGCGGAGATGTATCAGCATGCGCGGGACCACGATCCGTTTGATGCGATACTGGATGCTTTCCTGGAGGGTCAGCCACCCGGCGAGCAGGCATTATACTATGATCTAAGCCTGGTGGTCAACAGCGATGAACTGTCCCGCTTCCAGGCGACGCCAGATGAAGAGCGCAAGGCGCAATCCGTAATTTTCTGGGCGCCTCGGGATCCTGCGCCGGTGACGGCAGCCAACGAACGGTGGATAGAGCACTGCCGCCGGGTGGCGTATGCACGGGAGCATTTTAGCGAGTACGAATTCCCCTGGGACGTACGTGGGGAGGTGTATGTACGTTATGGAAGGCCCGATCACATCAGTGCGTCGGAGAACATCCGATTTGAGACGG
>CAZKDZ010000159.1:0-4517 GCA_964551635.1 uncultured bacterium | reverse complement strand
TACATCGGGGTGTTTGAGAAAGCGCTGTTTCACTTCGTTGTAGGTTCTTCTCAGCGACCCATCGACGTCGAAGATCCGGAGCGCCAGGATGTTTTCCTTTTTGAACCCCAGATCCTTTTTCAGGACATAGTCGAGCTGGACGAAGGCGACAAGGGCGACGGTAACGAGAAAGATGGATACGGCAAACTGAAAGACCACGAAAACCCTGCGCGAGAATGATCCGCCGGACGCCGAGGCGGTTTGGCTGTGCAACGCGGCAATGGGTGTGACCCGGCTGAGAAGAAGGGCCGGATAGATGCCCGAGAACAAACCGACCAGAACCGTTGCAGCCATTAGTCCAGCCGCCATGTGCGGCTCCAGAAATGCAGAGAGTGTATCCGTCTGTCCCACAATATGTTGCCAGTAAGGCGCGGTCACGCCCGTGAGGGCAAGAGACAGGGGCAGCGCGAGCATGGCGAGCAGGACAGACTCGAAGAGGAACTGGAATGCCAACTGCCGCCGACCTGCGCCAACGACCTTTCGCATACCCACTTCCCTGGCCCGAAGGGCCGCGCGCGCGGTGGAGAGATTGACAAAGTTGATACATGCGACCAGTAAGACGAGCATGCCAATGGACGCAAGAGAACGAACCGCCTTGAGATCACCGGCGCCAATGCCGGTGCCCGGACCGCTGATGCCTTCCGGGAAATCTTCACGGCCGTATAGACGCGTTCGCAAGAGTGATTGCAGGCGATGGCTGGTTGTGTTTTCCGGGTTTTCTTCCGGTATGGAAAGCGCGCGCAATTTCTGTTCGGTTCGTTCCGGGTCGGCATCCTTGCGCAGACGGATGAAGGTCTGTACCCACCGGAAGGACGTGCGGAGTTCCCGGTTGGACCAGGCATCCCGGACGCCTGCCGGCAGGGTTGCGGTTACAAAGTGGGGATTGAAATGCGTGTTGCGCGGCTGCTCATCCAGAATTCCGGTGACAACGTAATCGCCCCACTGACCTTCGAGCACTTTGCCCAACGGGTCTTCCCCGGTCGGGAAGAATTCGGCGACCGCCTCTTGCGAAAGGACCACGCCGCCCGGTTGCTTGAGAGCTCTGTGGAGGTCGCCGCGCCTCAATTTGATCCCCCAGAATACGAGATAGTTGGGATCGGTATACCAGAATGCGCGGCGTTGGGCAAACTGGCGATATCGCACCCACCTGTGGCCCGGACGGATGCGGTTGGCAGATTCGATTTCGGCAATGGACTCGACAATCTCGGGGGTGAGCGCAGCGTGAGCCTCGATCTGGTAATCCATTTTGTAGGGCGTGGTCAGCTGTCGCAATACCCGATAGGTGCGATCGGCCCCGGGACGAAAACTGTCGAAGCCGGTTTCGTGGGCGACGTAGAGCCACGTCAGGAGCATGCACGTGAGACCAACGCTCAGGCCGAGGAGATTGGCCGCAAAATACAAACGATGGCGAATGATGTGCCGGAGGGCGACTGTGAGAACGTTACGTAGAATGTCTTATTCCTGGCTCAAGACATCGACGGGGTTGGTACGGGCCGCGGTCCGGGCAAGACGAACCACCGTTCCGACGGCGATAAGGAGCGTGACCGCCACACTGAGAAGGAACGGCCAGAGCGTGAGTTCGATCCGGTATGCAAAGTTCCGCAGCCAGTCCTGTGTCAACAGATAGGCAAACGGACATGCAGCCGCCCCGGCCAGGAGTGCGAGCATCGGGAATTCCCGGGCAACCAGTTGAAGGCATTGGGCTTCGGACGCGCCCACCACCTTGCGAATCGCGATCTCCCGCGTGCGTCGCTCGGCCGCGAATGCCGCGAGTCCCACGGTACCCAGGCAGGCCAGGAGGATGGCGACAATCGCGGACCGGACAACCAGCGCCCCCTGGCGATACTCATGGCCGTATTTGGATTTCACGTAGTCGTCGATGTAGAAGCCGTCGAAAGGAACCGTGGGGATCAGCTGAGCCCAGATCCTCGTTATATCCGAAAGCGCTTCCTGCTCACGGTCCTCCTCGATCTTCAGATGCAGGTATTTCAGGTTCGAACGCGCCGCCGACAACACCACCGGGACCATGGGCTCCCTGAGCGAGCGAACGTGAAAGTCCTGTGTCACCCCAACGACCAATACCGGTCGCTTGCCCAGCAATAGCGTTCGGCCTACCGGTTCGGTCCAACCGAGTCGTCTTGCGGCCGTCTCGTTAATCAGTACCTCGGTCACGTCGTCGTTGTCGATCGACCGTTCGGCGTAAGCACGTGAGAAGCTCCGTCCCGCCAGTATCGGAATCCCATAACAGTCGAGGAAATCTTCATTCGCTCGAAACAACCGCGCCTCAAACTCCCTGTCGGGCGAATCGACTGGCGATACGAAGCGCCGTTTGGGCCAGCTGTGCCCCGGCAGGTCCAGGCTCGTTGCGGCCGCTATGATATCGGGATGATCCAAAAATCGCTGTTTGACCATGTTATAGCGACTGTTCAGGGGGAGCCGCTCGGCATCGGGTCCGAAGACCTTGACGACCACGACCCCTTTCCGTCTGAATCCCAGGTCCCTCTTCTGCACCAGGTCCATCTGCAGATAGACGACCAGCGTGGTCGCAATGAGGACTGTGGATGCCGTGAACTGCAGAATCACCAGGGCCCGGCGCACCCAGAGGTCTCCCGGGAGCCCCTTGCGCAAACCTCTGAAGACGTCCACAGGCTGCTGAGCAGACAGATAGAGCCCCGGATAGATTCCGGATACGATGCCGGTGATCAAGGCAATACCCAGAATCCAGTGAATCTGCTCGACGGCATCGAAAACAAGCGGCCTGCCCATCAGAGTGGAAAACCGGGGCAGAAGCGCATCCGTCAATCCTATGGATATTGGCAGAGCGACGAAGGTAAAAAGGAGGGACTCGCAAAGGAACTGACCCACCACGGTACGGCGATGTGCGCCGGCGACCCTGCGCAGGCCGGTCTCGCGGGCGCGCAGGGATGAGCGCGCGGTAGCCAGATTCATGAAGTTGATACACGCGATGATGAGGATGCCCAGGCCAAGCACCGATAGCGGATAGAGACCGCGAACGTCGCCGTACAACATCCCCGAGTCGCCCTTGAATCCCTCCAGGTCGACTTTGGAATACAGGTGAATACGCGGCATGGGCTGGAGCCGGTACGTCGCTCGGCCGGAAGTGGTTGGGAATTGTGCGGAAAGCAACCGCTCGACCGCCGCCGCGTCCGCGTTCGGTTGTAGACGAACGAAGATCGGTGCAGCTCGAATAGCCCATTTTCCGGACGCAAATCGCGTGACGCTGTCAAACTCAAACCGCGTGTTGGTAGGCAGATCCTTCATGACGGCGATGACATTGAACGACTGGACGTGCGTCTCCCGCTGCACCTCCACGGTCTCCCCCACGGGATCCGGGTCGCCGAACAACTTTGCCGCGAGGCTCCGCGTCAACACGATCGAGGCGTCCTGCCGAGACAGCGGAGTGGCATCGCCGTGAATCACGTCCAGCCCGAAAAACCCCAGGGCGTCGCCGTCGACGGGACAGAGCCGCTGGCGAAACAGGCGGCCTTCGGCGCGAAACCAGGAACTGATCTGGCGGTACTGGACAACGTCTTCCACCTGGGGATAGTCGTTGCGCAGGCTCACCGCGATCTCTGCCGGCAGCGCACTCTGCCATCGGACACGGCCGCGCTGGTCTATGTCCTTTTGCATGATGCGGTACACCCGGTCTGCGTGAGGACGAAATGCGTCGTAGCTCATCTCATATCGAATATACAGCAAGATGAGCAGGGCGCAGGTCAATCCGATCACCAGACTGGCAACGCTGATCGCGGTGTGGGTCCTGTTCCGGATCGCGCTGCGAACCGCGACTTTGAGGAAGTGGTATAGAATCTTCGAACCTAGCGTTGCGCGGTCTGCGCCCGTTTGTGGAGTTCCTCGGGGGTCAGGTCCTCCACGCGCGTGGCGATCCACCAGGTGTTGCCCTGGCAGTCCCTGACGCCGGCGTTCCGGTCCCCGTAGAACTGGTCGCCGGGCTCCATGAGCGATTCCGCACCGGCGTCGAGCGCGGATGCGTAGGACGCGTCGGTATCTTCAACGTACATATAAAGCGCGGCCGGCATGGGCGGATACCCCTCTTGAGCGGCGCCAATCATGACAACCGAATCCCCGATTCGAACCTCGGCATGCCGGGTGACCCCGTCCGGACCGGGAACGCGTTCGGTCTCTTCAGCCCCGAATGCGGCCTTCAGGAAAGAAATGAGCGCTTCAATGTCCTCAACGACGAGATAAGGGGTGATCGTATGGAATCCTGCGGGTGCCGGTGACATGGTTTACCTCCTTGCGAATCTATTCTTTCCAAACATAGACTTTCTTGCGGTAGGCGATCTCGAATCCGTTGCGTTGAAGATTGCCCAACGAGGTTTTCAGCCTGGCAAGCGTTCCACTGCAGGCCACCCGGCATCCCAGTTCCGCGGCGCGATTCAGGCGGGCCCTGATCAGCGCATTCTGGCCGCCTTTTCCTCTGTGCGCCTCCGCGG
>CAZKDZ010000158.1:0-35846 GCA_964551635.1 uncultured bacterium | reverse complement strand
CCAGGCCAGCCTGTTCGCCCTGGCCAAGGCCGACCTGGACGCCATCATGATTGTCGGCGCGTATGCGTCCAACTCTGAAATCATCAACCTGGCGCACTCTCTCGGCCACCGATATATAATGGCCAATCTGTCGTTCGTTCTTTCCTACGAGTTGAAGAAGAGGATCGACGCGCCAAGCGACAGAATACTGGTTTCCGAAGTGATGCCCGATGCCGACGATACCGGCATGCGGGTGGTAGGTAGCTTTCATCGCGCGCTGGCGGGCGTGGACGGTGGAAACGGCGCGGAACACGGGAAATACGGCGTAAACGAGGTATCCCTCGAGGGATACATTCTGGGCCGTTTCGTCATCGAGGTGCTGGAGCGCATGGGGGAGACGTTGACGAGGGAGCATTTTCTGCAACAGGCATTGACGTCCGGACCGATAGCGATTGACGATTGGACCCTCGCCTTCGAGCCTGGAACCAACACGGGTTCGCGCTACGTCCGGTTGATCGATCTCGGAGGAGATTGACCGTTGAAAAAGGTGGATGAATTTTCAGCCGAAGAAATCGGCGAAGAGTGGTTGAGGGAGCTCTACAAGGTCGTCCATATGCGGCGCGGCACGATGTTCAGGCTGATTACCGAGTCTGCCCGGCTGCTGCTTTTGGGCAATGCCGGCGGCGCGGCATTGATCATCGGATTCATGAGTTCGCCTTCCGGAGTCGAAGACGCGGCCTATCACTGGCTGGCCCTGACGACGCTGCTCGTATTCGCAACGGGGACCCTGGCGTCCGCGATCACGATGATTCTTGTTGCCATGGTCTCGGTAAAGGAAGCGCACAGCGCCGAAGAGGCATTGAAGAGTTTCGCGGATCGGGAAATCGATCGCACCCAGGTGCTCTTCACCCTGGGCGAACAGACGTTTCGTATCGCCGACTTTTCATTGGTTTCGGGCGCGGTCAGCATGGGCGGGTTCATGCTGGGCGGGCTGAGCAGTATCCTGCTCCTCATGCTGTTCTTCTGAGTCGCAACCGATCGATACGGGCAGATGGCAAAAGGGGGCAACCCGGTGAAGGACGTTAGGGTTGCCCCTGAAAAATTCCGGCGATTCGGCGCCTTGATCGGCCACTGAGACGATTCGCACAGACCGTTCCGAATCTGTATCTCGCAGAGAATCCGTCACAACGGGCGAACCTGTTCGGGGACCTTATCCGCGGGCGCCGAACAGGTCAGAAACTGAAGCCAACGCAAGGGCAGGTCATCGTGGATTCAGACAGTTTGCTCATCATATCGGGATATTCACTGGGCATCTTTGCCGTTTCCTTCGCCGGCGGGAAACTGGCCGTCCTGGGATCCATGACCCACACGAAAATTCAGATACTGATGAGTCTCGTGGCGGGTTTTATCCTCGGTATCGCCATGTACCACCTCTTGCCACACAGTCTCGAACGGATTTCCGGACCGGGAAACGTGGAGAAAGCCGTCGTGTGGGTGGTTTTCGGCATGATCGTGATGATCTTCCTGCTGCGCGTGTTTCACTTCCACCAGCACGACTTCAGCAATGAAGCCGGCGAATTGTACGAGCATCAGGATCACAACCCTGGAGATGCCGGTGGGCACTCGCAGAGTCTGGTAGGCGTCGCGATGGGCCTGGGCGTACACACTGTAACCGAGGGCGTCGCCCTGGGTACCAGCATGCGGATCAGCTCGCCACACGAAGCCGGTGGCGCGTTGCCCGCCCTCGGCGTATTCCTCGCCATCCTCCTCCACAAGCCTCTTGATGCTTACTCCATCATCGGCATGATGAAGTTCGGGGGATACAGCGCACGCGCGCGAGCGGCGGCCAACACCGCGTTTGCCTTGCTGTGCCCGCTGGTGGCTCTCGCCAGTTTCTGGGGCGTGGGGCTGCTCGGCCTGGACGACGGTTCGGCCATCGGCTACGTGCTTGCGTTTGCCGCGGGCGCGTTCCTGTGCATCGCGCTGAGCGATCTGATGCCCGAAATCCAATTCCACAGCCACGACCGCGCCAAACTCATCGCATCCCTTCTCGTGGGAATCGGTCTCGCCTACGCCCTCTACTTCGTCGAATCTGCCGCGGTCCACGGTACGGAAGTGCATCACGGACACTGAACCCCACGGCTCTCTTCTTCCCTGGAGGCGATCGAGTTTTACCCCAGCGCCTTCAGTCCCGCGTGAATCTTTTCCGAATATTCCTCGGTCTTTCCGGGCGTATACACGTCCATGGGCATCACGACCATGCGGGGCACCGCCCGATCGGCCACCGGTGTCACTCCCTTTCCGTAGCGCGCGCTGCCCGTGTAGTGGGGGCACCGGATCGGGCACCCTTTTCCGTACGCCAGGACCTCCGTGAAGATCGGATCTTCGGCGGCGGAGCGTCTCTTGTACCCGATCGAGACCGGACATCCGTTTTCGACCATGGTCTGTTGAAAACGCTCCACCGTTATCCCGCCGCGGTCGCCTTCGAACCGGAATGCGACCGCGTGGCAGGCGTTGACGCACCCGTCCGCCACGCGCTGCGGCACGAGCCACGGGGCTTCCCTTGCGGCTTCGCAGTAGAGCGCCCCCGCTTTGTGGTGCGCCGAAATGATCCCTTCGGCCCTGTCCATCTGCGCCAGCATCACCCCGGCCTGCAATTCCGTCATTCGGTAATTCCAACCCAGGGTCGTTTTTATGATTCGCATTTCCAGCATTTTTTCGACCAGGTCGGCCCGGTCGGTTACCGCCATGCCGCCGTCTCCGCTGGTGAGATGCTTGGCTTCCTGAAAACTGAATGAACCGATCGACCCCAGCGTTCCCAGGGGCCTGCCTTTGTAAGAACCCCCGACGCCGTGCGCCACGTCTTCGATCACAGGGAGTTCATATCTGTTCGCCACCCGGAGAATCCCCTCGTAATCCGGCGGGTTTCCCCACATCGGCGTGCAGATGACGGCGCCTGTGTGTTCCGTGATGCACGCCTCGAGCGAATCGGGATCCATATTCCAGCTGTCCTCGTCGATGTCGCAGAATACGGGCACCCCGTTGTGATACATGACCGCTGCGCCGCCGAAGTGTACCACGGGATCGCAAACGACTTCCACCCCCGGTCCAACCCCGGCCGCGGCCACGGCCGTGTGCAATACGCTCATCGCACTGTTCATTGCCAGAGCGTATTCCACCCCCACCCACGCTGCGAATCGTTCCTCCAGCCGGGTCGTGAATTTCCCGGTTTTGCTGTTCAGCGACCCGCTGGCGATCACTTCCGCCAGGTAGTCCAGCTCCAGCTTGCCGAACCGCTCCATGTCGACCTCCTTGTGATTCCCATCACGGCCAGCGGCTTGACAGCCCGTTGAAAAAGCCCATCCGGGCTGCGGCCGGCCCTTGCGGTCGAAAACCTGCGTTGCGCTCCCTCGCCGAATCGCAGGATGGGACTCGGTTGCGCGCCTTGTCTTCGACCACAATGGCTCGGCCTCGCCTGCAGAGCGACTTTATCAACGGACTGCTGAGGTGCCGCAGTGTGGTTTTGCTGAATGTTTCCAATCAACAACCGACAAGATGCCAGGGGAACTTCGACGTCCTGTAGACCTGTCGTCCCCAGTCCAGATCTTCCGGGAACAGAAAACACTTGCCGGCGCGGGGATCGATCGGTCTGCCCGAGGACACATGTTCCAGGATCGCGCGCTGGAGCGATGTGTCGCCGGGCGCCCTGTTCAGGTCATCCGCCGTATTCCCGAACACCGTTTGCAGTAACGACTGTGCCGAGATGCCGCCGGGAACCATGTAGAACTCCCGCAGGAAACGCACAAGATTCGATCCGGAGGGAAGCCAGTCTTCCAGTTGCGTATCCAGCAGCCAGGAACCACAGAAGAACGCCTTGTACGGGCGTTCGGGAAAATGGCGGGGAAAAAAGTCCATCGCCGCCTGGAAGGAGTCCCCGCACGCGGCGTGGTCCAGAGGTATTCCGCCCGGTATGTGAAAATACAGAACGGGGTCCCCGGGCTCCAGCACAAGATCCCAATCGGCGGTGGCAAGCGTCACCATCTCTTCGCATGCTCGGCCGGTCGGCAGGATGGGATGTCCGGCAATCCTGTCCCCTGTCACCTGGAGCCTGGAGGTCCAAACCGGCTGCGTGTCCCCACTTTTGCGCCGCTGGCCGTCAGGGCGGTAGGAAACATCGTCTTCGCTCAACGCTAGGACCATGGACGACTCCCTGTGGCGATAGACGCGAAACGGGTCGTCCATCAGCCTGAACTGATGTTCAAGGCGACCCAGGGCGTAGATCTCTCCGAGGAGGAAGTTGGCGAGCCATCGGGCCGCGTGTCCGTCCAGGCCCCACCTGCCGAAGGTTTCGCTGCAGGTTTCACCCCTGAGGTAAATCTGTTTCATGCTGTCCCGAAGGACCCGTTCGGGAATCCCGTGCGCCCGATGTACCGATCGCATTTCAGGAAACCGCGACAGCAGCACCAGCAGGTAGAAGAGGCCGGCCAGTTCTCCCATGGTTCCCTTCAGGCACGGCCAGTCGTCCGCCAGGCGGCTCGAATATCGGTCCACGCGGTAGAGACACCAGTGGCAGTGCCACGCCAGAGCCCGCAATGCGCGGTTCGTCGCCACCAGATCTGCCGCAGCAGCCGCAGCCTGGGCGATGCCCTCCGGGAGGTAGATCCCCCGGCAGGCCTCGCTCACGAATTCCGGTGTCAGAAACGGCACCCCCCCATCCGGCATGGCGCGCTGGGAGGCCTCCCACGACGGCTCGAGGACGTCTCGGCTTTCTTCGATCTCCAGTTCCGATAAAACCCGGTTCAGATCCATAGCCGCGCTTCCTGTACTCAATCCGTTCATGAGGCGTGTGCCCCGGAGAACGAGGCGCCCTGCTGTAGGGTGTCGGTACGCGCAAAAATAGGCTAATTCAAAATTGAACTTTGAAACAGCTTAATATACATGTGATTTACAGTATGAAAATTGAAAATCAGAACGCCGTGGGCGCCGGTCTGGTGTTGCGATCCAAGGCGCGGCAATCTACGGATACGCGGAGAACATATCATTACCACTGCTGATCAGGCTGTCGATCGCAGCGAGGTCGTCCACGGATTCCGTCAGGAGCCTGTCGGACCGTTGACGGCGATGGGACGCCGATTCACCCGGTTTCAGCGGCAGTCGTTTCAGGTACAACGCGAAGAGTACGCCGCTGAGTAAAGTGTCTGCCAGCACCAGGTATGGGACGGATCCGACCTCGAACCCGGTCAGTTCCGCGCCAAGTCGCCGCGCTTCCTGCCGGTAAGCTGTGAGATGACGCCCGAATTCGCCCAGCCACGCCGCGGAGTTGGAGGACAGCGGGCCAATGATCGTCCTGGCCAGATCGGCGGATGAGACCACGACGTCGAACAGCCGCGGACCGCTGCAGAGCAGGTCCCAGTCGAAGAGCCCGCTCACGCAGTCTCCATCGAACGCAACGTTGCAGGACCTGTAATCGCCATGAATCCAGGTTCGTTTGAGTTTCAAGTATGCGCCGGAGGCAAAGAACGAAGCCATCCGGTCGATGGCATGGTTGACGACGGATGTGTCGACCTGCGCCATTCTCGGGAGGCTTTTCAGTCGTCCCCGTAGCCGGTCAGGATCTTCGGTGTACATGACCGGCAGCGTATCGTCCCCGGCAGCGAGTCTCCCGTCGCTTCGATATTCCCCTGCCGCGGCGTGGTAGTGCGCGAGAAACCGCATCATATTCGCGGTCCTGGCGCCAGTCAGGTCCCGCGGAGAAGGGTGGACCGACCCGCGTATGCGGTGGTGTACGGAAATCAGTTCGCCATCGATCCTGGCGGCGACCCGTCCGTCGGCCGTGGAAACCAGTTCATCCACCGGTAAGCCTCGACTTCCCAGGTACGAAAGGAATGACGAGAGGCGCTGGATGTCGGCCATCGACCTTCGGACGCGATTCACTCGAACGATGAAATCGCCCCTCGACGTTTCTGCCAGGTACACTTCATTGAGTACGCCGCACGTGAGGCGGGACGTCCGGCGCCAGGTACCGAGATCGAAGCGTCGGGTAACCGCCTCAACGATATAGCGCTTTCGCCGGGTGAGGGCTGCAGGGGAATCGGCGCGTGTCATATTTCGGAACGATGTGAACGGGTAGATCACGATGCTGTGACCGTCAGACGCGCGAGGACCGGAAGGCGCGGTGTACGGGCGGCGAGTTGTCTGGGTGGGCGAACGGTTTACCAAGCTGTCGTATGATATATGCTTTTTCTCCACCATGCCAAGGTAGAATCTTGAGGTCGGCGGCCGCGCATGGCAGTATCGGAAAATCAATCGAAACGTGCCCGGATCGTGAGAGGTTTATCGTATGAAGACTATTGACTTTCCCGGGATTGGCCGCTATATTTTCGCGCGAGAGTATTAGATTAAGTGATTGAATGACGGAAAATCGCGCCGGCGACTTGAGCCAGGGAATTGAGATTCCACCCGCGCGGATCGCCACTGTTGAAGTTTTACGATGACCGCCGGGGTTTGAAGGCAGCACCTGAGGAGACAGCGGCATCTTGACGGTACCTTCCGCATATGTCGACGGCTATCCGGTGGCACGGTGTTACAGCCGTGAGCTGGCCGACAACTATATCAGACACACGACGATCGGTGATCCGGTTCTCGATCCCGTGATGGAGGAATTGGCAGGGCTTCCACCCCAGGACCTGCACCGGTTCATCAAAGCCGGCATCGACGAGGAGAAAGATGTGATGCGCAGCGCTCCCTCGGCGCTGCGCGATTTTTTCGACAACCTCGATGATCCGCCGTGGTTCGAGTACGAATCCTTCAGGGCCGGCATGCGCGCCTTCCATATGAATACGACGAACATCCTGGTCGCATTCGTTACGGGCGTGCTGATCGAGGGATTCGCGACCATGATCGCCAAGTCCTTCGCCACCACCGGACGCGTGTTGAACCGGTCGACGGCAAGAAGGCGCCTCATGCAGAATAACCGGCATCTCCTGGAGTTGTTCTTTCCGGGAGGTTTGCGGAGAGACGGAGACGGATGGAAACTTTCCATGCGCCTTCGTTTCGTCCACGCAAAAGTCAGGCACCTGCTGGCGAATTCCAATGAGTGGAATACCGAAGCCTGGGGCCTCCCGTTAAGCGCGGCGCATCTGGGATTCGCCATCACCGTCTTCTCCATGCGGCTGATGCAGCACTCCGTCGCCGTGGGAGCGACGCTCAGTCAGGAAGAAAGAGACAGCATAATCCGGATCTGGCGGTACGCGGGTCACGTGATGGGCGTCCCCGAGTCCATTCTATTCACAGATGAAGCGCACGCCCGTGAGATTTTCAAGATCGCCCTGATGTGCGAGCCGGAGCCGGACCACGACTCGGCCACGATGGCCAACGCGCTGGTCGAGGCCATCCCGCTCACGGCGGGTATCGAGGATCCCGATGAACAACGGGACGTGAAGGCGCTGGCCTACCGCCTTTCAAGATCCCTGATCGGAAACAGTCTGGCGGACAAGCTGCGATTTCCCAAAACCAACACATTCGGGGTACTCCTGTTGTATCGGCTGAAGCAACGCTTGCAGCACCTGCTGAAGAGCAAACAGTCGATCAGGTCGGAAAACTTCACCCAGATGCTGGAGATATCGGTGTACGACGAGGTGGGACTTGGCGGCATGAGCTACAGAATGCCCGATCACGTACAATCGTCGAAGTCGAGCCCTTACTGATCGACGTCCGCGGAGATGAAAACGACCTCCGCCGTAAAGTGGATACAGGAGACTCATTAACCCGATGGGACGAATTCCTCCGAGGTTACCGGTGTTGACACTGTCGGCCGTCAACCAGGGTGAGATCGCCGCCGCTTCCGGCCAAGGACGGGAGCGGCGATGACGCTTATGCTCCAGGATAGATTCATAAACGCCATTCTGCGGTATCGGTGGATTGTGGTCGCGGCGGCGACGCTGCTGATGGCGGCCATGACGGGCGGAATCCGGTTTATCACGGTAACGAACGACTACCGCGTTCTGTTCAGTGAAGACAACCCCCAGCTTCTCGCTTTCGACGCGCTTGAGAACACCTACTCCACGTCCAACGCGGCACTGATCGCCATTACGCCCCGGCAGGGCTCCGTTTTCACCCGCGAAGCGCTGGTCGCGGTTGAAGAAATGACCGGGGCCGCGTGGCGTGTGCCTTATTCCAGCCGCGTCAACTCCCTCACCAACTATACGCACAGCGAAGCGTCCGGGGATGAGCTGATTGTTGCGCCGCTCGTAGAGGACGCGCAGGCGCTGAGCGATGCCGGGGCGGCGCGGGTTGAACGGATCGCGCTCGAAGCCGCCGAAATCGCAGGGCGCCTGGTATCTCACGACGGACGCACGGCCGGCGTGGCCGTCAACTTCGTCCTGCCGGAGAACCCGGACCAGGCCGTCGTTGAAATAACCGACCATTTCCGTTCGATCCTGAGCGACGCCCGCGCAAGGCATCCGGACATCGCCTACCATCTCACCGGCGACGTGGTGATGAACCGCACGTTTTCCGACGCCACCCAGGACGACCTGCAAACACTGACGCCGATCGTGTTCGTCATCATCATCGGCGCGACGATCCTGCTTCTGCGTTCGGTGTCCGGTACGTTGGCCATCGTTGCCGTGATCGTGTTCGTTGTCAATACCACCGTCGGATTCGCCGGCTGGAGCCGCGTTGTGTTCAGCCCCACAAACGCGGGTGTGCCAATCATCGTCATGGTAATTGCCATGGCCGACGCCATACATATCGTGACGAGTGTCCTGCTTGGCATGAGACGGGGCCTGGAGAGGAATGCGGCAATCGTCGAGTCATTCCGGATCAATGTCCATCCGGTATTCATTACCTCCGTCACAACCGCGGTCGGGTTCCTCAGCCTGAATGCCTCGGATTCACCGCCCTTTCATACATTGGGCAACTGCGTTGCATTCGGCGTCCTGTGTGCTTTCGTGTTTTCAGTCACACTGCTGCCCGCCCTGTTGTCCATTCTGCCGCTGCGTGTGCCTGTCCGAGGTCCTCGAGAAACCCATTTCCTCGACCGTTTCGCCGACTTCGTCATCGCACGGAGCAGAATTCTGCTGGTCGCGATGGTACTTGTGGTCGCCGGGCTGGTCCTGGGGGTTTCCCGCATTGAACTGAGCGACAACATGGCTCAGTATTTCGACGACCGTTACGAGTTCCGCCGCGATACCGACTATATCATCGAAAATCTCACCGGATTGGACAAACTGGAGTATTCACTGAACGCGGGACGGGACGGCGGCATCACGGACCCGGAATATCTGCAACGGATCGATGCGTTCGCCGGGTGGTACAGGCAGCAGCCCGAGGTCACTCACGTCCAGGTGTTTTCGGACATCATGAAACGGCTGAACAGGAACATGCACGGCGACGACCCGGCCTTTCATCGTCTGCCTGAGGACCCGGAGCTCGCCGCGCAGTACCTGCTGCTCTACGAATTGTCGCTGCCCTTTGGAAGCGATCTCAACGATCGCATCGACGTGGCCAAATCCGCGACCCGCATGGTCGTCACCACCAGAAACGCGTGGTCCCGCGATCTGCGGGAACTCGACGAACGCGCACAGGTCTGGCTTCGCTCGAACGCGCCGGACTTCGCGCAGGAGGCATCCGGACTGAGCATTGTATTTGCCCACCTGTCGCTGCGGAACATCAAGAGCATGCTGCGTGGGACGATCCTGGCCATGGCGCTCATATCGTTCATCCTCATCTGGATTTTCAAGAGCGTGAGAATCGGGCTCCTCAGTCTTCTGCCGAATTTCATCCCGGCGATCATGAGTTTCGGGCTGTGGGGCTATCTCGTAGGCAATGTTGGCATCGCGTCATCGGTCGTCATCGCCGTGGTTTTCGGGATTGTCGTGGACGATACGATTCACTTTCTGAGCAAGTATCTCAAGGCCAGGCGTGAGGACCTTGCCGCACCGGAGGCGGTGCGCTATGCCTTCCGCACGGTGGGCCATGCCTTGTGGACAACCACCACGGTTCTGTCGGCGGGCTTTCTGGTTTTCGCAACGTCGGGATTCCAGGTGAGCTGGGCGCTCGGCCTTCTGGTTACAATCACGATCATCTTCGCGCTGGTCGCCGATTTCCTGCTCCTGCCGACGCTGCTGATGACCATCGACCGGAGGAAATTATGAGTGATTCACGCGAACTGATCGCGTTTTTGACGCTATGGCTGATTGTCGCGGCGGGCATCGGCGCGCCGGCGACCGTTCACTCGCAGAACACCGTGTCCGATGCGACCGGCCTGAATATCGCCCGGGAATCCCGCGCGCGGGAGGAAGGCTTCGGCAACTTCACTGCACAGCAGGTCATGGTGCTTCGAAACAAGCAAGGACAGGAGAGCCAGCGGCAGCTCCGTGTAAAGGTTCTGGAAGTGCCTGGCGCAGGCGACAAGAGCCTGTTTGTATTCGACGAGCCGCGCGACGTCAGGGGAACGGCGCTTCTCGTCCACGCGCACAGGGACCGGGCGGACGATCAATGGCTCTATCTGCCCGCATTGAAACGCGTGAAACGGATCAGTTCGTCGAACCGGTCCGGTTCCTTCATGGGCAGTGAGTTCGCCTATGAAGACATGACCGCCCAGGCCGTGGAAAAATTCACATATCGCTACCTGCGTGACGAGCCATGCGGTGATTTGACGTGTACGGTAACGGAACGCTACCCTGCGGACAGGAAATCAGGGTACACCCGCCAGGTGGTATGGCGAGACAGGGACGAGCTACGCATCCGGAAAGTGGAATACTACGACCGCAGGGACGCGCATCTGAAGACGCTTACGCTGGAGAACTACGGGCTGTACGTGGGTCGTTACTGGCGCGCGGGGGTGATGACGATGGTTAATCATCTTACCGGGAAAAGCACGGTGCTGACCTGGACGGACTACAAATTCCGGACCGAACTTGGCGCCCGGGACTTCTCACGCACCGGGCTGAAGCGGATCCGTTGATGCCGAACCGTGTTATCTTCCATTGCGCACCGCTCGTCGCCGTCTGGATTCTCGCGCCCATGTTTTCCGGCGATGCCCTTGCCCGGATCGAGACGAAGGAATTGACCGGGCGCTTGAGCGTCGAGAGCCGCTGGTTTCCCAGGGCAGGCGCCTTTTCCGGCCAGCGATCACAGGGCAGTGGATTCGTGGCCGAGCCCAGATTCTACCTCGAAGACGCCCGGGGCAGGAGCTTCACGCTTGCCCCGTTTCTGCGCGTCGACGCCGGGGACGACCGGCGCACCCATGCCGATCTGCGGGAAGCCTATCTCCTGCTCTTCGGGGAGGTCGGCAATCAGGAATGGGAAGTGCGTCTGGGCGTCGACAGGGTGTTCTGGGGCGTGACGGAATCGCGCCACCTGGTGAATATCGTCAATCAGGTCGACCTTGTGGAACACCCGTACAAGGAGCCCTCAATGGGCCAGGCCATGGCCCACCTCACAATGTCCGGAGACTGGGGCGCGGTGGAAGTATTCGGAATGACCGGACACCGCGCCCGTACCTTTCCGGGAAGGTCAGGCCGCCTGCGATTCCCGCTTGTTGTAGACAATGAACGGATTTCGTATGAGAGTGACGCCGGACGGTGGCGCCCGGAGTTCGCCGCCCGCTACAGCAGAAGTTCCGGTGAGATGGACGTGGGAGTGAGCGTATTCGACGGCAACAGCAGAGAACCCCGGCTGTCAACAGACATTGACCCGAACGGCCGTCCGGTACTGGTACCCAACTATGAACGGATCCGGCAGTTCGGGCTGGACGCCCAATTGACGGCCGGACCGTGGTTATTCAAACTCGAAGGACTGGGTAGGGCCGGCGCGCGGGACCGCCGCGGAGTGGAGGAGGACTACGTCGCTGCGACACTGGGCGGCGAATATACGGTTTATTCCATGTTGGGCTCCGCAGCCGATCTGGGTCTGATCTGGGAATGGAATTACGACGGCCGCGGCCGGAACGCCACGAATATCTTTCAGAACGACCTCTTCGTGGGCGCCCGATTCGCCTTCAATGACATCCAGAGTACCGAAATACTCGGCAGCATGATGAACGATTTCGACACGACCACACGTGTGTTGACGTTCGAGTTGAACCGGCGAATCTCCGGCAGGTTCTCCCTGCATCTGGAGGCGATTGCCCTTCTCGACGTCGACGCCGGCGACCTGTCCTACGCCAGCCGGAGGGACAGCTTCGTTGAATTGCATCTGGTTTATAATCACTAGACGATAATTTGAAAAGAGACAACTGTATAATTGTCCGCAAAGAGCCTGAATGCGGGGAGCCGGGAGAGGTCACGCGCACGTCCGGTGACCAAAAATGCCCTGGGAATCCGCAGTCAAATCGCCTTTATTCACGTGCGTATATTAGAATTAACGTCCCGGAAAAATGACGAACCAGGATGAATTCGTGGAGAGGCTGTGATGGCAATTGATCGCAGGCGTTTTCTTTGTCAGGCAAGCACGCTGGGCGCCGCGGCGCTTGTGACGCCGGGTGCGTTTGCAGAGGAGCTGAGTCGAACGCCCTGGCAGACCGAGGGTCCCTTTTATCCGGACAGGATGCCGCTGGACGTTGATAACGACCTGCTGATCATCAACGACGCGATCACGCCGGCGGTGGGAGAAATCACGCATCTGACCGGGCGCGTCACCGATGTGAGCGGCCGGCCCGTAAAGAATGCGCAGGTAGAGATCTGGCAGGTTGACAGCAACGGCGTCTACATCCATACCGATGCCCCGCGGAAGGGCCGGCGAGACCGGAACTTTCAGGGTTTTGGACGATTCGAAACCGGTGCCACCGGGGAATACCGTTTTCGGACGATCAAGCCTGTCAGATACTCGGGCTCACGCGCGGCACATATTCACTTTGCGATCAACAGGAACGGACGCCGGGTCCTGACCACTCAGATGTACGTCAAGGGCAATCCGGACAACGAGCGAGACTCCATATTCCGGAGGTTCGGACGCGCCTCACACAATCTGTTGTCGGTTCCGTTCAAGCCGCTGCCCGGATCGGAAATTGGAGAACTGACCGCGAATTTCGACATTGTGATCGGCAAAACGCCGGAAGACCGTGAGGGGGGACGCCGGGGCTGGATTTGGTGACGGTTCACCGGGGGTCCGGCGGCAGCTTGCGTTCGCTGAGTTCAGACCTTCCTGAGATACCTCCCGGGATTGCCCACCCAGACCTCGCCCGAAGGCACGTCGTGCCGGATGAGGGTCCCCGCGCCCACCATGCTTCCCTCTCCGATCGTTGCGCCGATAATTGTCGAGTTTGTTCCCAGGAAACAGTTTCGTCCCACCCGTACGCTTCCCGAAAAGCTCACCCCCACCGCAAGGCAGGAGTAATCCTCGATCACGTCGTCGTGGGACAGTCCCACGTTCTGCAGGATGATCACGTGGTCTCCTACGGTTACGAATGCCCCCACCGTGGTTCCCGCCAGAATGACCGATCCCCGTCCCACCGTGCTTTGCGGGGAAACGAACGCGTGGGGATGGACGATTGTGGCGAATCGTTCCCGTGGCAGGCCCAGACCGGCCACCGTTCCAGGCCAGGTCAGATAGCTCCCAGGGCCAAAAGCAAATCCGGTGATCTGAACGTCATCCGGCAAGGTGCGAACGGTGTCGAAGTCCCCCAGGTGTTTCAGGCCGCCCTTGTCGACGGGTCTGCCGTTGCGCGTCACGTACCCCAGCACCTCATAGGTCGGGTCCACGGCGTTGATATCCCGCACGGCGTCCAGAATGTCCGAATTATTGGATCCAATGCCCAGAAAGACCAGCTTTTGCATAAATCGCCTCCTGTCGCCAGCGGCTCTTTGGTTACGGCTGGTGTTCTGTCCTGGAGATAAGGTACCGGAATTCGACCCGGCGGTCGAATGGTGAGGATTTTTTCGGACAGGACACCAGGTCTGGCGACCCGGTCAGCTGTAAACGGCCGATATATCGCAACTGTCGATCCCGGCGCCCAATGCCACCTGCGCGAAGTCCCGGCGGAATCGGGTCACGATCCCGATCGGCGCCAATCGCCCGTCCACCCGGACTTCCGCCAGCGCCCGCCCGCCGTAATGCGCCGGAATCAACCAGCGCAGATTTCCGTCGTCCGGCGCGCCCGCGGCCGTGAACTGGAGCGTATGGTCCTGCCACGACAGACCCGCCACGCGCCACCGGTCCCGCAGAAGCCAGAAATCGCACCACTGATCGTACGACCAGACCGGGATGTTCCGTTCCACGGCCTTTTCGAGCAGAACAAGCCCGTGCGCCCTCGAGTATCTCACCCAGTTGCCCGGGTGAAGGATCACGCCGTAGGGGACATGGAACCGCGCGGCGCTGTCGTCGAGGATGCGTTCTGCCAGCGCGCCGTACATCTCCGGCGAATAGTGGAAGGACTTTGGCGCGTTCTCCTGGAACCAGACGTCGTCTGAGAGGTGGGTGTGCTGCTGCAGCACGTCGATCAGGCGCCCGTCGGGATGACAGAAACGCATTGGCATGGCCGCCCCTCTCAGGTGGTATGGGCCGCTGCAGCGGTCCCGCATGTAGGCCGAGCACAGGTAGTTGGCATCCATCCGGATCCCCAGGCGCGCCTGTACCTCCACCAGTTCCATGTAACCCGCCCAGGAGAGGCAGTGATTGCGTACGCTCGTGGGCCTGAACCCGTACATCTCCTCGAACAGCAGAATCTGCCGCTCGAATTCGGCAACGCGCTCCGCTATCGGCCGTCCGTCCTGAGCCCGGAGGTTCGGGTGCGGGCCGACGTCGTGATTTTGCCGATACCGCTGCACGTCCGCGGCCGTCGAGTCCGTCCCGATGGGAATTATGTATAGATTCATGCGGGCGCCGGCCGCCGTTACCTCCCGGAACTCCTGCTCCGTAGCGGAAATCTCCGCTCCGTCCTCGTCGCCCGAATAGAGCACGATCGCGGTTGCCTCGCCCGGCAGGTGCCAGAGCAGGGGGACGGGCGCCGGAACGAACCGGCAGACCAGTTCCATCAGCCACCGCGCCAGCAGATCGGCGAATGGAATCAGTCCGCTGTCCGCCGGCCCGAGATCGATTCCGATGGAATCGGCGCGGACGTTGCCGCCCACGGCCCGCTCGACCTGGCGCGGGTCCCCCTGGCGGAGGGTGAACAAGCACGCGGGCAGGTCGAAGGCGAATGCAAGGATCCTTCCCTCTCCGCACGGCGTCTCGATAATCCCGACGGACTCTCCCTCGAATGCGTCCGGACGGTAGAGATAGGCGATCCCGACTCCCGTCTCGGGTTCCTCGATATACTGACCCGCCTCCCCGACCACCGGGAAGTCCTCTCCTGAAAACCCTGCCGCCGGATAGCGTACCGGACGCAGGCGCAGCGGCGCGGATCTGGCGCCCTGGTAGACCAGCCCCGCGGCGCCGGCCAGGATGTCTCCGGGCAGGAACGTCACGACGGTGCCGCCCCGCCGCGCAAATCCGATCAGGAATTCCTGCGTCTGCGCATCACGTTCGGCTGCCGGGCAGACCAGTACGGGAGTCGACGCAGGATCCACGGCTTCGACCTGATCCTGGCTGATCCGATCGAAAGCCGCAAGCCCCCAGGTTGTGAAAATCTCGGCGATGTAGTCCGACAGATCGGGCGGACGGGTCAGAATGCCGATTTTCATGGATGATGACCTCCAAGTTTGACCGGGATTCGTCGTTTTTCGGGAATGTTAATTCGTACATGTGCACGTTGATAAATGCGATTAAACGGCGGATTACCAGGATACACCAGGTTGCTGGACGTCAACTGAAAAAATGTCCTTCCATACGAGGTTACCACCCGGCTTGGGGAGCTTTTATCGCGTCGCCGCGTTGCTGTTTGATTCGAATTGGGGTTAATTCGGAGTCCGTTACTGCACGCCGAATATCCTTGCCGCGTTGTCCCACAGTATCATTCGCTTCAACCCATCCGGAATATCGGCGTAGAGCACCCGTCCGAGTTGATAGGGAAATCCGTTTACGGGATGGTCCGATCCGTACAGGATCTGCGAGGGCGGCGCATGTTCGACGAGCCAGGGGAGGGTGCCGCGCGCCATTTTCGAATAACCCAGGTCGAAAAACAGATTCGGCCGTGCGTGGGCGACGTCGAGAAAGGGCTCCAGTTCCTCGCGGCTGCCTCCGCCCAGGTGGGCATAGACGAACTTCGCGTTTGGGAAGGCGGCGAGCGTTTCCATCAGAAATGCGGGAGACGGCCCGCGGTGGACGTGGCAGAGCATGGGGCAGTTCCGTTCGTGCGCCGTCTGAAACGCCAGACGGTAACGATGGTCCTCGGTCGAGGTGTCGTGAAGTGCGCAGTGGATTTTGATGCCACGGCACCCGAGTTCGTCGAATCCGCGCGCCATCTCGTCGGCCATCTCCGGTTCGTAGTTCGGATTGTAGACCACGTAACCCACGAGCCGGTCCGGAAAAGCCGCAACGCCCGACCCGATCCGGGTGTTTCCTTCACGGAAGTCGGCCCCGATGGCCAGGAAGTGGCTGACCGCAAACCGCTCCACCCCCACTTCGTCCATGCGCGACACGATCTGTTCGGCCGACCAGTCGCGGTGGTACTTCGACTGAAATCTGCCCAGGTGGCCGTGCACGTCGAACACGCGGAAACCGTTTGCGCCGCAGGGCCAGACCGGCGCCTGTCCAGGTTCCCGGTCAGGGAGCCCCAACAATGCCCTGAGCGTGTTCCCCGCGATATCAGCCCGCTGGCGCCTCGATATTCGCGCGCCCGAAAGAAGGCCCAGCGGTCCTCCCGCGTCCCAGGCGGGCATCCCCGTCCCGAACAACAGTCGCCGGTGCCCGAAACGCCCTGAAATTTCCTCGACGATCCGCGATTCCTGGATGTAGGACGTCTCGACGTAAATATTGGGAAACGCATCCCAAACGCCGTAGAGCGCCCTCGCCGTCGTGCCGCCCTCGCGGATCAGTACGAGCGGAAGCGCCGGGTGCGCTTCCGCAATTTCATAGACCCCGCGCCAGTCCGTGAGCTGGCTCCAGCTCGTACGTCCATCGTCAAGAATCAGCGGGATTCCCGCGTCGGAAAGGGATTTCAGCAGCGGCCGAAGAATCCGTTCCAGCAGCGGAAATCTGTGAACGCCCGGAAACATCCTGGCCGCGCGCACGCCCTGGGCGCGCATCTGTTCCACCAGTTCATCCGGCTCCGGCAGTTCTCCTGTCCCCGGGGGCAGAACGGCCCAGCAGGGGTGGAGGCGCGGATGGGAACGCGTGGCCTCAACCACCCATTCGTTTCCATCCGACGGGTGTCCCATGGCGGCCTGGCTCGCGTAGACCAGGGCTTCGGAGATGTCCAGTCGATCCATCTCTGCCAGCAGCGCTTCGGGTGTCCGAAAGCACGGCTCGCGGTTTGTGCGCGTGGGTCCCAGCATGCAGTTCATGTCGAAGGTTTCCATCCAGTCCCCCATTTCGTCGATTGCCGCCTATAGAAAGATTCTGTTACCGATGGTTCCCGAAAGGTAGTCCACGATGCACCACAAACCCGCGCCGCTGGCCTCTCCCAGTATCATCCCCATGAAGAACGGCCGGGTCCGGCGGTACAGCCTCGCTCCTCCGAATTTCAACACGGTCGCTTTCATCCCCCAGGCCAGGAAGACGCTGAAAAAGTAGGTATCCGTGTACCAGATCGTACTCAACGGAAGCGCTACCGGGTGCAGCGGCCACCACCTGAAACGCATCCTCAGCAGGGTCAGCAGTCCTGCAATACCCATCCCGAGTCCGGTATAGAGCGTACCCTTCGTGAAGATGGGGCTCGGTTCCAGCATGCGGGTCCCAACGAAGGCATCGAACGGGATGCGCGAGTAATCGCGGAAGTGCCGGTCCAGGTTCAGCCCCCCGCGCGAATAGCCCAGGTCCAGCGTCATCGCGCTTGAGGTAATCAGCCCGACCGCCATCGCCGCGCCCATCGCCCAGATCAGGCCGAGCTTTCGCCTCATGCTTCTTGACAGCCAGAGCGCCCCCAACGCGCGGGGCATCAGATTGCTGACCCGGGTCATTGTCCAGGCGTAACCGAAACCCAGCGTCACCAGCGCTGCCGGGCCGAAGGCCGACGAACCCGTCGCGCAGACCACGAACTCAGCGGGGTTGATGGGCGAATACGTTGCCACGAACCCCGTCTCGCTCACGATCCGGGCGAGAACAAAAAACACCACGATAGATGAGAAGAACAGAAACAGGATCAGTGCAGGAGACATGCCCGCCTGGTACAGCCAGCAGCCGAGATATATCAGGCCTCCAAGGGTTCCGAAGACCGCCGCACGGTACGACATAACCTCACCGGCATCATCGGCGGCTGACGACGTGCCGAACGCTCTGGCGAATACCGCGCGCAGGTGGCCGCGCGCCGTCCATGCGCTATAGGCGGCCAGAACGAGCATATAACCCATCCCGGTCAGCGCGAGGAACGACGAGCCCCTCGAACTGAACCTGCCCACCATCCCCGAGACATCCGTATACTCTGCGCCCAGAACCGCCAGCGTCCCCCTGATGACCTTTGAGACGACGTTGAACACCCAGATGCTCAGGCTCACGTCCAGGTTTACAAAGTAGGAGTACCCGAGAACTGCAAAGTGCATCCTGAGTGGCAATGGGGTCGTTCCCTGAAATATCCAGAGCATCGTTCCCATCTGGACCCGGGGCAGTGTATGAAAATAGTGATTCAGGCCATTGATCGTACCGATCAGAAGCGGGATTGCAAACCCGGCCCACATCAGCCGGCTCCTGAACAAAGGGCCCAGGCGCCCGCTCCCCGTTTCCGTCATTTCCAGCGGCACCTGGAGAATCGGAAACGCGAACCGCTCGTGCTCAGACCACTGCCTGCGGATTATCACGGCAATGCATAACAGCACCCCGAACAGCACCAAAAAAAATGACCCCCAACTCGCCAGGGGGGCCAGCCAGGCCAGCCAGGGCAGGGGGACGCTCTGCGGAAGCCCCTCGTAGAACCCCCGTACCGCCTCGGCGTTCCTGGGGGCCGTCCATGACAGAATATGGGGCAGCACCGCCTCGAGATCAGGGCGCTCCGGGGAAGCGTAGTAAGTTACGCCAGTCAGAAAGGCGATCAGCCACTTGACCATCCACAGTGCCGGCATCGACACCAGAAGCATCGAAAAGATGCACAGGAGTTCTCCACGTTTCAGGCATTGCGACGGCTTCAGGACGATGTTGCAGAAAAGGATCAGCAGGAGAAAAACGAACAGGATGCCCCTGTCCACAAAATAGTAGTGGAGAGAGGTGCCCTGGATCACCATACGGTTGTAGGGGATGACAACTGCCAGAAAGAAGCACAGGGCGAGCCCGATCAGGAAGGCCCTGCCCGTCAGTCCGTCCCGTACCTCCTCGCACACCCCGTCGCGTTCGCCAGGTGTCCGATCTCGAAGGCTTTCCGCCGGGACGTCGGCCATCCGTCACGTCCTCTTTTGTGCTGCACATCCTGGATTTCGACCATAGACGGGACATCGCACCGTCGCTGTTTTCTCGTCTTATCTTGAAGGCACAGCGGCGGTTTCACTCCGGGCATTCGCATCATCGGGAGTTACCCTGCTCTCCTCGAGAATGGTCTGGATCTCATATATTGATCCACTGCGCTCCGCCGGGGGAAGCGGGAGCCGGACCGGGGCCTCGACCATGCGCGGTTCGCGGGTGGGTTCCCCGCGGAGGATCTTTCCGTTGAATTCCTCCCAGGTATTGATGGGTTGAACCAGCGGAAAGGCATCGACCGCGCAATACATATACAGCAGAAGACGCCGTGGCTTTCCGGACATATTCGGGGCGGATGCGTGCAGCGTCCGGACGTGGTGGATGGAGATGCCGCCGGCCCTGATTTCGATCGGGACGGCGCCTTCGCCGGTGAAATCCGGTTCGGTGACGGCGCCGGCAAAGCGACCGTTGAGGTGGTGGTCGTGGATGCGCCCCTTGTGAGACCCCGGAATGACCAGCAGGCAGCCGTTCTCGAGGGTCATATCGTCAATGGCGACGCCGACTGCGAGCAGGTCGTCGTTGGTATGGGGGTAGAACGCCCAGTCCTGGTGCCATTCCACCGGGCTGCCCACCTCCGCGGATTTCATGTTGAGCTTGTCCCCGTTGGTGCGTATACCGGGACCGATGAGCTGCGCGGTGATGTCCAGGATCCTTTCGTGGCGCAGCCCGCGGGCGTACACGTCGTGGCTGCCGGACGGGTTTACGAGGCGGCGCAACTGCGGGTTTTCCGGCGTATGGCCCGGTTCCAGATCGAATACCTCGGTGGTTTCGGTGACCTGCCGTGACGCTTCGACAAACGCATCGGTGACCCGGCGAAGTTCCGCGACTTCCTCACCGGAAAGAACGTCCTCCACGCCGAGATAACCGTTGGCATGATAGAAATCAATCTGTTCCTGAGAAAGCATGGGTTGGACTCCTTTTGGATGAAGTGATCAGTCGATCATCACAGGATATCTGGATCGTTTAAGACAGCTTCTAAAGAAGGGACATATTGCCAACCTTTCCCGTGGCAAAGTCGATGAGGCTCCACGCGCCCAGGCAAACCGCCTCCCCCAGGATGATCCCGATGAAGAAGGGCCTGGTCTTGCGATAGAGGGTCGCCCCGCCGAACTTCATCACCAGCGCCTTGATCCCCCACGCCAGAAAGATACTGAAATAATAGTGTTCTGTCATCCATATCGTACTCACCGGCAGGGCGATCGGGTGAATGGGCCACCATGACAGGCGCGTTCGCAGAACCATGAACAGCGCGGCAAGACCCAGTCCCAGTCCGGTATACAGGAATCCCGTGTAGAAGACAGGGCTGGGATCCAGCAGCCGGCGTCCCACGTATTCGTCGAACGGCAACGCGGCGTCATTCACGTCGCGAAACCAGTAATCGAGGTTCCGGCCCCCGTGCGCATAGCCAAGATCCAGCGTCGTATGGCTGGCGACAACCAGCCCCACGGCCATGGCGGCGCCCATCGCCCAGATCAGTCCCCGTGTCCGTCCCATTTCCCGCGCCAGCCTGAGCGCCGCCGAAGCGCGGGGCATCAGCGTGTTCAGCCGGGTCATCGTCCACACGTAGCTGGTTCCTGCGGTGACCAGGCCCGTGGGACCGAACGCGGAAGAACCCACGGCGCATACGACGAACTCAGAGGGATTCAATGGCGAATACGTCGCGGCATAACCGGTTTCGCTGACGATTCTGGCCAGGACGAGAAAGACGACAATGCATGCGACAAACAGGAATGCGATTACATGCGGCGGCAGTCCGGCCTGGTAGAGCCAGCATCCCAGATACAGCGTGCCCAACAGAATGCAGGCCACCGCCGTCCGATAGGGCAGCGCCTCCTCCGAATCGACGAGACGTGACGGTCGCCCCAGCGCCTTCGCCCAGACGGCTTTCAAATGGCTCCGGGCAATCCAGAGGCTGTATCCGGCCAGTGCCAGCATATACCCCATGCCCATGAACGCCAGGAATTCCGACCCCTGGGAGCTGTGCCTCCCCACCATCCCGGATACCCCGTAACGCTCCGCGCCCAGCATCGCAAACACGCCATTGATGCATTTGGCGATGACGTTCAGAAGCCAGATGCTGAGACTCACGTCCAGGTTTACGAAATAGGCATATCCCAGCAGGGCGAAGTTGAGCCTGATCGACATGGGGATCGCGCGCCGGAAGATCCAGATCACCGTGCGCAGGCTCACCCGGGGCAGGGTGTGGAAATAGCTGTTCAGCGCGTTCACCGAACCGATGGCGAACGGAATCGAAAACCCCGACCACATCATCCGGCCGCGGAACAGCGGTCCGATCCAACCGTCGCCGCGCTCGCCCATCGCGAGGGGAACCTGCATGATGGGGAAGGCGAAACGCTCGTGTTCTTCCCACTGTTTTCTCAGGACCACCGACAGGCAGCACAGGACCACAAACAGCGCGACCAGGAACGACCCCCAGCTCCAGAGAGGAACCACCCATGCCCACCAGGGGACGGAACCTCCCTTCGGCAATCCTTCGTACAGCCACCTGACGGGCTCGGCGTCCAGCACCGCGAGCCACGGAAGCGAATACGGAAGGACAGCCTCCAGGTGCCGCATCTCCGGAGATGCGTAGTAGGTTACGCCGGTCATGAAACCGAGCAATGCCTTTGTCATCGCCCACGCCGGCATCAGGAGCAGCAGCATTGCGTAGATGGCCAGCAACTCGCCGCGGCCCAGGGCGTAGCGGCGTTTCAGCAGGGCGAGCAGCGGGTTGAGCAGTACGGCCAGACAGAAAAAGACGAACAGCACGCCCCGGTCCAGAAAGTACCAGCCCATAAAGGGGCCCTGGACCACCATTCTGTTGTACGTCAGCCAGACCCCGAGGAGCGCACAGAGTCCGAGGCCGATCAGAAACGCCCTGAGCGAGAGACCGTCTCCGGACGCCACATCCGGATTCCGGCTTTCCGGCATGACGATTCCGGCCTGCCGTGCCATTCTCTCCGCGCCTCCCGGTGGTAGAGTGGATGTGTTCAACGTTTGAACCGCACGTGAATCGCCAGGAGGTCGCAATCGCCCGGAATGTCGAGCGGAATTCTCATCGTTCCGTCTTCCGTCGATATCACGCGGTCATTCCATTTCTCGCCGGACCAGATCTCGACAACGTCCTGCGCGCTGTTTCCTTCGGGAAGGACGATCTCCAGCGCCGTCCGGTTCCTTACCGGCGTATATGGAAACACGATTGCCAGCAGTGAGTCGCCGTCTTTGACCATCGGGAGCAACTCTATGGTGGGCACGGCCCTCCGGTCGGTCGGGCGCAGCGTCCTGTAATCGTCAACGGGCGGAAAGGGAGTCAATCGCGCCAGGGGCCTTCGGCCGGCTGCCCAGAGGATCAGTCTCCTCAGCAACGCCACGTTGGACGTCTCCTCCAGAAAGGACATTCCGGGAACACTGCCGGTATATTTCACGGCAGGCATGCCCGCCAGCCAGGCCTCCCGCCGGGACCCCTCTTCAACCAGCACCAGAGCGGGCCGGCCGTCCACGGTCCCCAGCACCTGTCCGTCCGGATACCCGCCGTCCACCCGGGTTGTCAGGATTACGGGATGTTCCAGGCCCTCGGTGAGCGGATGGTTGCGCGAGAGGTCGACTTCAAAGATGCCCGACTCAAGCTCGTACGGCAGCTTGCACGCGCCATTGCCTGCCCAGGGAACGGCCGGCCGGTTGCCGATCCACAGGAGCCCCTCTCCGCGTTCCGCAACCGCGTTGACGCAATCGAGCTGGGACTGTGTGAGACAATGCACCTCGGGGAGGATGACCGGGCCGCTCAGCTGATCGCCCGCGTCGTCCAGCCGCCCATCCCAGAACCAGCGCCAAGGCAGGCCGGTCCGATAGAACATATCGACCATGGGGATCAAGCCGCCATGTCCCCAGTTGGATTCGTAATGGCCGGTGATCTCGGACTGCTGGGGCATAATCATCGTCGCGAAGCTGTAGGGACGGTGGGACGCGAACACCGGCAGGAGTCGCCGGGTCTCGTCGAAGGCCTCGAAATATCCCGGGATGATCTTCATCTGCTCGTAAGTGAACGGCATCACCAGATCTGCGCCGAGCGCAAACGGCACCACGCCTGCCAGAAGGCCGTCCTGCCGGCCCATCGGAACGGCCTGCTCCGGCGGCATGAAACCCTGAGGATAGATATCCACCTGCCGGTCCATACACGCGCCCATCAGGCTTCTGGTCGTTTCCGAAAGGATCCTGCGGTGGGGACGGTGGAGGATGAGATCGTCGTGATTGAAATGATACGGGTCCGTGGCGATAACGTCCTGTGAACGCGCGTCGCGGGCAAGGCGGATGGCGGTCTGCCAGGCATTGTAGTTCCGCTCGGGGACGGCGGGACTGTGCTGGATACCCACGGTCACGTCGGGACGCACGTCTTTTATGGCGCCTCGAAACTCCGAGTGTACCGCGTCCCAGTTTTCAAAGCGGCTTTCCAGCCATGTATACCACAACGGGTCATCCCAATCCGCAGCCCGGGGAGGCTTGACGCCGGTCCGCTTGCGGAATTCAGCCTCGCAGAAACCGCAGTAGCAGCCGATGGTTCCGTCTCCGAACCCGAGACATGCCTCGTCATTCAGGTGGATTTCACGTGCGGCCGGCCACTGACAGATTTCCATCAGCAGGGACAGGTAGTGGGCCTTGTTTTCGGGGCGAAAAGGACACAACCACCGGACAGGGAGTCCGTCCAGATCCAGCACACCGCCATCGCCGGCCATGTGCATCAGCCGGTGGGGTTCTGCCTCCACCAGATGTTCCTGATACTTGATGTACCCGGTGAAGGCAATAAATCCCAGGCCCCGTTCCTCGCACATCCGGGCAAGCCTCTCGGACTGCTCCAGCGAGAAACCCTGGAGTTTGACCGCCGGCGTTACCACGACGCCCGCGCCCACGTCGGAGAACCCTTCCCGGACAATCCGGTCGAGTGTCGTCTCGTTCAGTACGACGTCAGGAAACAGCAACAGCGCCGCCCGGCGGAGTTTCCGGTCCGGTTCCGGCATCGGGTTCTCCCTCTGTTTATGTCGTAGCGACGATTTGGTTATCTGCGGCGCACGCATTCTTGCGCACGCCGGATGCGCGACTCACGATGAACTCCAATAGCCCATAAACGGCCAGGTCTTCAGCCGTCCCGTAAGGGCGCTTACCACCGACCAGCCTCCCGAGCACATGACCTCGCCCAGGATCATCCCGATAAAGAACGGACGCGCCTTCCTGTAGAGGTCCGCCCCGCCCACCCGCAGGATGATCGCCTTGATCCCCCATGCCAGGAACACGCTGAATCCGAACCAGTCCATGTACCACACCGTACTGAGCGGGAGCGCGGCGGGATGGAACGGCCACCACGGCAGACGCATCCTGAGCAGGATCAGCAGGGCGGCAATCGCTGTGCCCATGGCCGTATAGAGGAAACCCATCGTGAAGACCGGGCTGGGCTCCAGCAGACGGCGTCCGATGAATTCGTCAAATGGAGAGGCCGCGTCGTTCACGTTGCTGAACCATGGATAGTCGATGTTCACGCCGCCGTGCGTATACCCCAGATTCAGCGTCGCGTAGCCCGTAGCGACCAGCCCCAGAGTCAACGCCGCACCCATTGCCCAGACCAACCCGCGCTTCCTTCCGATTTCGCGCGCCAGCCGAAGCGCCCCCATGGCGTGCGGCATCAGCGTGTTTCTGCGCGTCATCGTCCACACGTAGCCCATTCCCAGCGTGGCGAGACCCGCCGGACCGAATGCCGACGAGCCCACCGCGCACACCACGAACTCGGACGGGTTGAGCGGAGAGTAGGTCGCGACAAATCCCGTTTCACTTACGATCCGCGCCATAACAAAGAAGACGATGAGACTCGAAGCAAGCAGAAACAGAACCAGCGGCGGCGAAATTCCAGCCTGGTAGAGCCACAGACCAAGGTAACTCACGCCCAACGCAAGGCCAAGCACGGCCGACCGGTAGGACACGATCTCGTCCGAGTCCCGCAGGTGCGATGCACGGCCGCGAACGTGTTCCCATACCTGCCGGAGGTGACCCCGTGCAACGTAAAGGCTGTACGCGGCCAGCGCGAGGATATACCCCATCCCCATCAATGCCAGAAACTCGGATCCCTGGGAACTGTAACGTCCCACGACTCCGGACACCCCCCAGGTCTGGCCCGCGCCCACCATCGCCATCGCGCCGCGAATCACCTTTGTGACCAGGTTGATGACCCACAGGCTGAGACTCACGTCCAGATTGATGAAAAAGGAAAAAGCGAGTACAAGGAAATGGACCTTGAAAGGCAGCACCATCGTCCGACGGAAGATGCGGACGTGTGTCCCCAGGTTGATAACGGGAATGTGTGGAAAGTAATACCGGAGCCCCCGAAGGGTGCCGACCAGAGACGGTAGCGCAAACCCGGCGGCCAGCAGACGGCTGCGGAACACGGGCGCGATCCGGCCCTTTCCGGTCTCCAGCATCGCAAGCGGCACCTGCATCAGGGGGAACGCGAACCGCTCGTGTTCCTCCCATTGCCTGCGCATCAGCACACCCAGGCAAATGAGCACAATGAAGAGCACGATCAGGAACGACCCCCAGCTCCACAGCGGCAGGACCCATCCCGTCCACGGAATTGTACCCCCTTTCGGCAAGCCTTCGTAGAGGTCCTTGACGACTCCTTCACCCTGAGGAACCAGCCATGGCAGCATGTGGTGCGGAACGACCTCGATGTGGCGCAACTCCGGCGTCGCGTGGTAGGTAACGCCGGTCGTGTAGAGGATCACCGGCTTGGTCATCACCCACGCGGGCAAGAGGATGAGAAACATGGTGTAGATGGCGAGCAATTCGCCCCGTGTCAGGGCGAACCGGCTCCTGATCACGCCCAGCAGCGGATTGACGGCCACGACAAGGAGGAACAGGACAATGAGCGCGCCCCGGTCCATGTAGTACCCGCCGCCGATGAATGAGCCCTGGGTGATCATGCGGTTGTAGGTGAGGCCCACGCACATGAGTACGCACAGGACGAGGCCGATAACCAACGCGCGCGGCGTCAGGCCGTCGCGCGTGTCAGTCTCGTTGCCAGGCGCTGGATCGGGTGGTTTCGGGGCCCCCGCGGCGGCGATTTCCAAGGGTGAGTACCTGTACGGAAGAATCGGCGTTGTCGTTTACAGCGTCCCGGGAGCCAGGGCTCCTTCTCCGAAGATGACCTGGAAGTTCGCTCCCGTTTCAGATCTGGTGGCGGCGTCCATGTAGCAGACGCTGAACCCGCGCCGGGAAGCATCGGTCCGATTCACGCCCGAACCGTGGAGCAGCCAGTTGTGCAGCAGCGCCGCTTCTCCCGCCTCCATCTCCAGGTATTCGTGCTTTTCCCTTTCCAGTACGACGGCGGCCTGGTCGTCAGTCAGGAAGGCGAAGCTGGCGGACGCATCCTGATCAAAGGTCGCGCGATGCGATCGCGGCACAATTCCCACGCAGCCGTTTTCGACCGTCACCCGGTCGAGCGCCGTCCAGACGGTCACGATCGGATCGGTATCGAGGATGCTGAACCGGTCCTGGTGCCACGGCAGGTGCGTGCCCTTCCCCGCGGGCTTGTTCATAAACATGGCACGATAGCAGGATATCGGCGTCTCCGGACCGTAGGCCCTCGCGCAGATCTCGCGGAAGACGGGTTTCTGCATGTAGGCCAGGAACAACGGGTCGAACTCCAGATCCTGGATTTTTCGATAGTTCAACGTCGATACCCGGTGACCTCTCGTGGTGGTCCGCTTCTCCGCGTAGTCGCCGGACTCGCTGTCCAACTGCATGAACATCTGATCGTAGACATTTACCCTGCCCAGCATGATGTCGTCGATGCGCTGCTGAAGGCCCGCCAGTTCATCGTCGTCCATCACCTTTCCAAGCCGAAGAAACCCTTCATTTTCGAACCGGGCCCACAGCTCGTCAGTGATCCCCTCAAGCATTGCGAGTCCTCCTCTGATTCGGGTATCAGGCGTTGGGGATGGGATGTTACCGGTTCTGCGATCGCTCGTTCGAGTGTTTTCCTCGCAGCCCGTTGAAAAAGCCCATCCGGGCTACGGCCGGCCCTTGCGGTCGAAATACTGCGTTGCGCACCCTCGCCGAATCACAGGATGGGACTCGGTTGCGCGCCTTGTCTTCGGCCGCAATGGCTCGGCCTCGCCTGCAGAGCGGCTTTGCCAACGGACTGCTACTGGTCGACGACCGATCCGTCGACGTGGAGCCTCGTGACCATCATGCCTTCATCCAGCAACGGCCGGTGTGAAAGAAACGGGTATTTCTCCGACGCGCCTTCCGCGAGTTCCACGCCGATACCGGGGGTATCCGGAATGATCAGGAATCCGTCCTCCAGCGTAAGAACGCCGGACACAATCTCGCTCTTCGGCGGTTCGCCTTCGCCCCTCGGGTACTCCTGCAATGCGAAATTGGGTATGCAGGCGGCAAGCTGGACGCATGCGGCCGTACTCACGGGGCTGAGCGGGTTGTGCGGGACCACGTCCACGTAGTGCGCCTCGGCGAGGGCCGCGATCTTCTTGCAATGGGTGATGCCGCCCGCCATGCAGACGTCCGGCCTTACGTACTGGACCGCGTTGCGCGTCAGGAGCATTTCGAACTCGTAGATGGTGTGGATTCGTTCCCCTGTCGCAATGGGGATCGCGATCTTCCGTGCGACTTCGGCCATGGCGTCCAGGTTGTCGGGCCGGATCGGGTCCTCATAGAAGAACGGGCGATAGGGTTCGATCGCCCTTCCCAGCACGATCGCCTCGGCCGGGTCCAGCCGCCGGTGGATTTCAATGCACAGGTCCACTTCGTCGCCAACCGCCTCACGGTACGCCGCCACGGTCTGAACGGCATCCTGGATCTTGTCGGTGTGTGTCTTGTAGTAGGGTACATTTCGGGATTCATCCAGAAAGGGCGTCAGGTGGCCCACGGCGGTAAAACCCTCCGCCTTTGCCTCCACGCAGCCCTGCAGGAGCTCCTCCTTGGTGCTGCCGATCACGTGGCCGTAGACCCTCGCCTTGTCCCGGCACTTGCCGCCCAGAAGCTGGTAGACAGGCACCCCGAAGAACTTGCCCGCAATATCCCAGAGGGCGATGTCCACCGCGCTCAGGGCGCCCATGATCGCAGCGCCGCGAAAATGCGTGCAGCGGTACAGGACCTGCCAGTGGTGTTCGATGCGCAGGGGGTCCTTCCCGATGAGATATTCCCTGAAGCTCTTCACCACCTCGCCGGAGGCCTCCAGGTATCCCCACGCGCCCGATTCGCCCAACCCCACAATCCCCTCATCCGTATGTACCTCGACAAAGAGATACCGGTCGATCGGCAGGACCTTTACGTCGGTAATCTTCATAGGTTCATCTCCTTAAGATGCTGTCGATAGCCCGTTCGACGGGGAAGGTGGCCTCCAGACTCATGGGATAGGGCCGATCTTGCATTTCGGATCGTTTTGGACTATACTTTGAACGCCGGTGGCTTAGATTGGCGCGGGATCCCCGCGGGTCGAACAGCAGTGTACCGAACCGTTCACAGTCGTGGGTTTCGGTTTTGTCGGAAGGAATTGGGGGCCGGGGCGTCATTGAACCCGTTGATACCGGGTTGCGTCTGCGGGATTTTAGTATGCGTAAGGTAACCTTATAGCGACCGAAGGGCAACACGATTGACAACGCGGCGGAGCGCCGATTCTGCGCCAGCGCACTTTAGCACATGAGACATACAACTTTACCACACGTGTACAAAATCGTCTTTTCCAACCTCTATCACGACATGATCCACCTGCAACCGGAGCGAGGGCATCCTGCCCTCGAACTTCGCGTCACCTACTACTATTCGCGTCGAGAGATTGACGGGTCCATTCAATCCGACACCGGTTCAGGGAAAACACCTTATGCGACGAGTTATCCGATGTCGAGGGCAGGATGCCCTCGCTCCCGGGAACGCCAATCACACCGGTCCCAAACCGGTTTCTGACTCGGACAGCCGTGGCCAAATGAGGGAGACCTGTACTGGCAAGTCGAAACGACTTTCAAGAAAACCAGGTACTTACGCATCCAAGATCGTCTCTTACGAACTAACGTGGACAGTAGTGTAACTGTACGATAGCCTGAATTCCAAGAATTGAATGTCACATCCAGCCACAGAATTCGACGATTCGCTGATGCCGAACAACATTGCGACTCTGTCAGGTCAGTATTAAGACGATGAGCATTAGAACTTTATACCTGGCGTGGCGCGACAAAGGAAGGAGCGGACAATGGTTCCCCGTGGGGCGACTGGATGCCGACACCAAACGGCCGTTGTATCGTTTCCGTTACATCAGAGGGGCGAAACGGGCGCAGGCAGAAGCCGGGTTTCCAAAGCTTCTCGAGTTTCCTAACCTGGAAGAAAGATACGATTCATCGAGACTCTTTCCGCTCTTTCAAAACCGGGTCATCAACCGGGCGCGACCGGATTTGGCCGACTATCTCAGTTATCTCGACCTGCGTGAGGGTGCCGACCCCATTGAGATCTTGTCGACGAGCGGCGGCTCAAGAGTGACAGATACCTACGAGGTTTTTCCCAAACTCGAAAAGGACAGAGACGGGAGTTTCGTCTGCCGGTTCTTTCTGCACGGCTGGCGGCACGTCAATGAATCAGCGCAGAAGCGAATCGAGCGCCTTGACGCCGGCGAACAGCTTTACGTAACGCTCGAGCTGACGAATCCGGAAACCGGTTTCGCCGTCCAGATCCAGACTGAGGACTACCACATGATCGGGTGGGCGCCTCGTTATCTCTTGGAGGATTTGGTTAAGGCGACGGCTGAGTCGCCTGGAAACTATCGCGCAAGGGTGGTTCGCGTGAATCCGCTTCCTGCGCCCGCGAAGCAGCGGGTTCTGATTGAAATGAGTGGACGTTGGGACACGCACAAACCGATGTCGAGCGACGACTTTCGTCCACTTGTTGATTAGAAAAAGCGATCAGGGTCGTACGGTAAGGCTTCTACGCATTTTTCTCGCTGCTTGCATTCGGAATCGCGTTGAACACCTCCCCCACCGCATCAGCCATCGCCGGACCCTTCAACAATCCTTCGGCAGGCTCAGGACAACGGCTCAGGGCGAGGCCTTCGACATTTCGACAAGCTCAATGCAGGCAGGCTTGCTTCGACAGGCTCAGCACAAGCAGGGCGAGTGCTCAGGGGACCGGCTTGGCTTCTGCGACTCCCCCTCAAGGGGGGAGTGATTGCCCTGTCATACGGGCTTGTGCGTTCAATTCCGTCTTTTGAATTGCGACTGGCGTGGTGGCGGAGGCCAGTTGAAACCTTGACGACCCGGATGATTGGCTGTCACTGTCCGGGCCCAGCGAGTGTCACGACAGATCGGCCGGTTTCAATGTCAGTATCACAGATGTGATTCACTCACAAGATGATTCAACCAACAACAGGGAGAGACGTATGTACAAGGAGCTATTATTCGGTGGTGCGGAGATCGATTCCGACAAGGCGAATCTGGGACTGGCGATTCTGAGGGTCATTGCCGGGCTGAGCATGGCATTCGGGCACGGCATCGGGAAGTTCCCGCCTTCGGATGGACTCGTGGCCGGCACGGCCAAGCTGGGATTTCCGTTCCCCGAGTTTTTCGCCTGGGCGGCCGCGTTCGGGGAGTTCGGGGGCGGGTTGATGCTGGCGCTGGGACTGCTGACCCGGCCGGGCACGGCCTTGATGGGATTCACGATGCTGGTGGCCGCGTTCGGCGTTCACGCGGCCGATCCGTTCGGCGTGAAAGAGATGGCGCTGCTTTACCTGTCCATCTCGGTGATGTTCCTGCTGGCGGGCTCTGGAAAGTACGGTGTGGACGCCTGTATCAGGTCGCGGATCAATCGCTCCTGATGTCCGTATAGACTTCCCGAGTTGGCCGTCGCGGCCACAGCCGGCCGATTACTCATTCGTGAGGGAGAAGGCGAATACCTTCAGGAAGTCCTCTGTGGTGAGGTTGACGTCGATTTCCACCGCCCTTCCGTCGTGTCTGACGTCCGCCACCGGCTGGTCCGACACCAGTTCCCGCACCTCCGCGCAACGCCTGCCTTCCGGCAGCCGGGCCTCGATCCGGAACGCGCCGGGCTCTCTGAAATACGACGGCACCGTCACCAGGATCAGGTCCTCTCCCATCGAAGGCATGATCTCCATAGTCGGTTTCCAGCGGATGTCCAGCGGCCTGACTTCCTGAAGCGGAACCCTCGGCGGAAAGCCCTTTGCGACCACCGGCAGCCGGTCTCCCACGAGCGAAAGGATCAGTTGCGCCACCACCTGGCGGGAAAAGCTGAGGACGTTGGTGCCCGCCGGCCTGAGATCCACCCACCGGGACGGGATCCCCGCCACGAAGACGCCGTTGCCCCTGCGCAGACGTTTCAACGTCATTGCCGGGCTGGAATTCGGGGAACCCTCTTCCTCGAACACCGCCAGCACGTCCGTCCCGCCCGCCGTTTCCACCTCGACCGTGAGATCCAGCCCGAGAACCGGATGGTTCCCGCCCTTCCATGGGTCCCACGCGGTTCGTTCATCCGGCCACGGGAGGTTGTCAAACGCCTCGTGGTCGCGTTCAGCCTCAAAGATTCGACTATTCCCTCCGGGCGTACACGACGAAATCCCGAATGCTTCGCTGAGAAACAACCCGTCTGACGGGTGTCCCCTTTCGTCCCTCGTAGCCGTCTCTCCCATCGCCACCAGCGTACCGCCGCCGTGCACATATGCCAGGAGTTCATCTCTTTGGCGGAAGGAAAGGCACGAGGCATTGGGCAGCACGACCACCGGATATCGATCGAGGTACTCGGGAAGCAGTTTTGACGATGGCAGATACCCGTGGGAAAGACCGTTGTGTGCGGCCATCTGTCCTGTGGAAAACAACCGGTTCATGCGCCAGTTCTCACGGCCCCGCGCGGGCAACGTTTCGTCGCAACACTGCGTTTCCAGGCTGTCCACCACGGCAACGGAAACCACGGGCTCGGTGCGCTCGAAGAACGGGTCGAGCCGAAACGCTTCCTGGAAGGTCCGGTGCATCGGAGACACCCGCTGGAGCCGGTACGTATAGGTCGTCACGCGATCCACGCCGAGTGCCGGCGGGACCACAGCCTGCCACCATCCGTCCCGCTCGTCCAGCGGCCGGTGAAATTCCGGATGCGACATGCCCTGGGCCAGCATCACGCTAACCTTGTCCTCTCCAAGCGTCATTCCCTGGATGAATCGGCAGCACTCGCTCAGGAAGATTTCAGGGGGCGTGAACAGCCCGCTGCCCACGGCCGGCAACACGCAGGTATAGTAGGCATCCACGGCCAGACCGTCTATGGCCTCGACCATGCCGTCGATGTCCATGCCGCAGACCCAGGGGTTGATGTCCCAGAATGGATGCGGCCCGCTCTGAAATACCGCGCGGACCCTGTGATCACTGTTCAGGGCTGTCTTCATCTTCCCGTGCACTTCGTTCCAGCGCCTGAAGCGCCAGTTGACCAGGCGCGCTTTTTCCTCCGGGTCTCTGAACGGCGGCATCGGGATCCTCCCTCCGAACTCGCGGTCCCAGTCTTCCTGGCAGGTCCGGCAATAGCACGCGATCAGATCCACGTCTCTGCCGAAATACGCTTCGTCGTTTACCCAGACTTCCGTGAGATTCGGGATACCGCCCAATCGTTCCAGAAAGTCCATATATCGCTTCTGAAACACCTGGTTGTACGGACATCCCCATACGGCCGGCAGGTTACCCAGTTCCTCGTGGTCAGCATCCTTGCTGAAAACGGCTTTCTGTTCGGGGTGCTCGGCCAGGTGCTGGTAGGCGTATTTCATGAATCCGGTGAACGTGGAGACCTCGAGGCCGTATTCCGCTGCTCTCCCGGCCACCTCTTCTACGGCTGCTTCGTGGCCGATTACAGCCGCCACGGTAACCTCGTGGTAGCCCAGCTCCGCTACTTCCGGAATCTCGTCCACAAGGGATTCCGGCCGGTTCCGATAGTCCTGCAGGAAAGCGATCCGCTGAATCTTCCGCTTTTTCATTGAATCCTCCCGTGTTAATATCGGTATTTAACTTGCTCCTGCAGGCTGGCCCGTGACCGTACTCATTTTGCGGATTTGCCCGTTTCGTGACAGCGAATTCGCCCGGTAGATCTCCAATTCGCCTACCAGTACCCTCGCCACTTCCCCTCCCAGTATCCCCACAGCCAGCCGGTCAGGCTGTCCATATCCAGCAGCCTTGTCTCTACGACCCATTCAGGCGGCACAGCCTGTCCTTCTTCCAACGGCATGATAAACCGAAAGGTATCCAGATCCAGGTTTTCCAGAATGTGTCCTGCGCTGGACGCCATGCCCTCGTCGGGGAACCATGGCTGCGCCGCGACGCAGGCCCTGGCGAAGATGCCCGACCTGCCGGTCGTGGCCGGGCCCGCTCCCCACAACGCGGCGGGGAGGATTTCCCGTTCGCCGCTTGCCACATCGAAAGTCCACCGGTATGCCTGCGTCCCGTTGGGCAGAATGCCGGACCGGACCGTATCGTAGTTCTGCAGCATCAGGCCGCGCCAGAGTTCGTGGTTTCCCGGGTCGAACCCCATCAGCAGCGCCGGGAGGTACAGCGCGCGCCAGCCGATACCGCCGGTGAGCTTTCCCGTGGGGCGCTCGAATCGGACGCCGGTATTGCAGGCCTCGTACCACCTCTCGATCTCCAGAAGATATTTCGGATCTCCCGTGGCCCGCCAGGCCAGGTAGAGCAGCGGCGTATGGATGATGGCATAGGACCACGTGGCATTGATCCAGTTCTCGCCCAGAATGGATTCCACAAGCGACTCATGAGTGTATCCAAAGTATCCGTGCGGCGAGACATAATTCCACCGGATGTCGAAATCGGCCATGTCCACGAGAATCTCGTCGATAGCGGCGAGATCTTCGGGTGGCGCAATCGGCCGGTACGCGGCCAGACCCACCAGGATGCACTGAACCTGGTCGCCGGACGACTGGTTGCTGTACACACCGCCATAGGGCTTGCACATGTATCCCCGTTCGCCTCTCTCCACCCCGAGACCATGGATGTACCTGAGCGCCCCGAAGGTGCGGCGGCAGATTGCCAGAACGCGAGAATCGCCATCGCACCGGTACCGGAAGCTCATAGCGCCGAGATACCAGGCGGTGTCCGTGGGGGTATTCTCCCAGGCCCGCCAGACGTGCATCGGAGGCATCCCCACGTCTGCCTCCGTCTTTCCTTGCAGGTGCCTGTGGCGGTACGCGCCGCGATAGTCCTGCTCCGTCGGCAACTGATAATCGCAGGCGTGCACGAGCATGGGCAGCATTCCGTGTTCCTGGACGAGGTGGTCCTCCACGACGTCCTGGATCCGGTTCGCCTTCTTTTCGAGTTTCGCGTCGGTCACCCGGCGCTCCCGTGTAAATCCGGTTCTCTTTACGTACGTTGCAGCTTCGGATGCTGAATTCGGTCGGAAACACGTCTGCATTCATTCCACGTCCGACAATCTCGTCTCCTCAGGCACGTCCGTGGCGCTTTCGAAGGACAGGTTGTACCCGTCGGGGTCAGAAACGGAAGTAACCCACATTCTGTTGCCGACTTGAGGTTCAGAAGCGTCAACGCCGTGAGACCTGATGCGCCTATAGTACCCGACGGCGTCGTCGCAGAAGAAGAAGAGTGAGACGCCTTCGCCTTTGTTTTCGCTGAACTGCCGCAAATCGTGGCCTTCGGTTCTGAATTCCTGTAGCATTACCGCCGCCTTGCCGATTCGCAGCATGCACCATCTGATCGCGCCTTCGTCCTCCCACTTCCCCTCCATCTTGAAGCCCAACCCGTCGACGTAGAACGCCAGTGATTTCTGCATGTCTTTCACCGCGAAAAAGGGGACGACTTCACGAACCTCCATCGTATACTCCTTCTAAACCTGATTTGTCACTTTTCAGGCCCGCCGCTGGACAGCCGGACCCAGCCATCGGGGTCGTGGTCCGTCGATTCCGGCGGCATCAGGACAGTCATTCGCATCACGTCGCGGTAGAATGAGACCATGCGTTGGACATTGTCCGAAAAAAAGATATATCGCGTCGCTGTCATGGGTTGGGCTCTGGATTCGCGATTCGGCTCTTTGGAACTGCATTCCTGGCGCCCGAAGAGGGAGATGCGCCATCGTGCGGGACCTACCCCCTGACCCCCTTCCTGAAGGAAGGGGGAACCGTCGCCACTTGAAGGTATTTCGCTTTTCTCCCCTTTCCTTTAGGAGAGGGGCCGGGGGAGAGGTCTGCGCTCATCGCGGTCGTCCACACAATGGCGCTGACTTCACGTGATACGGTTTTCGCTCTTTGCTTTGGCCGACCGCTGAGAACTGATAGCTTATAGCTACTTGTGAATCGCCCGCAGCACCGCGTTCAGTTGTTGCGTCAGGTA
>CAZKDZ010000157.1:0-3596 GCA_964551635.1 uncultured bacterium | reverse complement strand
CGCCTGTCTGCATCGGCCCGCGCCAGTGCGTCCAGTCCGACGCGTCGCCGGACGTCGACCAGGCGAATGGAAGGAGACCTGCCAGACCTGCCGTGCGAAAGTACGCTTTCAGCCAACTCTTCATTGTAGAAAATCCTCTTTCAGGTGGTTCGATTCGCGGGTCGAGACTTCAGGCCCGACGGCCCGGATCTAGCGAAAGGCCCCTTCCGCAATATCCGATTCACCCACGAACTGTTTGAGATGCTCTATAGCCCTCGCCAGATCGCTCCTGACCCACGGATCTCTTTCGGTCCGCAAAGCGAGCTCAAGAACCGCAATGGCCTCCGGCTGTTCGATATGCATAATCGCAACGGCGGCCTGCTGCCGTAACCGGCGGCTGCCGTCTCTCAGGAACGGCACCAGATCGGGAAGCGCTTCGCCGGCGCCCAGCATCCCCAGCGCCCAGACAGCCTTGGCCCGAACTTCCGGAACCGTGTCCCGCAGCGCCTGTCGCAAATGGGGAACCGCCCCGGGAATGCGGTGTGCGCCCAGGTATCCCGCCGCATCCTCGCGTTCCCGGGGCGTTCCGGACCGGAGACGCGTAATGTGATCGTTGTCGCCGCCGCACGCCGCCAAACCGAGAGACAATATGAGGATTACGCTACGCATTTTTTCAGGGCCGTGTATTGCGCTTCAACCGTTCGGTCGATATCCTCATCCGTATGCGCCAGCGAGACAAACGTGGCTTCAAACTGGGAGGGCGCCAGATACACGCCCTGTTCCAGCATGAGACGGAAGTAACGTGCGAAAGCGTCCTGGTCGCACGCCACGGCGGCTTCGTATCGTGTCACGGCCCGGTCCGTAAAGAACAGGGTCATCATCGAGCCGACCCGGTTCAGGCGAAAGGGCAGCCCGAGTGACTTCAGGTTTTCCCGGAAACCGGCTTCCAGCGCGGCGGACTTACCCTCGAGCGCCTTATAGGCGCCCGGTTCACGGAGTTGTTTGAGCGTCTCGTAACCGGCCGTCATCGCGAGAGGATTGCCCGAAAGCGTCCCGGCCTGCGATACCGCTCTGCCCAGAGGCGAGATATGCGACATGATCTCGCGCCGTCCGCCGAACGCGCCCACCGGCAGGCCTCCTCCGATCACTTTCCCGAGCGTGGTCAGATCCGGCGTAATCCCGTACAACCCCTGGGCGCCGCCCGGATGAATTCGGAAACCGGTAATCACTTCGTCGAAAATCAACACGATGCCCGAATCGGCGGTGAGCTCGCGCAGCCCCTGCAGGAACCCCTCCACCGGCGGAATCACGCCCATGTTGCCGGCCACCGGCTCTACGATGACCGCCGCGATCTCGTCCGGGTTCTCCGCGACAATCCGCTTGACTGCCTCAATGTCGTTGAAGGGCGCCGTGACGGTACCCGACGCGGTTCCCGCGGTCACGCCGGGGCTGCTGGGCACTCCCGTGGTCAGCGCCGACGACCCCGCCTGAATCAGGAAGCTGTCCGCGTGCCCGTGCCAGCAGCCTTCGAACTTGATCACCTTCTCCCGCCCCGTATACCCCCTGGCCAGACGTACCGCGGACATCGTAGCTTCCGTGCCCGAGTTCACCATGCGCACCATATCCACGCCGGGCACGAGTTCGATGACCAGTCCGGCCATTTCAACCTCGATTTCCGTGGGCGCGCCGAAACTCGTTCCATATTCACAGACCTTCCTGATCGCCTCGACGACGACTGGTGGCGCGTGGCCGAGAATCAATGGGCCCCACGAGCAGACGTAGTCGATATATTCCCGCCGGTCCGCATCGTAAACCTTCGATCCGCGTCCTCGCGTCACAAAAAGCGGCTGGCCGCCCACCGGGCCGAATGCCCTCGCCGGGCTGTTCACCCCCCCGGGAATCACCCGTTGCGCCGCTTCGAATAACGCTGCCGAACGTTTACCCAATGAACACCCCCCTTTTCGTGGCGGCTTCGGGATTTTCAGTTATTACACGCCAGCCCTTAACAGCCCGTTGAGGAAGTCCATCCGGGCTGCGGCCTGCCCTTGCCGTCGAAATACTGCGTTGCGCTCCCTTGCCGAATCGATGGATGGGACTCGGTCGCGCGCCTTGTCTTCTCCCACAATGGTTCGGCCTCGCCTGCAGAGCGACTTTATCAACGGACTGCAAGAGGAGCCCGATTCTCTGCGCCGCAACGTGTGCGGTCACTAAATATAGTGAACATTTGTATATTAATCAAGGCTGTATTTTGCAAGAATTGCAGGAAGAAAAACCAGGGCGGGCATTCAGATCGAAAATATAATATATCCGCAGTCCAACGGGAAGTCAAGCCCTGCCCGTTCGAAAAAGACCATCCCGCGGCGCCTTGACTCCCCCGTGGGTCAACCCTGTCCCGGCGACCCGGAAAGCGGCGCGTGTCCCAATGCGTTATACACGGTGCCTCCTGGACGTAATTCACTGCTGTACAGTGATATGCGGTCCGCCAGAAAATGCGCGGACGGAACCGCCCCGGTCAATCCGGAAGGCAACCGTACCGCCCTCCTTCGTGCGCGGGCGAGGGTCAGGTGCGGATGGAATCGTCGTTCCTCTCTTTCGAACCCGATCCTGAACATGGCGTCCTCCAGGTCCCCCTTCAGCCTGCCCAGAATTGCCGTCTCCCCTCCCACCTCCAGCCAGACCACCCGCGCCCGATCCGGATTCGGCGCACCTACTTCCGATGTATGCAACGCCATAGGCGGCGCCTGTCCGGCCACCGCCCGCATTGCCTTCAGAATGACCGGCACGGACGCGACTTCCACGTCACCCAGGAACTTGAGGGTGAGGTGCACGCCCTCGGGCCGCACCCATCTCAGCCGCGCGTCCAGGTCCGAAAGGAATCGTCTTGCGGCCTGATAGACAGGGACAAGTGACGCGGGAGGTTCGACGGCCACAAATGCTCGAAGCGTCGCCACGACGTGTTAACCGCTCCACAGTGACAGCCCGGCGCGTATCAGAAGATTCCCGTATATCCCCGCGATCACGTCGTCCATCACCACGCCCCATCCCCGGGGCAGCTTTTCCGACGCGCGCGCAGGCGGCGGCTTCAGAATATCCAGTGCCCGGAATATAAAAAATCCGGCAACCCCCACCGCAGGTGACAACGGCAGGAAGGCTACCGTGACGTAGAACCCCACAAACTCGTCAATAACGACCGGCCCCGGGTCCGGGCCCCAGACATCTTCACCCGCGGACGCGGTGTAAACCGCCACCCCGGAAACCAGGACCAGAAACAGGACCCACGGAAGGGCTCCAAACCCCGGCGTAAGATAGCCGGCCACCAGGTACGGGACCATTGCCGCTGCCGTGCCCGCCGTGCCCGGCGCAACCGGTGCGTATCCGGAGAAAAAGCCGGTGGCAAGCAGCCGGGTCCACGGATTCAAGTCAGCGGCCTCCGATCCCCCGCTCAGAAGCTGTTTTAGAATTACCAGTGAGTTCCCGAGCGCGAGCGAAAAAACGGCGGTCAAGGCGGGAAAATCCGCCCATATTTGTCTATACGGGTGGGCTTGACCAACGCGGACCGGCGCTTTTGCAGCCGCGCGAAGACCGCTGGGAATTTTAAGGCAGCTTCTCAGGCCGCG
>CAZKDZ010000156.1:0-2672 GCA_964551635.1 uncultured bacterium | reverse complement strand
ATCGCACATCAGGCCGATATGCTGTGCGTTGGGCGAAATCCTGCCGGTCTCCCAACGGGCAACGGTGGACTGGGGAACAGCGAGGACGTCTCCCAACTGCTGCTGGGTCATCCCCACGGCTTGCCGAAACTCCCTGATCCGCAGCCAGTCGAACGGCATTTTAACCTCCAACAGTTATATCATCTTTGCTATAAAAATAGCCAAATACGCGGCTGCCGTCAAGGGTAATTTCGACCCCTGGTACCTTATCGATCTATGATTTCGCATTTGGGAAGCGACCGGCGCGGCAGCGCCTGGTCGATGTGGCGATGCGTACAGGTCAGAAGGAGGGCGTCGTCGCCGGGAGAGCCTGAGTCATTTGCACCTGCATTACGCAGCATCGTCAAGTTCTGTTTTCAATGCGGAGTAACACGCGTTCCATCGGTCCAATTCATCCCGTACGTCTTCTTCATCGCCCATGGTCGTCCAGCAGGTGACCCCGTGGATGAACATGAGCATCCTTTCGACCGCCAGAGCCGCCGACTCTCCGTCTCGCCAGGGAGGTTCGCAGACTTCCCGGTACATTTCGAGAAATGCGGCTTCGACGCCTTCGTCCACGAGCCGATATCGCGCCGGTTCGCCCCACGGCAAGTCGGAATGCGGCGCCAGGTAGTACATGGAGACGCATACTTCGAACACCCGTCGACCTCGGGACGCGTGATTGCAGTCGATGAACCAGAGATGCCCTTCGTTATCGATGATCATATTCTGCGGCCCGGTGTCCAGATGCAGACCCGATTCGACCAGGTCCGGACGCAGGCGACCGATCGCTCTGACGCACCGTTCCGTTTCCGCCACGTACTCCATGAATCGATCGTGATACGCCGTTCCCGTGGTCGACTCCCGCATCTTACGGACTTCCTCCACCAGACTGCCGATCCCGAGATGATTCATACAGAGGATTTCTTCGCCCGGCAAATCGCCATATTCGGTGCCTGCATTGTGAAAGCGGGCAATTTCAGCCGCCGCCAGGCGTATATCCGATTCATCTCCCCGCCGCGGCGCCCTTCCTTCGACGAACGGGAACACCTCGATTGCCATCCCCCGCTCCGTCATCGAGAAGGTCTTCCCATCAACGGATCTCAGCGGGAGGACTGTTCGTACGCCATGATCAATCAGGTGCGCCTGGAATCGATGTACCTGCGACAAACGGTGAGCCGTACGCGATGATCCTTCCAGGCTCCGCCCCGGGTCCGAGGCCCGCAGGACGTACGGATTCCCGGTATTCCCGCATGCGATCCGGACAACATTGGCGATCATGCCGCTCATGTCGCGGTATTGCCCATCCCACGAAATCCCGTACTTCCGATGGAGCCACCCGGGGTCCGGAAGCGTATCGCACAGGCTCAACGCCATGTCAACTTGCCATTACGATGCAACATGCCACGGAGACTTCAGCTTCATCACAGATCGTGCGACCGCTCATCTGAAACTCCGATCAACCGAATCGTTAAATGACCGGCGTCCGCGGATGCTGTCCAAAAACCAGGCCGACTCCGGACAGGTGTTGGCGTACGAAAAAATCAGGCGCTTTGGCGCCGTTCGCGAATCAGTTTTTCTCCGAACTCGACAAAGGACTCCACGCCGGTCTTCAGCAATGCGGCCTCGTCCGGCGTCTCCGTTCCATGGTATGAGGCGACTGCTGCGTCGATCAGCGGTTTCCATTCGGGGAACAGTTCACTGGCCCATTCTCCACTGAAGAATTTCGATACAACGACGTTGCGCTCCTGCACGCTATAGATGATCCGGCACATGTTGTAGACGCAGTAGTCGGGGTACCGCAGGTTCTGCTGGATGAACGCCAGCTCGTGTTCGAGCGCAGTGGTGATTTCGGGCCACGACGGCGCCGGGAAGATGACCACCGGCGACGGCCCGAAGAGCCTGATGTAGCGACCGGCCCGGACGTGCGCGCAGTGCAATGCCCACGATTCGTCCCGCATTCCGGGCTGCAACTGGTGGGTTGGCGGACTCGTTTTCAGGGCGTCGTCGTACAGGACGAAATAAGCGTCCAATTCTCCGCCCAACGGTGGAAAACGCTCCGCAATGTCCCTCTGCAGCTGAAGTATCACATCTTTGTTTCGGCTGCTCAACGGTCCTGCGAGGATCACGTGACAATCGATATCCTGTATCGGGCCTGAGTCCGGAAACATGGATGCGCCGTGCATGTAGATGCCGTGCAGGTTCGCATCGAGAATAGCTTCAAGACCGTCAACGAAGGCCTTGCAGACCTCTCTGACGGTTGAGGGTAGTTGGTCGAACTTCATAGGCAGGGATCCGTGGCGTCGGGCAGTTGTCGTCAGTCGAGCGGATTTTGAATGTCGCGGGAATGTCGGCCTCGATGGCTTCGCGGATATGGATCTGGTCGATGCTCATATCATCCGGTCCTCTATTGCACGACTCCGGAGCTCTTACTGAACTTACGACTCGCCGGGCGGCTCTGATACAATGCCGATATTCTTTGGCCCCTTGAACGGGAATTCGACGCGTTCAAAGGGTACTTTGTGCCGACCGTAGTATGCTTCGATGGCATCGAGCAGTTCGTCCCGCCCCAGTTTTTCCTCCGACGAGAAATTGCAGCAGGGTACCAGCACGACCGGTCGACTGAGTGCTGCCTGTGCCACAGGACGGGTGGC
>CAZKDZ010000155.1:0-32409 GCA_964551635.1 uncultured bacterium | reverse complement strand
CTCGGGAACTCACCGGTAATTTTAAAACACCTTCTGACAGCCCGTCGCAGGATTACCGACCCGCCGGCCGGTTGAACCCACGGTCGAAGAACCCCGTAGGAACCACCGCGCATATACAACGAAAAAACCCCGTTTTCTCAGCGATTGACGTCCATAGTGTTCTGTCCCGAAAATAAGTTGCCAAAATTCGACCGCCGAATCGCCCGGCTCGCAAGGCGCCCGAGCGCAGCCGACCTGCGTATGGTCGGCGAGCGAGGGGAACGCGGCGAGACGGGATGAATCGCCGGTCGAAAGGTGAGGAATTTTTGGGACAGGACACTGGAGCTTAAATTACAATTGCCCGCCTGGAGCAGCGTACCGGTTTTAGCCTGAGCCCTGCCGCCTGCAGGCGGGAATAGAGGATTCATCGTGAGACTGGCGTACTTCGACTGCACTGCCGGAGTAAGCGGCGACATGATCCTCGGCGCACTGGTGGATGCGGGATTGCGCGTCGAGGAGTTGCAGAGAGAACTCGACAGACTCCGCCTGGAGGGAATCCGCCTCAGGTCCGGGAAGGTTCAACGGCACGGCATTGCGGCGACAAAAGTCGATGTCGTTGCCGCAGAAGTACATTGTCACCGACGATTGAAGGACGTGCTGGGCATCATCGACGCCGCTGACATCTCGGACAGTGCCAAACGGCAAACGGGCGCAATCTTCCGCCGCCTCGCCGAGGCGGAAGCCGAAGTACACGGCATTTCAGTCGAACGCGTCCACTTTCACGAGGTTGGCGCGGCTGACGCCATCGCGGACATCGCAGGAGCCGTCATCGGACTGGAACAGCTCGGCGTGGAACGCGTCTACGCCTCGCCGCTTCGATTTGGCAGGGGAACGACCCGGAGCGCTCACGGCGTACTGCCCGTTCCGGTTCCCGCCGTGGTCGCGCTTTGCAGGGGAGTTCCCGCCGAACGCACCGACATACCGTTCGAACTGGTAACCCCTACCGGCGCCGCGGTACTGACCACGCTGGCACAGCAGATCGGCGGCGGTCCTCCTCCGTTTCGCACGCGCCGGATCGGTTACGGAGCCGGCACCCGGGATATGGATCAGTTACCGAACCTGATCCGTATGGAAATCGGCGAATCCGAAGCCTCTATTCAGACGGACGCGCTCGATCTTATAGAAACCAATATCGACGACATGACACCTGAAATCTACGGCTACCTGATCGACCGCCTGCTCGCTGAAGGCGCCAGAGACGCATATCTCACGCCGGTCATTATGAAGAAGGGACGACCCGGGGTGGTCCTCAGCGTACTCGCCGATCCGGAATGTACGCAGGCCGCCGTGGACCTGATTCTCCGTGAAACCACGACGCTTGGCGTACGGATCCGACGGGTCGAACGTCAGACCGTATCCAGGCGCACGGAAGTCGTTGAAACCGCTTTCGGACCCGTGACCGTCAAGGTCGCCAGCTACGGCGGAAGGACGCGCTTTGCGCCCGAATTCGAAGATTGCGCCAGAATCGCCAACGAGCAGGGGGTCCCCATTCTCGATGTATACCGGGCCGCGTCGAGCGCTGACGTTGACTGACGTTGACGTACCTCACCTATTGAGATACGAAGGCCGAGCCGCGGATGCGGCAGCTTACCGGCCCCGGGATCGAACGCAGCGGAAAGTAGAGGTGGCGCATACCTCCGTTCTCAAGTGAGAATCCCGGATCCTGCGCTGTCGCCAGCGTGAGCCGGGGCGCGTCACCGATCACTCGTTCAACAATACATCCCATCGTCGAACCATCGCCGAAACGGACAATCGCGGTCGCGCCCTCAACGCCCGCGCGGTCAGCAATGTCACCGGTTACCTCCAGGCCGTCAAACAGGTCTCCGTCGGCCTTTCTGAGAACTCCCGAAACCCTCAGGTCGCAGGAACCGCCGCACGAAACCACCTCATCTTTCCATCTCAACTCGTCCCCACCCCACAGCCCCATGAACGCCGGGTCGCCGTCCCGTTCCCGTACGAACCCGAACTCTCCGTTCAGGCTGAGATTACCCACGACCAGCGGTTCCACGCGCCATGCCGTACGATGTACGATATGGTCCACGAATCCACCATGTCTCACCTCCAACGCAATCGAATCATCGTCGGCGTTCACCTGGCGGACAGACTCGATAAACGAAGATCCGCTGAAGGGCTCGTAAACCGCGGCGAACACGCTTGACAGAGGAGCCCTCCCCTGGCGCCGTGCCAGGAAAACGGGCATCCTGTACCGGTCCAGTTCGTCTTCGTTCTCGTCTGTTCGTCGCACCGATGGCGCGTCGCCCACGAACACGTCGGCCTCTGATATGCCCGGGAGATGGCACCGCAATCCGGTTCGCCGGCCGGCAAGGCCGAGTCGCAATGTCAAGCCGTCGTCAACCCGACCGCGGGATACGTTTTGCACGAATACGTAGGCTATGTTGCGGCCTTCGGCGTCCCCCCGGTCTCCTTCATATTCCGGCAGCCGCACCGCAACCCCCTTCAGCATGTCCGGCCCGAAGGCCTCCAGCGGCACATCCAGGCTGATCCAACCGTCGCGGTCCGCGCTCCCGTGCAGCGCCCAGTCGTGCCGCTCTCCTCCCCGCACACGGAATATATCCAGAGAATACGCATTCCCGTCGCCGGCGTCGGCAAGCACGACCGCTCTCCGGTATTCCCGCGCCAGCCCGGGGTACGCGCGCTCGCCGCTTGCTTCCATCCACTGAACCGTATCGTTCGTGGTTTCATACGCCAGGAGCGCGCCTCGAGACGGCCCTCTGTTTCCTCTCACGTACTGTTCACGGCCGTCGACGACCACCGTATTGTGCGCAAGCGTGCTTACAGTCCACGGTCTGTACCGGGTATGGGTATAACCCAGGTCGGAAAGCAATTCCTCCCCAAACGCGTACAGCATCACGTTCAGCATATCCGCATGGTCGTGGCCGTGGCCCCCCTCTGAAAAATGAAGGTGTACCTGTGTCTGGCGGTTCTTCTCGCCCAGCGCGAGCCACGCATGCCCCATACCGGCGTAAAGGGCCGGGTGCGCGCGGTCCGGTGGTTTCAGGTCCTCAAACTTCGCCCAGGAATCATGTACGGGTATCAACCTCCCGTCGGGGTACCTGAAGCGGTCGAGAACCGCCTTGCATCGTTCCGCATCGGGGAATTCGCGAACCGGATCCAGATCGTCGAAGCGTCTGCCGTCGTCCGGATCCAGATAGCCCGGAGGATCGGAATATCCGGCCAGGGCTTCCATTACACGCAGGAGGCCTGACAGCGTGTACCGATGATACGACGGGCTGCCCTGGCTCCAGAATCCGTCCGCCGAGAAACGCCGGAAGAGGCCGTGTGCGCACCGGACCGCGCGGTGAACCAGAGCGGGGTCGTCCATGACGCGGCCCGCCACCGCGTATCCCTCGTAGGTCTCCGGACTGGCGTTGGTGTAAAGGAGTCCATGGAGGGCGTCCTGCCGGATTCCACCCCGGAAGAACCGCTCCTCGATGCGGCGGCAAACATCCTCGCCTCGTTCTTTCGAGAGTCGTGCCAGTTCGCCGCTTTCCCGAATTGAATCGTACGCGTAAATCATCTGAGTGGGAATCTCGGCGTAGCGCCACTCGCCCCACTTTCCTCCTCGGCGTGGAAAGGGTGGGGACATACACACACGCTTTGCCGCATTCGCAACGTCGGTCCAAACGAGATACCCCGGATAAACCCGTGCAAATGCATCCAGAATCAACGCGGACCGCCGTGCATATTGCCGCTTTCCGGTGAATTGGTACAGTCGACCGAGATCCCGCGCACGGTCCGCAAGATAGAACCTCGCGCACCACCATGCCCTGGCACGGAAGAAATATCTTCTGCCGGACCCATCCTCGTAAAATGGGTAGACGACTTCGTTTCCCAGTGGATCCAACAGGCGCAGGCTCCTGTTCTCCGCAAACCTGCGCCCGGGATAAACCGTTGCGCAATGTCGGCACCGCACTCGAAACGGGTCCTCGATCGACCAGTCGAGTTGCCGTTCTCTGACGCCCCGTCTGCAACCGGCGCAGGCCACGTACCTGAAGCCCGTACGATCCGGCACCAGGGCCACCAGGTTATCCTCCGACATCGCCATCAGCGGAGCGACGGACCGCTGCAGGTTCTCCATTGATTCGTCCGCAGGCGACGCGTCGAAGATCGGGGGCGGAGTCCCGGATGCCGCGCATCTGCCGGGCCGGAGCCAGAAAAGGACCAGAATGCCTACCAAAACACCGAATCCATCCATTGCCCAATCCATCAGCTATGCCTATCTTTGAATGACGAACGCGGAAGGAGAACTCTCGCCGGAATCGGGATGCCGAAACCCGAACTCCTCTTCCGTGCATCCGTCTCCCCTGAAAGGACCCGGATCCGGAAAAGGAGACTTCCGTACGGGTTTCCGCGGCCACGGCGGCGACCGCAAAAAGGAGAACCACCATGCAAGCCGACGTACGAATCGACCCCAATGAAGAAATCGGTTTCATGAACCTGGACGAAACCGACTACACCAGCCTTTCGACGGGAGAACGGATCCGCCGCCTCGAGGTGGAAGGTTACGTCGTTCTTCCTGACATCCTCGATGCGGAGCACATGGACCGGATCAGACGCGAAATGGCCGATGCGCCGATGCAGACGAAGGATTACAGCGACGCACAGACCTTTTGTCTGGAGCCGCAGTGGCGCAGCCGGGCACTGGCCGAACTGATCGCGCATCCGCCCATGATCGCGTTCCTTGAGACCCTGCTCGGCAGCGACATCGTGTTCACCCGCGGACTCTTCACAAGGACGCTCTCGGGGTCGCCGCCCATTTCGCTGCACACCGACGGCCAGCCGTTCGGATCTTCCATCTTCGGTTACGAAGGAAGTTGCCCGCGTCTGCTGCGAGTTCTGTACTACCTTGACGATCTGACGCCGGAGCGGGCGCCGTTCCGCCTGGTTCCGCGATCCCACCTCTCTTTTCACGCCGAAGCGAATCCCTACGTGCGTTACAAGTACCACCCGGGCGAGGTCACGCTCTGCGTAAAGGCTGGAACGGCACTGGTGATCCCCATCAACCTGTTTCACGGAACCCATCCGAACAGGTCGCGTTCCCAACGCACGCTTGTTCAACTGGGGTACCGGCCGGCGTGGGCGGGCCCCATTCAACCGATGCCGGAATGGGACCCGGAACTCGTGGCGAAGGCGCCGGCTGCAACCAGGCGTTATCTGCAGAGCCCCAACACAACCGGCCTGGACTGGAACCAGCCGCACAAGCCCAGCGGGATGAAAACAGACGCAACCGCTATCGATCCCGGGCGATGGGACGGCTGATCCGGACCGAAATCTGAATTGAAGCGTCAGTAATCGAAAAAGCCCGAAGCCATTCGTCTGGCCGGGCTTTTTCCTTTTCGAGTCCTGGATGACCTGCAGGTTATCTCCTGTTTGGAAGGATCCAGACGTCCTTGAAAAACCTCTGACGCGCTTCTTCCATTCCGCCGATGACCACCGGATTCATGCAGGGTTTGGGTTCGTGGAACCGGACGGTTACGTAATTGTAAGCGATCAGAACAGCACAGCGGGGATTGTCCGGGTTCGTCCAGGCCGATCCGGTATGCCGCACTCCCTCGGAGAATACGACAAGACTCCCCGGCGGACACCCGTAGGTCTCCCAGAGTCCCGATTCGGGGTCGTCGGCTTTTTCCGGCCAGGTCCCGTCCTGGGCCGAAACCAGATTGGCCTTGTGAGACCCGGGCACCAGGCACGTGCCGCCCTGCCCTTTCCTGACTTCGTTCAGTTCCCAGACGATGCGCGTCATACCGCTGTAAATCCGCCCGTTGTGAAAGCGGTAGGAATGGGACGGATCGAGATTCGTACCGCCGACGTGGGGCCGCCACTGATTCGCGGTCGTCTCGGCCGATCGCGCTGAAACAAAGACACTTTCCAGCCGGATGCGATCGCGTTCGGGATGAATCACCTCCTGCAGTATCCCCATGACTCTGGGATGATCGATGAGGAATTCCGCGGGACCCGCAATGGGCGCCCTCAGGTGTTCCGCCAGGCGATCGGGATCACTTATATAGACATCGATGTGCTCGCGAACGCGCTGCACTTCATCCCCGGTGAGCACCCCGGGGATGACGAGAAAGCCCTTCAGGTCGAAGAGGAACTTTTCGTATTCCGTCATGGGTTCAGTCGGTGCGGACTCGAAGGTTTCCCGTACGTCCGGTTGTCCGTTCGTGGATTTCATTGCAGGCGCTCCTTCACAGAGACGGGCGGGTTGCAGCCCGGAATTCAGACGCCGGAAAATTCACCGGCAAAAGCCAGGTCATTCGATTACGATATTCTCTCTCGCGTGTACGAACAAGACGTCATTCGAACCGGCATAACGCTTCAGCGCACCTTCCACCTCGCCAGACTGAATCTCGCTCTCAGTCAGGCCGGCGACCACAAGATCGGCCTCTGAAGAACGGCGGGAGACCTCTTCCTCCACGGATTCGGCGGTCGGGCACTCGACGGAGGTCACATTCTGCATCGAAATCGGCAGCCGCCCGTCCGACATCAGCGCGGATAACCGTTGCGTCTCGCGCTCAGGGTCTCCCGATGCGTGACAGGCGAACAGCCGGATCTCGGCCCGGCGCCAGTCGCGATGGCCCACGACGATGTAAGCCAGCAGCAGCATCAGCGGCGCGTTAGAAAGATTGTCCTCAGTCACCCAGAGATGAATCGAGGATCGGTAACCGAACCGGTAGTTCGTGGAACGCAAGATCAGGACGTTGAACATCGACTCGGCCGCGAGTCGCGCGGCATCTGCCGTTTCATCGATCTCTTCCGGATGGTCCTTGTCGAACTCGAGCAGAATGCAGTTGTTGGGCAGGCCCGAGATGCCATGCATCTGGAGCGTTTGCGCCAGTGCCTGCCGAAACGACGGGCAGATCAGCGAATCGACGAAAATCCCGGCCCCGCTGACGTCCACGCGCTCAATGAGCTTTTCCACGTGAGTACTGGCCTTCGCCTCGTCGTCGTACGAGTATTCACCTTGAAAGTACTGGATGAAGTGCCCGAATCCGTGCCGGTGACTGATCCACCGCAACAGGTCGAAGTGCCCCAGACGACGGTCGCCGAACCGGGTCACCGCGACGATCGACGGCCGCCACCCGCCCTCGTACTTCTCCACGTGGTTCTTCTGCAGCGTAATCTGGAGGCGGCGGGTCAACTGGAACATCGTTCCCTGAAAAATCGCCGTGAGGTCGCGTTCTCCTTTGCGGGTGCGCCGCAGCCCAAAATATGTTGCGGCCATGAGAGCGACGGCGATCAGGGAGTATTGGAAACTCATCTGGATCATCATCAACGCGCACATGACCGCGCCGACCAGCGAAACGTACCATCGGGAATGAAACGTGGGCCGGTAAGACGGATTCCCGGCGAAGTACTCGAGGAACGAGACCAGGCAAAGGGCGCCGTAGGTGACCATGAAGAACATGCTTAGAATCTTCGCGATGAAGTCGATATCTCCGAGAACGACGAATACCACCGCGACCGCGCTCGAAACGCAGGTCGCGTAGACCGGCTCCTGCGCCCTGCCCGCGCCCCTCGCAAGCAGGCGGTTCAATCTGGGTATAGGGAACACGCTGTCCCGGGCCAAAGCCTGCAGGGTCCTCGGAGCGACCAGGATTGAGCCGAGGGCCGATGAGAAGGCCGCCGCGCCCAACCCGATGTGAATCGCCGGGCCCCAGAGCGCGATCTGCGCCATGATGAACTGATCGGCGTTCAGGGCATCCGGCGTTGCGCTCTGAGCGAGCTTGATTGCGACGAGCGAATAGACGACCATTCCCACCAGGGTCGCCGCAATGATTCCAAGAGGGATGCTCCGCTGGGGGTTCTTCAGATCTCCGGAGAGACCGAGCCCGGCAATCATGCCGGTGAACGCCGGAAAGCACGTGGCAAAGATGATTCCGAATGCGTCCGGTCCTTCGATTTTGGCGGTCAGGTGCAGCGCGACGGGGCGGATGGTTTCGGGGCCCTGTCCGAAAAGGAACGAGAGAATGGAGACCCCCAGTATCGCGCTGACGACCCACAGCGCGCCGACCCCCACGCCGGCGCCTTTCACGAGCATCAGTACGATCAGCAGTACGGTCGTCGCCAGGCTCACCCAGCGGGGGTCGGCGTCGACCTGGTATTCCAGGGAAGCCCATTCATAGACCGGCTGGAACGCCTCCGCGAACGCGACCAGGTAGAAGGCAACCGATATCGCCTGGGAAAGATAGAGCGCGATGCCGATCGAGCCCCCAATGCTCGTTCCGAACGAGCGGCTGATGATGTAATACGCGCCCCCACCCGCCACGCGACGGTTGGTAGCGATTTCGGAGACGGCCAGAACCGTGGGAATGGTCACCAGATGTCCCAGTACGATGACCATAAGACTGCCCCAGAGTCCGGCGTGCGCAACCGCGTATCCGAAACGGAGAAACAGGATGGCGCCGAGGATCGTGCTGATCGACGCGAGAAAGACGGGCGCCGTGCCGAATCCATGTCCCCCGTGAGAAGACGCGGTCGTGCCGCCGGCGGCTGTCGGGTTCGGTATCATCGTCTGACCTTTCGAATGCGCAGGCCGGAAACGGCAACTACCGGCGATCGGTTACATTTCCCGATATAGCCGCCCGGCACGAGCAGCCTTCCCGCACCGCCCGCGACCGGCATTTCACGAAACCCTCCGTGAAGGGTTCAGGCGTCATCTGAGACATCTCCCGTTTTCCTGAACAGAAAGATATATTCATGCTTGAAGACATAGAAGCCGCCCGCGAGGGCACGGTAACGCCAGAGTTCCGCCTGGTTGCGCTTGGACCGGGTCTCTTCGAAATTCTTGACAACGATGCTTTTCAGCGCAAATGGTCTGCTCAGCACTTCGTTCATACAATAAAACCCGAGCGGAATCCACTCGCCCCTGGAGTACTTGTCGCCGACGACCAGTGCAAGGTATCGACCGGTTTCCAGGTATGGCGTCAGGTTGTCCACGGTCTGGCCGAACATGCGGAGAAACGCTTCCGTGCTCCCCGCGTTCGAGAGATCGGCTCCGCTGTCCGAGAATCTGATGATGTCGTGGTAGGGGGGGTGCATGATCAGGAGTTGCACCTTCTCGACCCGGTGCTTCTTCAGGACGACGTCGATGTCCATTCTACGGCTGTCGCCAACTTCGATTCCCGTCGTCACATCCTCCTCATTGGCCGTCGCCTCCACGAGCTTTTCCGCTTCCGAGGCGATTTCCCTGTTCAATTCCAGGCCGATGCCGTTGCGACCGAGCCGCCGGCACTCGATCAGCGTCGTTCCGCTGCCGGCGAAGGCATCGACCACCCAGTCTTGACGGCGGGTGTAGCGAAGCATCAGCTGCTGTGGAATCTGAGGAACGAAATTGCCCCAGTACCATCCGAGATGTCCGCCCGATGTGTCCCGTCGATCGATGAACCAGAGGCTGTCCGTGACGACGTTCTCGTACTCCTTCCACCTGAGGAGATTGATGTCGTTGATCTCCGTCTTCCTGACCTTCTGGACGCCATTGCGCAACCGCCTGACGTAATACCTGGCGCGTTCGAACGTCTGCGCTTCCAGGATCTGATCCAGTTCCGATACAAGCACATCCCTGCGAAGGGACACTGTATCGGCGCCGGGCCCCGTCTTCGAGGCTCCGCCGGAACCGCGTTCGGGTGATTCGACAACCTTTCGGACGCGCAGCGTTTTTCTGCGCAACGAGTCCACATCCGTCTGGCCATAGATATCGTCGATCGCCTGGACGAACTTCACTCTGTCGAAAATCGCGCTCCCGTAACCCAGCGGCGACGCCGTCAGGGCTTCTATATACGGTACTCCCTGCTTGCTTGTTTCCCGCACGGGACCTGTTCCCAGGTTGGAAGTGGATACGAGTCCTTGCGTGCGACGCCGACGGTACGCGGCGCCGTCCGGACCGGCGGAATGGTACTGAATTGCGGCGGCGGATGCAAGAACAACAACGAAAACATCCGGCGATGGCGTTACCTGCGTCGCACAACGCACTCAGGACGTTCACCGCGGGGGTTTCAGCGGGCGGGCGCCGTCAACTGCGCACATGAAAAAGGGTCTGCGATAAATTCATCGCAAGCCTATTAATATCATCAACTTAACATGGTGGGCGATACTGGACTCGAACCAGTGACCTCTTGCATGTCAAGCAAGCACTCTAACCACCTGAGCTAATCGCCCATCCATATGCAAACGGTAAAACCGTACACCTGTAATACGGCAGCAATGCATTCCTATTGCGTTGAGAATCCGTATGCGCGGTGTTCGTCTATGCATACCCGCGGCTCTTCCTGTGGGCTGTCTCGAACCGTGAATCTATACGAATTCATGGTCGAAGTCAAGCGGAATGTGGGATCAGCGCGGGCTGTCCGGCGACCCGGGTTCGTTCGTTCGTTTGCGCTTGACAACCCTGTTCGATGAAAGAATATTAACCTTGATTCCCCATTTTTCGAGGACGTTAATTCGAATATGTGTCAGTTAAAAAGGCGATTGGACTGCTGGTTACCAGGATACACCAGGACACTGGACGTGAACGGAAAAAATGTCCTTCCTGACGACCATTTCGGCCCGCTTCGAAAGGTTTCGTCGCGGTGCCGCGTTGCGGCTCTTGCGGAATTGGGGTTCACGATCCCGCGTCCGAAGATGCATCGTCGAGTTTCCGGAGCGCCCGGCGCGTCGCAGCCCTGAACCGTTTGTGCGCGGTATCGTCGCTCAGGGCTCCGACAGACCGTTTACGAAAGGAATGAGAATTCGTGAAAATCTATAAAGCCGCACTGGTCGGATGCAGCAGAATGGGCGCCTTCATTGACAACGAAGTCCCGCCTTCATTCGGCGCCTATTCGCATGCCGCGGGCTACGAGGCGTGCGGACGAACGGAATTGATCGCGTGTTCGGATTTGCGCGTGGAAGCGATGAGGCAGGTGGGAATCCGGTACGGGGTGCCTGAACACAGGCAGTACCTCGACTACCGAGAGATGATCGAACGCGAGAAGCCGGATATCGTCAGCGTAGCCACCCAGCCCGAACACCGCGCGGAAATCGTCGTCTTTGCCGCCGAACGGGGGGCCGGTGCGATCTATGGCGAAAAGGCCATGGCCGCTTCGCTCGATGAAGCCGATACGATGGTGGAAGCGGTAGAGCGGGCGGGCGCGGTTTTCAATATGGGCACGAACCGGCGGTGGCATCCGGGATACGACGCGATGGTGGACGTGATCGTCAGCGGAAGAATAGGCCGGTTAAGGTCCCTGATCGTGCATCAGACGGGCCCGCTTTTCAACGGCGCCAGCCACAGTTTCGACCTGCTGATGAGACTCAACGGCGACAATCCCGTGGCGTGGGTCCAGGCCCACCTGCCGAACGGAGACCGGGTGATCGACGGCGAACGCCTGACCGAGGACCCCGTCGGACACGGGATCCTGCAGTTTGAAAACGGCGTTACCGCATACGCGCTCAATTCAGGGCGGGGCATGGAAGTGGAGGCCGTGGGGGACGCGGGCGTGGTCACGGGCCTGCTCAATGACAAGGAGTGGCGCCTGCGCGAACACGGCGCACGGGACCACCGCGGACGGTCCGTGCTCGTTCCGGGGGAATTCCCGCCATTCGAGCGGGCCAGTTCAACCGTTCGGCTGATCGAAGACCTTGTCCGCTCGCTGGACACCGGCGAGCCGCCGCGCGGCGGCGTCAGAACGGCGCGTACCAATACCGAACTCCTCTTTGCGTTCGTCGAGTCGCACGTCCGGGGCGGGGCGAGGGTGGCGTTACCGATAAGCGGAAGCAAATACCGTCTCCAGAGAGACAGGCCGCCGCGAGAGCCGAAATATCAGCGTCAGGACTGAGCCGGCCGGGACCGGGAACCGGCGTGAGCGTCCATAAGACCGATCCCGTGGTTACAAAGGCTCGGGACGGTAGACAATCTGCAACAGATTGCCTTCGGGATCCGCCACGAAGTTGAAACGGGTCCCCGCGGACGTCTCCCGGTACGGCCCAACAAACGCGGCGCCGCGGTCCTCCAGCATCCTGCATGCCGAATCGAAATCATCCACTTTCAGCGCAATGTGCCGGATGCCCGCATCGTCGGCGGCGCAGACCGCGGGCGCCCTGTCGTTTGACGGCAGGAACTCCAGAATTCCTCCGCCCGGCAGGCGCACGAAGAATGTCTGACTTTCTTCGCTTTCGAGGATCATATCAAAACCGAGAATTTCGCAGTACCACCGCGCGAGCGCACCGGAATCGGCCGCTACAATCGCGATATGCTCAATCGACTGGATCATACGTCCCCCATCGTTGACATGCTGATTTCGCGGCCTTCCTTTAGAGAAGCATCGACCGCGGATGCAACCCGGACGACCGCCAGCCCGTCCCGCGGCGTGATCAGCGGCTTCCACAGGTCCCGAACCACACCCGCGAAGTGCCGTATCAGCGAGCGCGACATGCCCTCGGTCTGCCCGTGGACGTCCGGTGCGACGGATGTGTCCGGATACTCTGCGTCGCCGCCGCGGTAGACCGCAATTCCGGTTTCGTACGGAAGCACCTCCACCGCACCGGCCGTGCCGCGTATGGTGAACAACTGGTTCTGCGGCCGTCCCGCCGATGTCGGCGAACCCCATACGTTTTCGAGGACGCCAACGGCCCCGCAGTCGAAGGTCAGCACCACGACGATGAGATCCTGGCGGCCACGTCCGCCGGACCGGGCGTAGGCCCTGACCCGCTCGACCGAGCTACCGGTCGTCCACAGCGCCAGATCGATGTCGTGGGGCAGCAGCCAGTACGCGAGCGGAAAACGGCCGAGTACCCGATCCACCGCTCCGGGCTGCGAGGACCTGCGGCTGTAGATATGGAAGACCTCGCCGACGTCGCCGCGGGCGACGGCCTTCCGCATCTCCGAGAAACGGGGGTCGAAACGCAGGCTGTGGCAAACCATGAGGCGAACGCCGGCGCGGCCGGCCTGTTGAACCATCCGGACGGCGTCTGAGGGAGACGTCGCCATCGGCTTTTCCACCAGGACATGCTTCCCGGATTCCAGGCAGGCGCCAACCGGATCGGCGTGCGCCCATTCGGACGTGGCGACGACGACGGCTTCTATCTGCGGATGGTCGGCAAGCATGTCGCCGTAACGGGCGCCGGTATAGAACGGTACCCGCAATTCCGTCGCGACGTCTCGGGCGTTGACTTCGCCATGACCGCATACGGCCACCAGCCTCGTCAGCGCGCACTGATCGAGGATCCGGGCATAGAGCCCGCCCATCCTGCCGGGGCCGATAACGGCCGTGTCTACGGGTTGTACCTGCGATTTCACCATCGGATTAACTGAAGTGTTACACGGCCCCCCGGCGTTTTCAGCAAAACTGGAGCATTCCCGCGACTTTGCTTCGACACGCGATCAGGAGGATGTATGATACGATTGACCGTCGGATTCACACTGTACGTCCTGTCCGCCCTCTGCAGCCCGCATACCGCCGGCGGCGAACCATCAACCGACGGCCGGGCACTCTATGTCCAGTACTGCGCGACCTGTCACGGGCAGAACCTGGAGGGCGTCACGGCGCCCAGTCTGGTCGACGGTGTCTGGATCTACGGCGGACGGGGAAACATCGCCCGCAATATCAGGTTCGGCATCGTCCAGCAGGGGATGCCCGCGTTCGGAGAAGCGCTCACGCGGAACCAGATCAACGCCATCTCGGCATTCATCCGGGAGACCGAAAAGTCCGCGGGCGCCACGAAACCGCCCATTCCCGACACGCTCGACACCTACGACTACCGCATCCGGGTCGAACGCTGGGTTGAGGGCCTTCGGCTCCCCTGGTCGATCGCGTTCCCGGACGCCGCCACCGCACTCATCACCGAGCGGCCCGGCAGGCTTCGCGTGGTGAAGAACGGCGTACTGCAACCCGATCCCGTCTCCGATACGCCACCCGTTCTGCACCAGGGGCAGGGCGGCCTCATGGATGCGGCGGTAGATCCGGACTACCAGGAAAACGGCTGGATCTACCTGTCATACAGCCACGCGCTCAGGGACACCTCAGAAAGCGACCGGCCGCCGGCGATGACGCGCCTCGTCCGGGGGCGAATGAAAAACAACGCCTGGACCGATCAGCAGGTCGTCTATGAAGCGCCGCACGAGACCTACGGCAGGACCCGCCACCATTACGGTTGCCGCATCGTCTTCGATCCCGAGGGGTACCTCTATTTCCCCGTCGGAGACCGGGGAATTCCCCGGTACGCACAGAATCTGGGACACCCCGGCGGCAAAATCCACCGTGTCCACCGGGACGGCCGGATTCCCGACGACAACCCCTTTCTGAAACGGGAAGGCGCCCTGCCCAGCATCTACAGCTTCGGCCAGCGAAACCCGCAGGGCCTCGCCGTGCATCCCGTTACAGGCGCATTATGGGAGAGCGAGCACGGGCCGATGGGCGGCGATGAAATCAACCTGATACGGGCCGGGATCAACTACGGCTGGCCGACGATCACCTACGGACGAAACTACAACGGGACGCCTGTATCGGAATTCGAGAGCAAACCCGGCCTGGAACAGCCCGTTCTGTTCTGGCGGCCCTCCATCGCGGTATGCGGCATCGACTTCTATCGCGGCAACCTCTTCCCAAGGTGGAAAAACCGCCTGCTCGTGGGCGCTCTTGCGTATGAGGAAGTCCGCCTCCTCACCATCGAGAACGACCGCGTGATCTATCAGGAGACCATCCTCAAGAATGCCGGCCGCGTGCGTGACGTGGCGAGCGGCCCCGACGGGGCCATCTACGTCGTTCTGAACAACCCCGGAACCGTACTCCGCCTGACGCCGGTCCCGCTTGAAGACCCGGACGAGTTCTGATTCCCGCAGACACAACCTGAACCGATTTCCGCTCCGGCGAAACGCCTGACAGTCCGTTGACAAAGTCGCTCTGCAGGCGAGGCCGAGCCATTGTGGACGAAGACAAGGCGCGCGACCGAGTCCCATCCAGCGATTCGGCGAGGAAGCGCAACGCAGTATTTCGACCGCAAGGGCCGGCCGCAGCCCGGCTGGACTTTTTCAATGGGCCGCTAAGTTTCAGCCTGAGTCAAGGCCCTCGAGAATGCCTTTCAGGTAGCCGACGCTTCTTGCGGCAATCGTCTCCGGGTCTGGTTCGAAATCGAACACTTCAACCGACACATAGCCGCTGTAGCGCAGTTCCCTGAGCTTCTTCAATATGGGGGTGAACCGAAGCTCGCCGAATCCCGGTCCGCGCAAATTGGGGTCGTTCACGTGCACATGCCGCATCGCTTTTCCCGCCCGGGCGATGACGTCGGGATGGGACATGGTTTCCGTAGACGCCGCGCGGCAGTCCACCATGGTCTGAAAATTCGGATGCCCGACGGCATCGACCAGCGTCAGAGCTTCCGCCACGCTGGTCACGAAATTGGTCTCCTGATCCGTCAGTGGCTCGATACAGTACATAACGTCCCTTTGGGCCATCAGGTCGCCGCATCCGGCGAACAACTCCACGGCGCGGGCAAAGCAGTCGTCGGCGTTCCATCCCTCCTGTATATTTCGCTGCTGCGGAGAGCCGTGAATCATCACGCGTCCCCCGATGTCGCCGCAGAAATCGATCAGCGCCTTCACGTAATCCTGCGTGCGCTGCCACACGTGCCGGTCAGGATGGTTGATGTACAAACCGGCGGGTTTTACGAGTAGCCAGTGCAGCCCTGCGATCTCCACCCCCGCCGCTTCCGCCGCGTGTCTGATGTCCCGTCGACTGCCCGATGAAATGTCGTGTACGGATTCCGCCAGGGTAAATGGCGCGATTTCCACCCCGTCGCATCCGATCCGGGCGGCATAGTCGAACACCCGCTCGATCTCCCAGCCTTCGAAAAACTCGTTGCAGACCGCAAGCTTCATAACCGAAACCTCCAGTTGTCCTGTCCCGGAAACATCTCACCATCACGCAACCTGTTTCCGGTAAAGAACACACAGGTTCGGGAACACAAGAGGGGCGCCGCGGCAGGTCCGGATTCCGCAACAATCGGGCGCCGACAAAATCCTTGACAGAAGACCCGGTTTTCTCTAACATAAACGGGCTATCTTCAAAATCCAAGAAAAACGTTCAGGAGAAGCCGTTATGGCGCAGGCGCCCGACGCCCGATCCGCAGATCCGGAAAATGAAGACCACATCATCGAGGTGCATGACGTCTGGAAAACCTATTCGATGGGAGACCAGGAAGTCCACGCGCTTCGCGGCGTCTCATTGAACGTGATACGGGGCGAATACCTCTCCATCATGGGTCCCTCGGGTTCGGGAAAGACAACGCTTTTCAACATGGTCGGCGCCCTGGATCGCCCCTCCCAGGGAACCGTAGTCGTCAATGCGATCGAAATGGGATCGCTCAGCCAGGCGCAGATCGCCTATCTGCGCTGTCACAATATCGGCTACATCTTCCAGAGCTTCAACCTGATCCCCGTGATGACCGCACTGGAAAACGTCGCGCTCCCCATGGTTTTTTCAGGGATGAAAAAGTCGGAATACGAAGAAAAGGCCGCTGACAAACTCACCCAGGTGGGTCTGGGCGAACGCCTGAAGCATAACCCTTACGAACTCTCGGGAGGGCAGCAGCAGCGCGTGGCCATCGCACGCGCCATCGCCAACGACCCGGACCTGGTTCTGGCGGATGAACCCACGGGCAACCTGGATCTCAAGACCGGTCAGGAAATCATCGAATTGCTGCAGAGACTCCAGTCCGAAAGCGGCGTCACCATCGTCACGAACACGCACGACCACAAAATGCTCGTTGCGTCAGACCGGGTCGTGGACCTGCGGGACGGACAGGTGGAACTGGTGCGGAGGCGGGATGAAATCGACATTCAGGAGGGACGGATCGAAGGGCTGGATATCGAAGAATTGAGCAATTGAGCCGCATCGGCAGGCAGAAAAACACAGGGCGTCCGTCGTAACGACGAACGCCTTTCCTGTATCCCGGTTTCCGCATCGACTCGCAAAGCCGATCCGGGAGTTATTCCACGGCCCGATCGCCGGCCTGACCGTACAGCAGGTCGTAATAACCGTTCTGCTCGAGCCGGCGGATCATATCGCGAATAATGGCGTCGTCGACTCGGAACATATCGGCAATCTCATGCGGCGTCCGGCCGCCTCTGACCAGTTCGATCAGGCGGTCGCGGCTCACAATGAGTTCTGGAACGGCCATCGACGTACTCCGGCTCCGTGGAGTTCTCCGGTTCCCGCGCCGAACCGGCGACCCTCCGTCCTACCGACAATTCCCCCGATCCGCGTTGCGAAGGCAGATTAAGATTCGGAGGGGTATGGCGGAAACAGATGGTGGCGCCCGCCGGAATCGAACCAGCGACACAAGGATTTTCAGTCCTCTGCTCTACCAACTGAGCTAGGGCGCCTCCATTCCACGGGAAGACGCATCGTTTCCGCGGTACGACAAAGGCGAAAATCTAACAAAACCGCCTGCGGATGTCAAGACAGTTGCTGTAAGTTGCCAGGGTCATTACCGGATCGACCGATTGCGAGAGTCAGGAATCATTGAGTCAGCGCCTCCGAGGTTCCGGCTTCGTGTTCAATTCGACGCGTGACGCCGGACCGGACGCCGCCTTTCCACGTCCGCACCCAATCCTTGTCTCCCGACGCCGAACCATGGCCAGCGCTGAACGAACATCGGACCCCCGGGAAACGGACACGGCCCTCGCGAAATCGGCCGGAGGCGTAACGGTCCGGTCCGTGGTTTCCGGGCTGTTGCTCGTCCTGGGTCTGGATGCCCTGGCGGTCCACCTCCGGTACGTCGTGCACGGCTCGCTGATGACGTACAGCCACGTGCCGATGGCCATGCTCATCGTGTTTGTGCTGATGATCATGGCCGGCGCGCTCCTGGCGCGGATTACCGGATGGAAGCTTGCACCGGCGGAATGGCACGTCATTCTGGCCATGGGCGTCGTCGGCGCGGCTGTTCCCGGTTTCGGTCTGAGCGGCTATCTGCTTGGGCACATCGCATCCCCGTACTATTTCGCGACCGAAGTCAACGAATGGCATATCTACCTGCATCCTTACATCAATCCCTGGCTGATACCCTCGGACGAAAACAAGGCGGTCACCTGGTTTTTCGAGGGTGCACCCAAAGGCGCACAGATCCCCTGGGACGCGTGGGTACTTCCGCTGTTGTGGTGGACTACGTTCATCGTCGCGGCATTCGTGGTCCTCGGATGCGTGGCCGTCGTTTTTCGCAGGCAATGGGTACAGAACGAACGACTGGCATTTCCGGCCATGGCGCCCCTGATTCACATGGCGGAAGAACCCGGCAGCGGAAGATTCGCGCTCCCTGACTTCACGAAAAATTACCTCTTCTGGATCGGATTCGGGCTGGCGTTCGGGATGATCGCCTGGAACTGCATCAACTATTTCCTCCCGGGCTTTCCGCGTTTTCCGGTCTATCGCGGCAGCTGGCTCTGGATCGACCGCCAGCATCCGCCCGTCTATTTTTTCGTCGGTCTGTTTACCATCTTCTTCTCCTACTTCGCCAGCCTGGACGTCTTGTTCAGCATCTGGTTCTTCGACCTGCTGTTCGTCTTCGAAGGCAGTTGGCTGCACCGACAGGGATTCACGGCCATATCTCCGTACTATTACCGCGGCGTCTATTACTGGCAGACCAAAGGGGCATTCGCCATGCTGGCCGCCTCTGTTTTCTGGGTGGCCAGACGACACCTGATGGATGTGTTCCGTAAAGCCTGGCGGGGGCACGATTCCCTGGACGACAGCGACGAACCGCTCTCCTATCGGACCGCTGTAATCGCGGCGTTCGCGGGTCTCGGCTTCATGTGGCTCTGGCTCTGGCGTATCGGCTTCGATCCGCTTCTGGCGGCCGTCCTCCTGCCGGCAGTCATCCTTACCTATGTCGGTCTGGCCAAGATTCTCGCGGAGACCGGCATGCCGTACACCAACGTTCCGGCGGGTCCGTGGGGTCTCGTGTCGCCCTTCCTCGGGTCATCGACCGTCAACGAAAGCACACGGGTCGCTCTGCGGTTCGCGTCCAGGATCACCTCGCACTTCAAGGGTCTCTTCCTGCCCGCCCTCGCACACGCCGGGCGCGTTGCGGAGGGTGTCCGGGGCGGCCGGCGGCGTCTTGCATATGCCGTTGTACTGGCTTTTCTGGTCAGTTGGATCGCGAGTGTGCTGTTCACGATTCAGCTGGGATACCGGGACGGCGCCTACAATTTCAACTCCTGGGAAATCGTGCGTGCGGGGCCCAAGCATTTCGATGGCACCGCGACCTCCGTCAAGAACTTCCTTACAAAACCGCCTGATCCGCCCGTCTACCGCGAACATCCCGAACATGTGGTGTTTTTCGGCCTGGGCGGCCTGGCCACGCTCCTGCTCATCTTTCTGCGTCACCGATTCGTCTGGTGGCCGTTGCATCCTGTCGGACTGGCCATATCCGGTTCGTACCTGGCCCGGCGAACCAGCCTGACGATATTGCTGGCCTGGCTGGTCAAACTGGTCATGCTGAAGATGGGCGGGCCTTCCGTATACAGGAAATCGCGTCCGTTGTTCATCGGCCTGCTCGCTGGCTATATACTCGGTGTCGCCCTTTCGGCCTTTATCGACGTCCTCTGGTTCCCGGAACGGGGCCACAGCGTTCATCGCTTCTGATCGGCATCCGCCGGCCGGCCCGTGTCTGTAAGGGCGCCCGAAACGGATCGATGCAATGGTGAAGCTCTCAGCCGGATAACACAATGAAAACCCGTCCGCGCATCGGTCTTGCACTGACGCTTCTCTTCGCCGCCGGTTCCTTTGCCGGCCTCGCGGTGGGACCGGAACGCGTCAATCCCTACCTGTCGGCAATCCTGGGACTGCAGGCGACCGAGTCTCGTCCGCCACCGGCTGTTCCCGAAGCGAACGCCACTTCCGTTCGTGTTCTCGATACCGTATCGGACGCCAGCGTGAGGGCGCACGTCGCCCGCTTTACGGAGCACCGGTCGCGAGTTCCCGGGTACCCCGGACACGCCGCTGCCGCCGAGTACATCCGGCGCCGTTTCGAAAGCGCCGGTCTCCGGGACGTCCGCGCCGAGCCGTTCGAGGTCACCTCGCCCGTCGACCGGGGCGGCAGCCTCACCCTCCTGCGCGAAGATGCCACGTTTCCCATCCACGCGATCTGGCCGAACCTCGTCAAAACCTCCACCCTGCCGCGCGAAGGCGTCCGCACGCGGTTGATCTACGGCGCGACCGGGGAATTTGCCGATTTCAACGGACACGCGCTCGAGGGTGCAGCCGTTCTCATGGAATTCAACACCCGGAACAACTGGCTGAACGCGGCCACGCTGGGGGCCGGGCAGATCATCTTCATCGAACCCGATTCAACTTTCTATACCGAAGCCGAGCAGAAATTCCTGCAGGTGCCCAACAGCGTTGAACGCTTCTGGATCGATAAAAAGTCGGGGCGGCATCTCAAGGCGCTTCTTGAACGACGCGGCGAACTGGAGATCGAACTGAAGGCGAGGATGGATTGGGAGAAACACACCGCCCATAATATCCTGGGATTCCTTCCGGGCACAGACACGGACCTGAGGGAACAGATCGTCGTGATCAATGCGTACTACGACGCGATGTCCGTCGTCCCGGCGCTGGCGCCAGGCGCCGAGATGGCCAGCGGCGCCGTCGCCCTTCTGGAACTGGTCGATTACTTCAAGCGATATCCCCCCAGGCGCACGGTGCTCTTTCTTGCCACTTCGGCCCACCATCTTGGCTTTCGCGGCATCTGTGATTTCCTGGGCCGCCACGCCAGAAAGGAGAGGCACTTCGCGGCGCTGATGACCGACCCCATCGACATCCGGCTCTTCATAGGCCTGGAGCTGTCGAGCCAGACCGCTCAAATCGGCGTCTGGAACAGCACGCGAAACTTCTACTACAACCGTTTCTTCACACCCTTCGGCAAGCAATTCGTCCGGATCTCGCAGGCGATCGCGCCCGCTTTCGGTCTCGATCCCGATGAGGCGCTGCTGGACGGCATCAATCCCACCGGCGGAATGACCTGGGACATGTTCATCCCCGGCGCGAACCTGAAGACCGACGGCGAAGTCGTTCTCGAAGCCGGCACACTGGCCCTGTCTCTGGTCACGCTGAACGATGCCCGCTTTCGTGTCGATACGCCCCTGGACACGCCGGAAGGGCTGAACTTCGATAACCTTGCAAAACAGGTCCGCCTGATTACGGGCGTACTCGACATTGCCCTGAACGACCCGTCGCTCATCCCCGACTACCGGCTCAATCCCGACGACCGCATGCGCGGCCTGAAGGGGTACGTACGGACCTTTCCCAGGCGGAGTATTGTACCCGACCGGCCCAAGGCGGGCGCCATCGCGGCGCTCCGGATGGGCATCGACAAATCAGTCAAGGGCGTCCGGCGCATCTACTACGACCTGGCCGATGAAAACGGTGAGTTCTACATGCCCGGTATCGCCGAACGACGCGTCTCCGTCAGCGCCTACTTTCAGGATCCGGAGACCGGCGAGATCACGTACGCGCCGAATTACGGACAGCAGGCGCGAATATACCGCGGCGACTTCGACATGGACTGGTGGATTTCGAAGCGAAACATCATTCTGTTCCCGTGCATCACGACCGACTTCTACGATACCGTCGATCCGCGTTTTCTAACCAAGCTGTCTCAGATCAGCGTCTACGGAAGCGGCAACGTCACGCCGCAGGAATACGGGTACGCGATCGGCTTCGGCCCGACCGAACCCGTTGGAACCCTCTTCACGCGTCCGGGCGAGCGGATCAAGGTCGCCATGCGCGCCGGAGGCGTCGCCGCCGGCTCCGGCGACATCGGCATCCGCTTCCTCCTGCTGAATGCGACGAGCGCCGAAAGTGAAGAAATCGCCAGGGGCACGGGTTATCCCACGCTCACCCACGGATCGTTTGCGCGCACTTCCTTTCTGGCTGCGCGGGACATGTGGACCCTGAACGAAGCCCGAAAGCAGGAGATGCAGAAATACGCCATCGAAAACCAGCGTCTGAACATGCTGCACGGCCAGTCCCGCTTCCATCTGGACATGGCCGAAGCCGCGATGTCCGAGAGTCGCTGGGACGTTTTCATGAAACATACCCGCGCGGCCCTCGGCATCGAATCGCGCGCCTATCCGGACGTCAAGGACACGCAGAACGACGTGGTGCGCGGCGTCGTCTTCTTCATGGCCCTGGTCATCCCGTGCGCGTTCTTCGCCGAACGACTCATCTTCACCGCCGTGGACATCCGACGACAGATTGCGGGATTTATCGGGATTTTCGTACTCATCTGGTTTTTTTTATCAAACGTTCATCCGGCGTTCGAGATCTCCAATCCCCTGGTGGTACTCCTCGCCTTCGTGATCCTGGCGCTGGCGGTGTTCGTGATTTCTCTTGTTTTCAATCGTTTCAACGAAACCATGCGCCGGTTACGGGTCCCGGAAGTGCGTTTGCATGAAACCGACGTGGGACGAATCTCCGCCTCCCTGGCGGCCTTCCAACTCGGCATCGCAAACATGAAACGCCGCAAGTTGCGCACGGTGCTTACGTTCACCACGCTCCTGCTCCTCACGTTTACGGTTCTCTCGTTTACGTCCATTCAAACGGCTCTCGAATTCCGCCGGATTCCCCTGGGCACGGAGGGTCCGTACCCCGGAATGCTGATCCGAAGCAAGTTCTGGGGCCCGCTGGAAGACGTCGTCTACGATTACGCCTTCACGCACTTCGGGGAATCCGCGATAGCGGCCCCAAGAAGCTGGTACTATACGCGGGAGAAGAAGATTATCCCGATCGAGTCCGAAAACAGCGCAACCCATGTACTCGGCGTTCTGGGCATGACGCCCCAGGAGGCGGATGTAACCGGCGTACACAAGACCCTCAAGAGCGGCCGCTGGTTTCGACCGGGCGAATCCGCATGTATCCTGCCCGGGAAGGTCGCTGAACTACTCGGGGTGGACCCGGGCCGCCTCGAAGCGTCGCGCGTCCGGATTTTCGGGGAATCGCTGCCGGTAATCGGCCTGATCGACGCCGGGGCATTCAGCGAGCTCAAGGACCTCGATGAGGAACCCCTCAGTCCCGCTGACTTCAAACTGACGGACGAAGAAGCCATTGAACAGATGACCACCCAGGAAACGCGGGAAAAACAGGGCCTGGAACAGCCCGACGTCGAAGTCATGCCCTTCGAACACATCAACCCCGACGACGTCCTGATCGTCCCGTACGCGTTCCTGCGCCAGGTGGGCAGCCCGCTCCAGTCGGTCGCCCTCCGCTTCGATGCCGGATCGGACGTGGAGAGCAATGTCAGGGAGTTTCTGTCCAGGCTCTCGGTTGTACTGTTCGCGGGACTTCCAGGCGCGGACGGGCGCATCAACGTCTCCGTCTTCAGTTCGCTGGGCGACACGTCGAGGCGTGGAATGAGCGATCTCTTCATCCCCATTCTCATCGCCTCGCTCATCGTACTGAATACCATGATGGGTTCCGTGTACGAACGGTTTCGGGAAATCGGCGTCTATTCGGCGGTGGGCCTGGCGCCGGTCCACGTCGCTTTCCTGTTTATCGCGGAAGCCTGCGTCTACGCCGTACTGGGCACGGTGAGCGGCTACATGCTGGGTCAGGGCGTCGCCAAGCTGCTGCTCTGGCAGGGCTGGCTCTCGGGCGTCACGGTCAATTACTCCGCTCAGTCGGCCGTCGTTTCGTCCGCTCTGGTCATGGCCGTCGTCATTCTTTCCACCCTCTATCCGGCCAGGCAGGCATCCCTGATGGCCGTGCCGGACGTGTCCCGCCGGTGGAAGATCCCCGAGCCCGATGGCGACGACTGGCGTTTCGAATTTCCCTTCACGGTTGGCGGAAACGACGTATTCGGGCTCTGCGTGTTCCTTACCGAATACTTCGACTCCCACAGCGGGGAAGCCATGGGCGCGTTTTACACGGACGGGGCCCATCTGTACGGAAAGGGCGGCGGTGACAGGAGGGGTTACGCCATCCGCACGACCCTCTGGCTGGCGCCCTTCGATCTGGGAGTGAGCGAGGAACTTCGCTTCGAGGCGGAGCCCACCGGCCAGTTCGACATCTACACCCTGACGCTCACCCTCAGGCGACGCTCGGGCGAAGTCGCTTCATGGCGGCGGGTCAACCAGGGTTTCATGAATACCCTCCGCAAGCAGTTTCTCATCTGGAGAACCGTCGACCCCTCCGAGAAAGCGGCATACCGGAAGAAAGGCATGCAAATACTGGTATCGGACGGACCGGAGGCGAAACCGGCCTGAGAAACGTCACGGCGCCAATGAACAATCTCGTTTTCCCGTGACCACACTCCGTAAATAGGCTTTGCAAAATGCCTCTTTGTTTGTATTTTTCAGGCCCTTAACCTTAATGACACGTTGACCCGCTATGGCCTTTTTGGATCGAATTCGCAGGCGGAAATCCAATCCGTACCAGGAAATCGAAGAGTACCGGGATCTGCTTGAAGTCCCCAAAGAGTTCGAAGAGGGCTTCAATTCCAAGACCATACTCGGCGCGCTCTTCGTTTCCGTCATCATGGTTCCGGGCAATATCTACCTGGAACTTATGGTGGGACATTCCGTCGGCGCCGCCGCGCAGTGGGTGACCATCATCCTGTTCCTTGAACTGGCCAAGCGCTCGTTCACGGTGTTGAAAAAGCAGGAACTCTACCTGCTTTACTATGTCACCAGCGCTCTCGTCGCCCGCGAAACCGGCATGTTCGAAGGGCTGCTCTGGCAGCAATACTACGTCCAGTCTCCCGCCGCAAAGCAGTTTGGCATCTCCCACCTCATCCCCCGCTGGTGGGCGCCCCCTCCCGATTCTCCCGCACTGATAGACCGGACGTTCCTCCATCAGGACTGGCTCCTGCCCATTTCCCTGCTCGTATTGGGAATGATCATGGGGCGCATCCAGTGGTTTACCGCGAGTTACGTACTCTTCCGCATCACCTCTGACTACGAGCGCCTGCCCTTTCCGTTCGCGCCGATCAACGCCCAGGGCGCGATGGCGCTCGCCGAAGAAAGCAGCGGTCAGTACAGCTGGCGATGGCGTGTCTTCAGCATCGGCGCCGTGATCGGCGTGGTATTCGGTTCCGTCTACGTGGCGGTGCCCGCCATTACCGGCGCGTTCATGGAGAGCCCGCTTCAGCTCATCCCCATACCATGGGTGGATTTCACCCAGTACACGGGATATTTCCTGCCGGCCACGCCACTGGGGTTCACCCTGCACCTGGCCCCCATCTTCGCCGGGCTGCTGGCGCCCTTCTGGGCCGTCATGGGCGCATTCATCGGCGTCGCCATCCACACCGCTGCGGGCCCCATCCTGTATTCCTACGGGTACATGCCCAACTGGTACATGGGCATGGATACCATCATGACCCATTTCGTCACAGGCATCGATTTCTGGATGAGCTTCGGGATCGGCATCACCTTCGCCATCGCAATTATTGGATTCTACCAGGTCTGGACGGGCGTCCGAACCGCGCGTGTGGAGAAAAAAGAAAAGGGAAGCTGGACGCCGCCGCCCGGCCGGGGAGACTTCCGGATCTGGATCTGCATCGTGCTGTTCTGTCTTGCGAGCCTTTATACCATCATCCTCGCCAAGGTCCTCTTTCCTGACCTCGTGAGCACCGTGCTTCTCGCGTTCTTTTTCATCTTCGCGTTTGTCTATACACCGTTGATCTCCTTCGTCAACGCCCGGCTGGACGGGCTGGTCGGACAGAACGTCAATATCCCATATATCAGGGAAGCCACGATCTTTCTGAGCGGGTTCAAGGGTATCGAAATCTGGTTTGTGCCCTTCCCCCTGGCCAACTGGGGCGCTCAGGCCGAAACATTCCGTCAGATTGAACTCACGGGCTCGAAATTCAGCGGGATCCTGAAGGCTGAGGTCTTCATGATCCCGCTGATCCTCCTGACCAGTTTCATGTACTGGTCCTATATCTGGAAGCTGGCGCCCATTCCGTCTTCCTCCTACCCCTACGTCCAGATGATGTGGCCGCTGCGGGCGCTCCAGAGCAGCGTCTGGTACACGGGCACCATGCAGGGAGAGGTGGAGCACGACCCGTCCTCCGGAACGATATCCTTCCAGCCGAGCAATCTGCCCGACGGCAACTGGTGGTACTGGCGCGCCCGCGCATCTGCCGACGCGCACATTGAAGATCATAAACAACGCACTTACGGACCGTGGTCCCGAGTCGGGTATATTTATACGAACTTCAAGAGTACCGAAAAGCCACTCGTGCCGCCACTTCCGGTCAGCCGGTCGGAGCCGGACATATCCGATGCTCTGGAGAGGGGTCTGCCATCCGCACCGGTATTGCGGAATCCGGATGACGGAAGTCACGCGGACAACCCCAATCCCAACCTGGTCGTCCTCGCCGCCCGGGATCCGCAAGGCCGGGAACTCGTGTATCAGTTCGAAGTGGACCAGGTACCCTCGTTCGACGGCTCCTTTCTCCAGAGTTCGGACGACGAGCCGATCCTGTTCGAAGCCATCAAGCCGATCGTGATCGCCATCGGTCTCGCGGTCGGCCTTGTCTCTTTCGTGGTTCTTTCCGTGTTGGGCCTGCCTGTCCTGCTCATCTTCGGATACATACGAAGTCTGACCAACATTCCCCACATCATGATCACCGAGATCATTGGCGCGCTCCTCGCGCGGTACTATTTCTGGAAGCGCTTCGGCAGACAGCAATGGCGCCTCTACGCGGCGGTGTTGTACGTCGGTTTCTCGGTGGGCATGTCCCTGGTGGGCATGGCCTCCGTCTCCATCGCCATGATTCAGAAGGCGGTCTCGGTGTTGTTGTTCTGACCTTGACTTTGGTTCCACCCGCATCTATTATGTCGGGTTGAATTGTCGCAACCGGACCGTTCGATCCAAATATACCTGGACGCCAGCATGTCAGCCGCGATCGGCATGATCGAAGTCGAAGGCGTCGCCGGAATCATACTCGCGTCCGACGCCGCCTGCAAGGCCGCCGGCGTGGACCTCCTGGGCTGGGAGTCCATCGGCGGATTCACCACCGTCTTTTTCGGCGGATCCGTAAGCAGGGTGGCAACGGCGCTCAAGAGCGGCGAAGAAGCGGCCAGGGAGTTGGTGGACCACGTGGTGGCGGCGCCGATGACACACCCCGAACCCGCCTGCCGGGAATACGTTTCGAATGCAATCGCCACGGAGGGGCGCACGCCGTCCGGTGCGCTGGGTCTGATCGAGACAAGAGGATATGGCGCTCACGTCACCGCCGACGACAACATGGTGAAGGCGGCCGACGTCCGGGTGTACAACGTGCTTACCGTACACAACCGGGTGGTTTGCTCCCTCATTCTCGGTGACGTGGCATCCGTGAACGAGGCCCTGCCCGCGGGCCGCGCGAGCGTCGAAGCCGGGGAGAATTTCCTCGGCGCCGCCCTCATCCCGAAACCCCTGCCCGACGTCCTGCGGGCATTCGGCCCCTGAGCGCCGCCGTGCCCGCAAAAAACAATGCCCTGGGAATTCTGGAGACCCGCGGCATGACCGCGCTCGTCGCGGCCCTGGACGCCATGCTGAAAACCGTGGACGTCAGGGTCCTGGGACGTCACGGCGTGGGATCCGGCTGGCTGACCGTCGTGATCGAAGGCATCGTTTCGGACGTGGAGGCCGCCATTCGGATCGGGCGATCCGAAGCAGAAAACCACGGCGAGCTGATTCGCGCCGACGTGATCGCCGGCCCGGCCCCGGGCGCCCTGGAGTCCATGCCGCACACGGCGGGCGCGGGCACGGCGAATGCGGTTGGCGCGCAGGCGATGGGTATCCTTGAAACTCGCGGCATGGTACCCCTCATACGCGGCGCGGACGCAATGATCAAGAGCGCGCCCGTCAGTGTCGCCGGGTGGACTTCCGTCGGCGGCGCGCTGGTTCATCTCGTAGTCCGGGGAGATATTTCATCGGTCCAGACCGCCCTGCAGGCCGGTAGAGCGTGCGCGGATGAAGTGGGGGAAGTCTACGCGACCCTGGCGATTCCCAGCCCTGAAGCGGGTATCGCCCCACTGCTTCCCGATCCGCCGATTTCAGACGGGCACGAGGGAGACGCTGGCGCCCTGGGTATACTGGAGACAACGGGTTATGCGTCCGCGGTCGGCGGCTCCGATGCGATGGTCAAAGCGGCCGACGTCGACCTCATGCGGCTTGTCATCGCCAGCGGCGGCCGGGTCGACGCGCTCGTGAAAGGCGCACTTGACGCCGTCCAGGCCGCCGTGGAAGCCGGTATCGACGGCGCGCGGGAAGCCGGGGAACTGAATGCATCCTGTGTCGTTTCCCGCCCGTCCTCCGAAATCATGGCCTGCTTCGGCGGGAACGAGGTCCGGAAAGCCACGGGCCCGCATCGGGCGATGGGACTGATCGAAACGCGCAGCACCGTGGCCCTGGTCAAAGCGGTGGATCAGATGTTGAAGTCGGCGGACGTGGAATACGAGGGTCGGTACAAAGTGGGGTACTTTCTCACGGCGGGCGTCGTCCGGGGAGACGTCGGCGCGGTGCGTGCCGCCCTGAAAGTCGGCGCCGGGGAAGCGGAGAGGTACGGCGAACTGGTGTCCGCTCACCTGATTCCCCATCCCTATCCGGCACTGGAAGAGCGGCTGATCCACTGATCGACAGCAAAGGACCGTGTCGCGCTAACGGGAAAGGTCGATGATCCGTATTGACGATCCGGTTGTTACGGAACAATTGCTCAAGGAAAAACTGGGCTCGGAGCGGGAGGTCGAAATCTGCCCGCGGGCAAAGCTGACGCCGCTTGCGCTGGACTACCTGGCGGCCAACCGGGTCCAGGTATCCAGAAGAGAAGCGGTATCCGCCAGCCCGCGGACTTCAACGCCGGCCGTACGTCGCAAATCCGGAGAAAGGAAGGAATTCAAGGGCATCTTCTGCCCCAACATCGTCATTTTCGACAGCAATGACAGGATCAACTACGCGGAAATGGAGCGATATATCAACTGGCTCATCGAAGCCGGCATCCACGGGTTGTATCCCAACGGAAGCACGGGCGAATTCGTGCGGCTTTCCAGCGACGAGCGCAAGGAGGTCGTGCGCCTGGTTACGAACGTCAACCAGGGTAGGGTACCCGTTCTTGCGGGCGCCAGCGAAGCGAACCTTCGCGACGTGCTCAGAATGAGCGAATATTACGCTGGCATCGACGTCGACGCCATCTCTCTCGTACCACCGTACTATTACGAGATCTCGGACACGAGCCTCTTCGAGTACTTCTCTGAAATCGCAAGACAGACTCCTCTCGACGTCCTGCTGTACAATATCCCCCAGTTCACGCAGGAACTCACGCTGGACATCATGGAACAGCTGCTGCCCTTCGAGCGAATCATGGGTACCAAGGATTCCAGCCGGGATATGCCGCGGCTGATCAACACCATGCATCGGCTGCGGGCGCAGCGACCCGACTACGTGGTCCTGGTCGGTTGCGAGGAAATCCTGTGTCCATCCATCATGATGGGCGCCAGCGGGGGCACGATCGCCACGTCCGGAATCATTCCCGAGGTCATCGTGGATATCTATGAAAGGACGCTGACCGGGGACCTCGGGAACGCACGCAGCATGCAGTACCGCATCCTGGACCTCATCAACCTGATGCTCCTGGGCGTGAACTTTCCCGAGGGATTCAAAACCGGTGTTGCAGTGCGCGGATTCGACGTCGGACCGCCGCGGCAGACCATGAGCCATGAGGAAAAGGACTATTTGTTCCAGCTCGAATCCCAGATCAGCTGCATCCTCAAGGACATGGGTTACGACGTCAAGGGGGCGCGTGCGTGCCCCGTTACCCAACTGCCCCCGATTGTGGACCAGACCTGATCCGAAAGGCATTTCCGCAAGGGCATACCCTATACCCGCCCTGAATGCGCAATTCGAGATTCTTATGGAGAACCTCCATGGCTGACAGAGAGACGAGGCACAACCTCGTGGACCCGTTCAACCTGGATGCCGGCGACGGCTACGTCTGGCTGAAAGGCAACCTCCACTCCCACACGACGAACTCCGACGGCAAGGCGTCGCCCCAGGAACGCCTGGACGGCTATGTGAGCCAGGGGTACGACTTTCTCTGCCTCTCGGACCACTACAGGATCACCCGGATCGACTCCGTGGATTGCCCGGACGACTTTGTACTCATTCAGGGCGCCGAACTGCATCCTGACAATCCATTCGGCGGACAGAAACACCATTTTCTCTGCCTGAACATCCACGACGACATGGACTCGGAGAACATGCCGCCCCAGCACGTGATCGACGCCGTTCAGGACCAGGGGGGCAGCACGTGGCTGGCACACCCGTACTGGAGTTCGGTCAATATCCTGAGGGATACCGTTCCGCTCACGGGATTTGCCGGCGTGGAGGTATTCAACACAACGTGCCGATGCGCGGGCAGAGGGGATTCCGGCGTTCATTGGGACGACTGGATGGACCTGGAGGACAGGCTGTATCCCGCCCTGGCCAACGACGACTCCCACGCCCTCGAATCGGATAATCGAGATACGTACGGCGGCTGGACGATGGTGCGCGTGAAGGACCGGTCTCCCGGGGCCATTCTCGACGCGCTGGAAGGGGGCGCGAGCTACTCGAGTACCGGCGCCGAGATTCGGAACATCGCGCTGCGGAGACGCGACGGGGAGAAACCGCCGGTCGAGGCCACCGTCGAATGTTCCGAGGCCAGATGTATCCTGGCCATTTGCGACACCTTCGGTACCGAATACAGGGATTCCGGAAAACCGTTTACAAGCGCCACGTTCAGCCTGCGTCCGGGCGCACGCTGGGTCCGTTTCGAAATCATCGGAATGGACGGCACAAAGGCCTGGTCCAACCCCTTCGACCTCACCTGAAACAGAAGCCGCGATGGGACTCGTCCTGACACCCGAACAGGTGTCGGCGTACCGCAAGGACGGTTACCTGCTGGTGCCGGATCTGCTTACGCCGCCTGAAATCGACGTCTTCCTGAAAGCGCAGGCGGAAACGAAGGCGCCGGGAATCCTGGAACTCGGCCTGCGCAGGCACACCGAGGATCCGCAATGGCGTTACCTGGCGTCGCATCCGCATGTCTCCGGAATCGCGTCTCAACTGCTGCAGGGTCCGCCGATGATCGTCCAGACCATGTACATGGAAAAGGCGCCGCGCGGGGGCACGGGTATCGCGCTCCATCAGGACGCTCACTATATCCGGAACGAACCCGGCACCCTCATGGCGTGCTGGCTTGCGCTGAGCGATACCGACAGCCGCAACGGCGGTCTCTGCGTCGCCGCCGGCAGCCACCTGGCCCCCCTCCGGGATACCCGCCCTCCGCAAGACAGCAGCGAACATGCCTCCTGGGTGAAAGAGTACGCCATGCGGGGACCCGACGGCACGGAGTGGACCGAAACCATGCACTCGCACGAGGTCACCGGCGTAAGCCGCGATGAACTCACCTTCCTTACGGTTCCGCAAGGCTCGGGCGTCTTCTTTACCGGCGGAACCATCCACGGCTCTTACGCGAACCGCTCCACGGGCAGGCCCCGGCTTGCATTCGCCATTCACTACGTGAGAGAGGGGACGTGGGTGTTTCGCCGCGACATCCAGGACCTCGCGCGGGTTGACTGAACGGTTTCCGTTGCGTCGGGCGGCCGAGGACGGGCTGAGCGGTTCGCATCCCCGTCATTCGTTGCGGCCGCGCACGCCTTTGGTTTTCAACTCCACAAATCAGGGAACCCCATCATGAAACGCGTCGCAAAGCCGGAAGGCGAGTACAATATCGTCATCGAAGACGTTCCCATCCCTGAAATCACGTCCACGCAGGTGCTGGTCCGGGCGGAATGCAGCCTGATCAGCCGCGGCTCCGAGATCTGGCGTCGTTACATCCGTCCTGAAGCCATCGCCCATCAAGCCATGGGCTACTCGTTCGTGGGAGACGTTGTCGAGGTCGGCGCCCGCGTTGACGGCTTCTCCATCGGCGACCGTGTGGCGGCCCTTGCGCCGCACGCGGAGTACGTGGCCGTCGAAATCGTGGACTCACCCCACCGGGCCCCCGTTGTGCAACTTCCGGACGCGGTCTCCTCGGAAGCCGCGACGTTCTGGCCGCTCAGCACCAGTTCCGTTCTCTGGATGCAGGAAATCGAGGCCCGCAAGGAAGATACGGTGGCCATTCTGGGCCAGGGTCTCGTCGGGTCCATCTGTATGCAAACGCTGAACGCGGAAGTGAACCCCACGGTGATCGCGGTCGACGCGCTGCCCCTAAGGTGCGAACTGGCCGGACGTCTGGGAGCGGACCACGTGGTGGACGCATCGAGTGAAGATCCCGTCAGGGCGGTCAAAGAACTGACGGGCGGCGCGGGCGTGGAGATCGCGGTGGAGGCGGTGGGCGGGCGCGCCGGGGCGG
>CAZKDZ010000154.1:0-19181 GCA_964551635.1 uncultured bacterium | reverse complement strand
GCATGAAAGTCTTTTCCGCCGCGAAATAGTCCGTGTCATCATCGAAGGGTGCGAAAACCGTGACACCGGACTCGGTCGCCCACGTCGTCATTTCCATGTTCGTCGGAGCGGGATTGATGCCGAGATGATCATGATACCATTTCGCGAGTCGTTCCGGGTCTTTTGCCCGAAAGAAGAACCCGCCGAATCCCTGAACCTTTTGCATGCTGCGCCCCTCTCTGAGCCAAGAAGTTGTTTTAAAATTACCGGTGAGTTCCCGAGCGCGAGCGAAAGAGTGGCGGTCAAGGCGGGAAAACCCGCCCATATTTGTCTATACGGGTGGATTTGACCAACGCCGACCGGCGCTTTTGCAGCCGCGCGAAGGCCGCTGGGAATTTTAAGACAGCTTCTAAAGTTGTGGGATGCTGCTTCCCTGGTCTGCCCTGGAGCATCATATGGTGGACTAAAGAGTGTTTCCGGACCTTCAGACGAATGACTTATGGAAGTCAACTGCGATGGCGCTAAAGGACATCAAAGCCGTTGCTGGCGCTTGAGTTCGGGGACAATGTAATTCCGCAAGATGGGATTCAGAGGGTACTCTCCGGATTCGAGATCAGTCAGAGATGCCCAGGCGACCTCCAGCACCTCGTCCTGGTCCGGGACCGGTTCTCCGTCGAATCCGGTTACGTAAGCCCGGACCCTCACCCTGTGCGTCTCCGCGGTTTCCGGCGGGCAGACAATACGCTCGTACTCGCCGAAGAATTCGGGATCCGTCGGGGTAATGTCGAGCTCCTCCATCAGTTCTCTCCGCAGTGCATCCAGGTCCGACTCGCCGGGTTCGAGCTTTCCCCCTGGCAAGAGATAATCGTCAACACCGTCGCATTTCACGAGCATAAGGCCGTCATGCGTGATTAGAATCCCTGAGATTCGGACGACAGTTTTCATTCGTTCCTTTTCGCACATCGTCAGTATCGAGTATCCGTGAGAGGTGCAGTCGATTGTACACCTTCGTGCCTGGTTTTTGGAAAAACCTCCTTACTCTCGTTTCAGAAGGAAGATCATCTCGGGCATATCGGGCCCGATTGGTTTCCGGTCAAACGATCCGAATTCTTCCACAATCCCAAGACCTGCCGCGGAAAAAAGCGCTTTGAGATGAGGATAGGTATATATGCTCATCTTGAAGTCCTCCGTCTCCTCGGATAGAACCTCGTCGCCGTCGCAGAGTCGGAAGATAAACCGGCCCGACAAAACCAGATTGACCGGGTCGTAACCGTCCTTCACGAAATACCGTCGGATGGTCCGACCGTTCCCGTCCTCGGCCGGCCACACCAATTCCAGGTGCTTTTCGCCGTCGCCGGAAAGCAGCCTGTCGAAGCGGGGATTGAAGACGTCGAACGCCAGGATTCCACCGTCTGTCAGGTGGCGACCGGCGTTTCTCAGGGCGGAAAGTTGATCTTCCGCGGTGTACATATGCTGCATGGGTCTGAACGGAATGACGACCAGAGGAAACGGGTCACCAAAACGGCCTGTACGGAAATCGCCCTGAACGACTCGTACCCGGCGTTGTACTTCTGCGGATTCTTCTTCGAGCTTTGCCCGCAAGACCGCCAGCATCGAACGGGAAGCATCGGCCCCCGTAACGTCAAGACCCTGCCGTGCAATCGGCAAGGTAATTCTGCCGGTCCCGCAGCCAAGCTCGAGGACCGGCCCGCCATACTCCGTGGCCAGATGGAGATAGAAGTCCCTGTCGACCAGGTCCTCTTTGACGTTGTATGCGGCATCGTAATGCTTCGCCGCCAGACTGTAGGGATCTTCGGTCATTGCGAGTACCTATTCGACCAGTTTTTCTCTCAACACGGTTGCTGTCCGGTAAGCATCGGCAAGAAACTCAGCTGGCGGTTGAGAGGAATCCTCGGGCACTGCCTCGATCATCACCGGGCCCGGGTGCGATGCTGGATACGCTCTGGCAACGGCATCCCAATCCACGATTCCCTTCATCGGCAGCCAGTGAACATCGGCCTTTCCGTCGGTGTCCGAGAAGTGGGTCGTGATGAGACGATGGGCCCATTTTCCGAGTACAACGCCGGGAATGCCCGAATACAGGAAGTCGTGCGAACTGTCGTAGCACAGGCCCAGGCCCTCCAGGCGAAGCTCATTTAGAACAAAGTCCAGGTGACCTGGGCTCCTTGTATTCTCAAGCGCCAGCCTGATTCCGCTCGTTGACGCCTCCTCCCCCAGTTGTCGAAAGACCTCCAAACCCTCAGTGTGTGGTGGAGCCGGTGTGGGCCCCTTCGATACGTGATGCACGATGCAGGAAATGGAATGCCGGCTGCAAAACTCGATCAGCTTGAGGTTCTCATAGACGATCTCATCGCGTTCGGCGGGACTGTCGGACCAGAAAGCATTCGCATTATCGTACGGCGCGTGGACGTGATCGACGACGAGCCCGGCATCTGCAGCCATTTTCGGCATTTCGTCAGCCCGACCGGCTCCCACCAGGGGTTCCTCATTTCCCATCCACAGAAACGTGTTGCTGAAGCCACGCTTCCGGATCAGCCTCAACCGTTCTGACAGAGGCAGTTCGTAGCCGAACCAGGAAAATGCGCCGAGAGAAGGCGCCGATTCACGCGAAGTCATGAGTTGCTCTTCTCAACCTCAAGCAGCCACAGTCCGTGGGTTCTGCCTGAAAAGGCAGGCTGACACGACCCATAACGCGATGAAGAACCCGTTCAGGAGCAGGATTTCGAGCGGACCGCTGGCTGGAAAGCCCAACCTTTCGACCACCGCCACCAGGGTCACGAGCGCCTGAACGATCGCCGTGGCGAACAGCGCAAGTGACATGCCGCGCGGCTGGAATCGCGCGATGACGGCGCCGACGATTCCGACGGCGAGCACCCCGAAGTACATCAGGTTCGCATCGTTGTTCTCGGATCCGATCACGCCGACCGCGCCGTTCACCCAGAGGAGGATTATCGCAGTCGCGAGCGTGAGGCCGACTGCAGACCGGTAGGGATTACGAATCTTCATTGCTGCTCCTTTCGTCCCGGCGTGGTTATTTGGATGTCCGGCGATAAAAATTCGTGATTTCGATTCAGGTTTCCTGCGGATTTTTGCGATTACTCGAGTCGCACAAATGGTGGCAACCCGCGACACGGCGCTTCACGAGCGCTGAAGCCGTTTAACTCAGTGAGATCAAGGCATTCATTCCGGCTGAACTCCACCAGCCTTCGCTATGATCGACCGCAAATCCGGTTCCGAAAACCGTTCTGACTTCATCACTTTTCCGTCGTTCCTGAAAATCGGGTTACCCTGGTCATCCAGCTTGCTCATGTTGCTGCGGTGGACCTCATCGAAGAACTCTTCGGCAATGTCCTGCAGACCGTGAGCGATAAATGTACCAAGAAGCACGTATAGCATGTCGGTTAGGGCGTCTGCGATCTCGACGATGTCATTGTCACGTACGGCCGCTCGATATTCCTCTAACTCCTCCAATAACATTCGGATACGCCCTTCGCTTACGTCCGAAGGCAGCTCTGCAACAGGTGTTCGCTCCCGGTGACACTGGAACACCTCATGAAAGTGCCTGACGCAATCGAGTTGATCCTTCATCTGGTGTCTCCTGATAACCCCGTCCAATACCGTTCCTGGCAGTCTTTCAGAGTTGATTAATCATTGTCGCAGCGAATTTTCCATAGATTCGCCCGGGTTCGCGCTTTCTCGCCTTGCATGTCCTGGCCTGATTTTGCCGATCTTGCCATGGTCGCATTTTGCCGATCCCGAATTGGCCGCATATCGGCGATCATCTACATTGTAGGGGCGTCCCTCGTGGGCGCCCGCGTTTCGGCGTCCTTATTTCCTTCGCCGACCCTTCGACGAGCTCAGGGAGCGGCTCAGGGTGCCCGGTCAATATTGTGGTAAAAGGTAAACTATCGGGTGCTCCACGCAATATCTGTCTGGAAGGAGATTATGTCGGAAGTTAAGAGACCATCCTGGAAATTCAGCCGGATTCGGCGATCGAATGGACCGCCGCGGGCAGGTCCTCCAGGTTAGTAATCGTCTCATCCGGGACTTCATCCGGTTCCCGTGGTTCCAGCGCGGCATATCTACCCTGCCTGAACCAGATGGTCTGGATGCCCAGCTTCTTTGCCGGAATGATGTCGTTGTCGAGCCGGTCACCGATCATGATCGCCTCAGAAGGCAAAAATCCGGCCATGTCGAGGATCGTCAGGAAGAAACGCTCATCGGGCTTCTTGATCCCGATACTTCCCGAAACCTCCCTGTGGCGAAACCAGCGCAGCACGCCGAGATCGTCAAGGACATGGGTAATACTCGCCGGCGCGTTTCCGGCAAGCGCAAGCGTGTATCTTTCTGCCAACTGCTCCAGTATCACGGCGGCTCCGGGGTAGAGCCGGTACCCGAGAGACCGTATTTCCGGATAGTGCGATCGCACTTCCCTGGTAATCTCATCGAAGAGGGACGCGTCAGATCCGGCAAAGTGCCGGGTGATGGCGTGCATGGGACTCGGAACGAATTCTGATATCTTGTCATTGTCCAGAAGCCGGTACTCTTCAACGGACATCTCGAAGCCGAATCTGGCAAGCGTCGTTCGATGCACCTCCATCAGGGCATCCTGCTGACCCTCGGCATCGAGAATGGTCTCCCCGACGTCGAAGAGCAACACGTTGATCATCTCTATCTCACATAGTTGTTTTGAAACATCGAAAATGCCGCGTTCTGCTCGAAGACTGACGGATCACGAACTCACATTTCAAATCACTTCTCTCGTCTCTCTCAATGTCTGAAGCAGCCGTCTCACTTCGGATTCGTACGATCCACCTTCGTTTCCGATGGGCTTTCGCGCAGTCATCGTCCAGATGAGTTCCTGCAGGGTGAAAAGGATGTGTAAGGCCTCCCGCGACGGTCCGTCAAGTCCCCGTACGTGTGGGGTCGAAAATTTAAGCTGTGATATCGGGATTCCGACGCTACATGATCGGCCTGAATCTGGCTTGAAGTATCCTTTGAGCGGAATACTCGCCGAAAGGCGCGCCGCAATCGCGCAGATCATCCACGACCGTGCTGTAATTATAGCTCACTCTGTGATTCGCCACTTGCCACCCCTGCCCGTCCCACGACACGGTGGCATATCCGGCTCGATGGTCCCCGTCAAACGGAAATCCGACGGAGTCGATGATCGCATATCGCTGACCGCACGGCGTTCCGCCTGACGCGTAATGCAGGTGTCCAGCCACGATCAGATCGGCCTTCGCATTCCCAAGCAGCGCCCGGGCTTCCTCCTCCGGCGTAACGGCAAGCAGCCCGAAGGGATCGGGCTCGAGGACCAACACGCCGGCCACGTCCGACGGGGTCGCGTGGACGACGAGAAGATCGTCTTTCGGCGAGTTGCCTCCGGGCGGGGTGATCCTGTGCTTGAAGGGGAGGTTTTTCAGGTAGTTCAGGCCATCCTTCCAGAGCTTCTCCCTCACCCAGTCCAGGCCGTCGTACGTATACTCTTCATCAAACACGTACAGGTCCGCGTTGCCATAAATGGTTGGAACACCCAGGTCTCGTATTCTGTTCAGGCTCTCGACCGGGCGGGGCCCGTTCAGCACCAGGTCGCCAGCAATCACCACGCTGTCATATTGTCGACGCTCAAGGTCGTCGAGAACGGCGTTGAGGGCAGCGGCGTTGCCGTGAATGTCGACAATTACGCCGACGGTATATGAAGCTGAATCATCCATACACGATTCCCTGACCTGCCGGCGCAGCAACAGGCGCGATACTGTGGCCGGCGATCGCTCAGACCGGGTTTAAGGAATGCGCTTCGGACTCTTCCTGGTCCTGCGATTGATTGAACTCTAAAGCCGGACTCGTGGAAGGGCGGATTCGGAGGCTGATTGCAGTTAACGGCCAAAATGGCGATTAATCATCTCCGTTTTCAGATTTCGCCAGGCTGGCGCAGACCAGTTCCTCGTCATTTCGGGCGAACACGTGTTTATAGGCGAACGCCGGATGCGACCACGTGACGCCGCCTCTACGGTTCAACTGGTCGCGTGTGGGCTCGATCAATTTCGCGCGACTGATGATTTTCAGCCCGTCCGGCGAAAGCGTGGTGATCAACAGTTCGCCACGCTCATTAAACATCCAGACCCTGGCGCCGTTCCGGATAAAATGGATGTTGCTCCAGCGGGCTCTGGGAACCGCCGAAAGGTCTTCCCAGATCCGGTCGCCGTTGCGTGCATCCAGACACCGGAGTTCACCATAGCTGTCCACACCATAGATGAAATCGCCAATACGGACCGGGGTTGACATCGTGGAATGGAGCGCGTCCGTGTTTCTCTCACTCTCTCCCCTTCGGTGCCAGCCGAGTTGCATCTTCGGTTCGTCCGGATTCAGCTTCAGCAGCAGTGAACCGTCAAAGAAGTCGGTAAAAAACAGCTCGTTGCGATAAAGAACGGGACTTGCGATACCGATCTCCATGCGATTCGGCGGAAATGGATGACGCCAGAACACGCCGCCCGTCCGCGGGTTGAGTCCGGCAACGCTCTCGGCCGTCCGAATGACCAGCACACGCTGATTCCCCTGCGTAATCACCATGGGAGCCGAGTAAGATGCCTTTTCGCCAAGGGCCTTCCATTTCTCAGCTCCCGTTTCCCTGTCGAACGCGACGATGCACGCATCGGGCGTGCCACCGATCTGGACGATCAGGTTCGATCCCTCGACGATCGGCGCGCTGGCGATCCCCCACGTCGGCATCGCGATATTGTATTCGGCGTTCAAATCTCTTTTCCACTTCAATTCGCCCGTGACCGCATCGAAACAGTGGAGATGGCCCATCGCCCCGAGGGAGTACGCGAGGCCATTGTGTACTGTAACCGTCGCCCGGGGACCGGCAACGTAGTCAATTCTGTACTCGCAGTCGTACGTGTAGGACCAGATCAGTTCGCCCGTTTCCCATGCGAAACATTGGACCCGCTCGACCTGTTTCGGTTTCGCAAGCCGGTCCGCAACGTAAACTCGCCCGTCGGCTACGCTCGGACCGCTATAGCCGCTGCCGATAGGCACCCGCCAGCGGATCGGGATTTCCGGGCCATCGAACACTTCCACAATTCCCGTTTCACTCCAGACACCGTCCCGGTTCGGACCGCGCCACTGCGGCCACTCGTCGGCCATCGCCGAAAAGGATGGTATCAACAAGGCGGGTAATATCGGAGCGATGATCGACTTGATCCAATACATGGGATATCATATCCTTTCGCATGTCACCGACGTCAACTCACAAGAACCAATATCAACTGGCGTTGGGACAGGGGGCCGTTCGGCACATCCAGTCTGCCAGATTGAGAGCGATTGGGACGTTTTCTTACTGACGTGTGCATCCGATTGTGTGTGAAATATCGCCTGCGCTGAGAACTGACTACCAGGCAGAAAGGGACCAATACGTGAAAATGAGAGCTGGAATCTGCGAAGAATTGACAGTTGTCGCGCCGAACAGGGGCGAGCACTTTTCTGCCCTAACGAATTCCTCTCCTGTCTCTTTTCGCATGGGTGAAAGTCATTGCGATTGGAACACGTCGCGAATAGGGCTGATCGATGATATGATCGTGACAACCTGGGGGGTGTTTGAGATTACGCTTCGGATCGGCATTTCACGTCTGAAGGTTGCGGGTGTGGACTGTGTTCATACGCGACCCGGATATCGCAAACTTGGCTTAATGGGGAAGACGGCTGCCTCATCATTGGAGGCGAAGTACTCTAACGGTTACGATCTCAGCCTCCTGAATGGTATCGAAAACTTCTATGAAAAATACTGCTATGTACCTGCCTGGCCACAATACGAATTCTACATCAAGGTTCAGGAATTGCCACACCGTCGGCAGTGTCTGCGGCTAGATGAATTCGTCCCTGCACACCGGGAAGACCTCGCGCAGATATATAATCGCCAGAATGGTGAGCTAACCGGTACCGCTGTCAGACCCACTTATCGGGGATTTAAATGGCCGGGTGAATATCAGGGATATTTATGGATGGGTTCTCAAGGAAATCCTGCTGGTTACGTCATCGGACGATTTAAATGTCTCACCACGACGTGCACCGAAATCGTCGATGCAGCCGGCAAACCGGAACAGATTTTGCTGGCGTTGGCGACCCTCGCCGAAATGCACAAATTCGAATTGGTTTTCTTTCTTCGTTTGCCTTTCAACAGCTCTTTAGCGAGAACACTGCGCAGTTTGAATTCTCACGTCACTGTAATCTACAAAAAAACCGGCGGCTGCATGGTGCGAATCGTCAATCTGAAATCTCTGTTGGAGAAATTGTCCCCTGAGTTGTCTCGACGAATCGGGCATTCCCATCTATCACGATGGATTGGTGATCTGTCCATCTCAAACGGACATGAGGAAGTGACGCTATCAATAAACCGGTCGCGGGTCTCACTCAGGTGGCCGCGAGAGTCCAGGCACTCGATTCAGGGAGGAGGAGAGATAGCTCAATTGATCGTTGGGACGGAGTCAGCAGAAACAATACTCAAGGCTTCAGGGTCCCGCCTGACCGGGGATGCAAATGAGCTTGCAAACGTATTGTTCCCCGCGCAGCAACCTCAGATTTCGGCGGTAGACCTATAGGTTTCAACGATGTGTTCTAATCCAGTCTCGTGCTCATCCAATCCCGCATGCGTTCTGCATAGGGTTTTCGTTCTTCCGGCGTCGTGGAACTCCTGCGTTCGCGATACAGCTGGTCGCCCTTCCAACGCGGGAAGACGTGCAGGTGATAGTGCCACACATCCTGATTTCCTGCAGGTTCATTATGCTGGCGCGATGAGACCCCGTCGCATTCGTATGTTTCTTTGAAACCGATAGAGACCTCTCTGGCGACCTCCTGAATTCTGGCCAGCAGGCGCGTTGGCATCGTGTAGACGTTTTCAATGTGTTCATTGGGAATGACGAGAACGTGTCCGGGATTACCCGGCCACCAGTGGGAGGAGATGAGAGCCGTTACGTCGTCATCACGAAATACGACGTCCTGCTGTTTTGTCGCGACGCGTTCGTTCTCGATTCCCTTCACGACCAGGCAGAACGGACAATTGTATCCGTCCGGTGCATGCGTGTACGTTTGCATTCAGTGAACCCAATTAATCCGGGCAGACGGCCCGCTTCTTGAATACCAGAAGAATGTGGCTGCTTGCGCCCACCAGAGAGCGGTCCCGGTCCGTTCGGCGCCCTGTGAGGAAGGATCGGTCACGGTTCTTGTGTTGTATTCGATGCCAATCTGCCCGACACTTGCGGACCCTCAGATCCCGCAGTTGCAATCACAAGATTTCAGTGACCCGGTCGAATCTTTCGTGGATTTCTCCCGTCTCTGCAAGTTCGAGACTTGCCGCTGCCCACGAAGGGAATCTGGGTCGTCGATAGGCCTCGACGAGCGCGCACAGCGGGGCAACCAGATCGTCCAGGATTTCCTCCCGGGGATCCGTTTTGCCGTACGCGGACCGAAATGCATCCGCCGCATCCGGCCCGAGAGAACCGGTTACGTTTCTGCAATCCGAATACCGCATTCCCAAACCGAGAAGGTGATAGTCGAACACAACGGCCCTGACTGGTCCTCCGTCCCGCGACAATGCCAGATTCGTCCAATGAAAGTCATTGTAAGTCAAGGTCTCAGCAGAAGCCATCACAGCGTCCTTAATTCTGTCGATATTTCCGGCAAGCATAGACCACTCTGTCGTGTCCGGGCTCCGGACCCTGGCGGCAACCTCAAGGATCGACGCGCGAGTCAACGCGTCAATCTCACGTCGCAAGAACGAAGGTCGTGCACCAACGCCCGAATGGACGGTCGGGCCTGCATTGTGAAGGTTGCGATACCATTCCGCCAGAGCGACACCTACTTCAGCTTTCTCTATATCTCCCTCATGGGCAAGTCTCAGATTCTCGCTGACTGCAAGGTCTTCGAGGAGCAGCGCATCATCCGTCCTCGCAATGACACGAAGCGTCGGAACTCCGATGTCTACGAGAAGCGAGTACGCCCGTACTTCCCTCGCAGGCTCCAGATCTGCGAATTCCTTGAGGATATACGAGGAACCCTCAAGAGTGATCCTGAATATACGCTTCCCGTGTCTCTCCCGGATTGTTTCGACCCTGCCCATTTGGGTGGAATCAAACCCCATTTTCTCCAGGACGGCGCGCGCGATTTCAGCTGATTCCGTCAGACCGTCGCTCCCGGGTTTCCGACTCGCCGTACGCAGACAGAAGCCGGCTCACATACGTGTTCAGCGGAGGCGAGTCCTCACTACCCTGTGGCTGGACGGCAGCCGGCCAATTCATCCAGCAACTCTGTTGCTGTTTGCTGGCTGCCCTCGATAAAAACTGCAGCCATCGCACCCCGGCCATGGATTGCGTGTAGCAGATTGTCGATCTCGATCATCTGCGCCTGAGGGGTATTCGCGGTTTTCCACTGCGATACAAACGCACGAATCCCGGCTGTATTCCCGGTGCGTATGTTTGCATCACTGTGTTCTCGTCGCCACGTGTGCCAGGTGAACGTGTGGCCGCACCGGCCGCATTCCAGATGCTCGTCTTTCGTTCTTAGCATCCTGGCAAATGCGCGCCAGGGGCGTTCGTACCGGCAGTTGGCGCATCTGAATTTTCCCTCGCCGCGTGCGCCCGATTTGCCGCACCTGGGACACGTCAACTCAACCGATTCGCCTTCAGGAGACGCCTGAATCGGCTTCGGCCCGTCTCGCTTTGGCCGTCGGATGATATCTCCGCAGTGCGGACAGGGAAGTCGTGTCTGCCGTTTGGGTGATTTACTGTACTCACTCCACTTCCACTCCCTTTTGCATCGAATGCACGACAGCGTGTTCGCGGAATAATGCCATTTCAACGGGTCCCAGCAGCGTAGGCACCTGGGCTTTTTCGTTAGAGGACTCGCACAATCCGGCCACGATATGGTCTGGTTGCAAGACGGACACGGAAATCGCCGGGTTCGCTCTTCTTCGGCCCTCCTCGTCTGAAGCTGCCGGCCGCGAATTGAGCGATGGACAATGGACCGGCATTTTTCGCAGGTAACTTCGCCTCGAAGCGCGCGTTGAAACGTCAGTACGTCTTGACCGCGTGCAAAAAGCCCCCAGCCAACCTCGAGGAGCAGGTAATCGTCGTAGATGCCTTTCCGGTCCAGCATATACAACCGGCGAATCCGCCACGGTTTCACGCGTTCAGAGGTCATTTTCGTTGACATCGTTCGCGCCCATTCTAAACCTTCACATTGGCATAGAAGTTGACGATGTTGCGATCCGGATCCCGAAACCAGACGGATCTTCGTCCCCACGGCTGGGTCGTAGGCGGTTTGACAATCTCGACGTTCATGGCCGTCAGGCGTTCGAATTCCCGGTCGACGTCTTCCACCTCGAACTCGATGGTATACCTGCCGTTTCCGGACCCCTCCAGACATCCAGGCGCTGCTTTCTCCGTGCGATCCGCTGTGTAGATCGACAATTCCGCTCCCTCCGTCGGAATAATCTCGAAGATATTCGCATCTTCAGGTTCAAGCTTCAAGATTTCCCTGTAGAAGGCGCACAATCGAGGCACATTGTCTGTGACGATGCAGATGCCATTAAATCGCATTGTTACCCTCAGTTATTCTTCACATATCAGGGGCGCGCCCCGGCCGTGCGCACTACTGAATGAGAATTCACGAATATTCGCTACTCGACCCCTGGTCCCCAATCGGGAGCGAAGTCGTTGGCGGGGCTGTTGGAAAGGTTGATCAGGTTCCCGCCGTCGAAATCGACCCGATAAATCTGCTGGCGACCGTCTTCCCTGGCAGTGAAGACGATCTGATGACCGGTCGGAGACCACGAGACCTCGCCAACGCCACCCGCGAGATTCGTGAGGCGCCTGGCGTGGGACCCGTCCGCAGTCATGACGTATATCTGCGTGTCACCGTCCCGGTCCGATTTGAAGGCAATCCACCTGCCGTCCGGCGACCAGGCAGGATCGTCGTCGTCGCCGTGCGAAACGTGCAGCCGTCGCTGCCCGCTGCCATCAGGGTCCATCACGTAGATCTGCGATTTTCCGTCACGGTCCGAGGTGAAAGCGATCCGAGAGCCGTCCGGAGACCAGGTCGACTCGAGTTCCCGCGCCGGATGATTGGTCAGATTTCGCTGGCTGGTGCCGTCACGGTTCATCGCGTAGATTTCCACGTTCTCGTCGCGATCGGTGGTAAAGATGATCGTTTGCCCGTCCGGCGACCAGTGCGGACGTAGGTCGGGCGCCGAATTATGGGTGAGTCGTCGTGGCCGGCTCCCATCCGGGTCGATCAGGTAGATTTCTCCCTTGCCGTGACGCCTGTCGCAATACGCAATACACTTGCCGTCGGGCGACCACCGCGGGTGGTCCTCCTCCCATTCCGCGGTACGGGTAATATTCGTCTGATTGCTTCCCTCCGCATCCATAACGAAGAGGTCGAAGGCACCATCCCGATCGCTGACGAATGTAATCTTCGAAGATTCCACAGATGTACTCGCTCAAATGGTCGGTGTCAAATTGCGGCCCGGAAGAATTCCGGGGCGGCGCGGGAGCGAGGGCATCCTGCCCTCGACGCCTGATTCGCGCGGATCTGGCGCCGTCACTTTAGATGTGGTTTCGGATGCAAAGGAAAAAATAAGCCCTTGATTCGTGTATTGATGGGTCACATAAAGTCCGAGGGCAGGATGCCCTCGCTCCGGATATTGGTGGATCATGCCGTGATAGAGCGCAGATTGCCTTCAGTCGCACGACGACCGCGTCCGATTTGGAATGATTCGGAAACGACGATTTTGGACATGTATGTAAGGAACCTATCCCTGACGTTTCCTCAGCACGAGAAGCTCGTCTTCCATTGAAGCTTCAAGTGTAAAGTTGAAACGGTCGACGTCCAGGCACATTTCGACGTCTCGTGGATTTATGCCCGGGTAGTTCTCTGCCGCTGCCTTACGGATATCGACCGCCGCTTTGGACTCTGAAGCCCGCCGGATATACGGGGCAGGATCGGTATCGGGATTTCGAACGAGAGAATCGATGTATTCAGCACACGCGAGGTCCTCTTCAGCCGTTCCGTCCTCGCCCGTAACCACATAGGTCAGTTCATGGGGCGCCAGATCGCGCAATCTTTGGGCGACAGCCGATGCGCAGACGAATCCCGTGCAAATGAGTGGTTTGCAATGGCGTACCGCGACCGCGCCAATCGTCCCGGCGGTCGTCCGCTGCACGATGGTTTTGCCCCGGATGTCCGCGTCCTGCAGGTCCGCGGGTGAATTATACAGATCGAATCCCTCAACCGGCGCGGCATCCTTCAACGCGAGGGATCCCGGATTCCGTGACTTGAGCTCCAGGGCCGCATCAATGTCGTCAACCAGGATCATCCTGGATACGCCCAGATGAATCGCCCAGGCGGCAACGGTATACGCCCGCATCACGTCGATCACCACCGCTGCGCCGGTTACAGACTTGCATTCGCTGATGCCTATGAACTTTGCCATGAAACAGTCACCTCATTGAACGTGTTCCGGATATGGGTTTTCGTCGAGTTTCACGCCCCCAATCCAGGCGACATGATGTGTCGTCTCGATCTCACCTGACGAGGTCGTGTTGCGTTCAGCGAACAGCTTCAGTCGAGGGTCGTTGCAACGCGGAAGCGATCCTCCACCCCATGCCCAGATGGAACACTGGAACTGAAGCCATTCGTAGACGTCCGGATAGATTCGCTTCTCGATTACGTCGGCTGCGAATCGAATCCCGACCCCGTTCCTTTCCATAGAGACGCGCATCTGGTCCTGGACCGTGATCGTCTGGGAAAGCCGTGTACTGTCTCCAAAGACTTCCTTCACCTCTTGATGGTGCAGCTCCCCGATCAGTTCACAGAAGATGAGACCGCCCGGCTTCAGGACCCGCAATGCAGCCTGGACACCGGAGCTGTCGTATCCGATCGGCGAACGTTCGGAATAGACGAAGTCGAACGACTCCGGCTCCAGGGCATTACCATCGGCAAGAAAATCGAGAAGTCGGAACTCCACGTTCCGGACTTGTCTCGCCTCCCGTTCCTTTTCAGCCAGTTCGACGTGGCCGGGGTCGTTGTCGACTCCCAGCGACGAGCCAATGCGATCGGCATTCTGCAGAAGCGTCCAGCCGTTCCCGCAACCGATGTCCAGCACCCGCATCTCCGTGTGAAACTGCGAAGCAATTATCTCCCGTGCCCGAGGGGCGATATTTCCGTCGGTGCGGTACTTCGCGGGTTTTGACCCGTAGTAGGAATGCTCCTGATCTAGAATCGACTTCAGACGGTCGTGGTCAAGTTCCACGGATCGGACCTCCAATCGTCCGTCACTGAACTGAAGCGGGGAGACGTGGCAGGGCGTCGCCTGCATGTCACACGAAAAAGACCTGATTAAGACAACTCGTTTCTGGAGGCAAAGAAAAGCGGATGCGTCTCCTTCTGCCCATCAGCGTCTTTAAACCCGCCCCCCGCGATACCTTCCTTTTCAATCCCAAACCCGGATTCTGCAAGAATCTTCCTGTACGTCCCGGGGCCAAAGTTGCTCCAGTACATGGTCTCGCCGAAGAAGTCATCCTCAGTGTAACCGGGCCCGTCGTCTTGCCTTGCAACCGTAAACAGAAGGAGTCCGCCCGGCCTGAGCCACCGTGCGAACCGCCGAAAGAGTTCTCGATGCTCCTGCCGCGGGATATGGAAGATCGCGTAGTAGCTGACAATTGCATCCAGGCTGGCCGCGGAGAAGTCGATCTCCATAACGTCGGCGTGGATGAACGTGGCTGAAGGGACGTTTCTTCTCGCCATGCCGATCATGCTTGAGGAGATGTCGATCCCAGTAACTTCAAATTTATTAGCAAGTTGCTTCACGACCGGGATACCCGCGCCGCAGCCGACGTCAAGGACTCTGGAGCCTGGTGACAGAGGCTCAGCGATCAGGCTGAGCTCCGTGTCCGCCGTGGTGCGCCGTTGCCTTGCGTAGTCCATCGCGCATCGGTCATAGGCCGCCCTGACAAACGCTCGATAATCGACCTCTGGATCGTCTGCAATCCTGAATGACATTTTTCTTCACCTGACGTGGAGAATTCGCTTCGGCGGCAGTTCTTCGGCTTTCCCGGGAGGTAATCCGTGACCTGCGATATTGATATGTGTGCGATAAAGCGACCGTCACGATCACGGTTCCTGGACAGCAGTGTCCATTATTCTTCACGGATGGCGTCTGCAGGATTCAGCCCGGCCGCCCGAAGGGTCTGTCCGGCGACGATGAATACGACGATCGATAACGCGAGCAACGTCGAATAGATAAACACATCGGCAGTGATCCGAATCCTGAAGGCGAAATCCTGCAGCCATAGGGACATCACATAATATGCGACAGGCCACGCCAGGAAACCGGCCACGAGACCCATGGGTGCGAACTTTCTCAATTGCATCGCCACGACCCTCCATTTCGATGCCCCCAGAACTCGACGAACGCCAATCTGCTTCGTGTCCCGTTCAACCGTCGATTTGACGAATCCCGCCAGACCGATTCCGGCCAACATCAGCGTGATGGAGACGCAAATGCCGACGATTTTCTGTAACGCGTGTTCTTCCGAGTACAATCGTTCGAATCGATCTGTCAGGAATCCGCTATTCGACGGGAATGCCGTCCGGGGCGCAACTCGTGACCATGTCTGGTGAATCCAGTCTACGGCATCTTCTGCACGTTCCGGATGGATTCTTACCAAAATGCCTGAACCGCTTTCAACAAGGAAGATGCCAAGTGGTTCGACCGGATTTTGCGGTGACATGAAATGAAAATCCTCGACCACTCCCACAACGGTTCGACGTTTCCTCCACCAGGTGATTTCCTCTCCGACTGGAGACTTGAGTCCCAGCAGTCTTACGGCTGTTTCATTGAGCAGACAGGTGCGCAGGGTTTCGTCCTGAACAGAAAAACCCCGTCCCTGTCTGATTTCAATGCCGAGGGTCTCCAGGTAGCGGCGACTCGCCGGGAGACTTCGGATGGATACGTTTCCGGAAACGGAACGACCCCGTGCCGTGTAGCTTTGCAGATGCCCTCCTGGAATTCCGCCGGATGCAACATCGAGAATGGATGGCGATCGTTTCAACTCCCGCTCAATCGTCAACCGTTGAGAAGCCGACAACCCTGGAGTCGAAAAATAGAAGACCTGTTCGGGCGACAGACCCAGTTTCCTCTTGTCGACGTGGTCCAGTTGCAGGAATACGATCGACGCGCCGATCAGCAGAAACGTGGAAACTGCAAATTGAAAAGCGAACAGGAGGTTCTTCAGCCATGCAGCCGTGCTGAAATTCAACCTGCCCGTCGCGATTTGGGGCGGCTGTGCCCTGTGCAGCCAGAGAGCTGGAGACGTCCCACCTCCAACCAACAGAAGGAGAAGAAGCACGAAGCATGTTGCCATTACGCCGGCAACCTGTTCAATCTCGTAAGCCTGGACCGTGAGCGTGACGCGATTCAACCAGGGCAGACACAAAGTTGCGATCGCGACAGAAGCCAGCAGCGACATTGTAATGATCAGGAGAGAATCCGCCGCAATCTGAAAAACCGGTTCGGATCGCCTTGCCCCAAAAACCCTTCTGGCTCCGATTTCCCTCGAGCGGTCCAGAAATCGGGCCGTGCTGAAATTCACAACATTCGTACAGACACCCACCAAGATAATAAACGCCAGGATTACAGGGACGTAGATGTAGACGGATCGGCTGAGACTCACGTCGGCCGAGAACTGTTGGTTCTGCGATGGGTCAAGATGGATATCCGTCAGTGGCTGGAGCGAGAGCTGAAAGCGTTCGGCGTCTCGATTTCCGTAGAATCCCCGGATGAACTCGCGTTCCCGCGCAACGAAGTCACCGGAGGTATGGCCTTCATCAAGCAACACGTACGTGTAGACCGACATCCAGCCTTTGGAATCGAGATAGGTCGGGAGATGGTTGGTAACACTGTCAATTGAAAACAGATAGTCAAAAGAAACGTGCGAATTCTTGGGAACGTCCTTCAAGACACCGGTTACCGTCAGGAAATACGATTTGCCCTTGAATTCCCCCGCTTTGATGACTTTGCCATCGGGATCGGAATCCCCGAACAGCTTCTTTGCCAGCGATTCGGTAATCACGATCGAAAAGGGCTTTGCGAGCGCAGTCCGGGCGTGTCCCGCGACCAGCGGGAAGGTAAAAATATCGAAAACGTTGGCATCCACGCTATAACCCGCCGCGCGGATTTTACGGTCCCGGTACTCTATTACCCGGTTAAAACGAAAAAACCGGACGTAATCAAGGACAAAAGGAAATTCTTCAGACAGACGCGGTCCCATGAACCACGCGGACTGATGCCAGATGCGTTCACCGTTATCGAATCTCTGACGCACTGACAGACGGAAAATCCTCTCGGCATTCTTGTGAAACCGGTCATAGCTGAGTTCGTACTGCGCGTAGATTGCGATCAATAATACGGCAGCGATACCTGCCGCCATCCCTGATACGTTTAATATTGAAACGACCTTGTGTCTCGAAAGACTGCGCCAGGAAACGATGAGGTGCGATTTCAACATTCAGTTGCTCATTCAAAAAAGACAATGCTGATGATTCATACTCTCCGCATCGCCGGGATCAATCCATCTCTTCTACTGCCAGCGACCGGACCGTCACGGTCGAACCCCATCCCGGTCCGATGCAGACCGGACCAATCAGACCCCGATAATCGATCCGATGAAACTCGTCACCAGTTTCCCCCTCGTTCGTATATCTGAGTTCATCGTCGACCAGCACACGCATGAAATCCCGCTCGATCACCCACGACACCTTTACCCATGAATCCTGCGGAATCCGTCCCTTTCCCCTGACATGGAACGCATGCCCGTACACCGGTTCATAGCATGCCAACTGGTCCGGAACGGCTTCCCAGTTCAATATTACGTGCCCTTTCGCGAAGTGGAGGCGCAGGTTAGTCGAGTCCGTCTTCGCCACCGCTTCAATCCTCAGCGGTACCTCGTATACCCCGGGGGTGCGGACATAACCGTATCCCGATAGTACAAGATGCTCACTGTCGCATTTTGCGACACATTGGCTGACCGGCAGCATATCAGCGAGTCGGATCAATTCCATCGTTTACTCCTCATAGAAAATGACATACGATGTAACTCGTCTCGGATTCCATCATGCCAATCTATAATGGCATTGATCATCAGGTTCCATTACGCCAGCACGGAAGGATATAGAACCCGCCCCCCAAAAGAAATACGGGGTTGCGCAACGGCCGACTCTAATCTGCCTGTTTCGCGCAACCCCGATGCTCCGCCACTTTGATCAACAACGCGTCTGTGAAGTTCGATCACCTCTGCCAGAGAGAGATACCTCATTAACTCAGCCTTCGATAGAGTTCCTCATTCTTGCTTAAGACGCGCTGTGCTGCGGCTTCGAAATCTTCTTGAAGCTTATCAAGCAAATCGTCCAACGCAGCTTTTGCAAGCTCCTCCGGACGTATTCCAAGTCGTCTGGCGGTTAAATCCAACTTTTCGTTTTGTGAATCTGTGAGATCCAGAAAAAGCTTCATTTTCAGTTCCTCCGAGCGTTGTCGAGTCTTCCACATAATCGCATATCGAGGTCCAGTGTTCAAGGTGATTTTGCCCAGGGGATTGTCTGTAAATACCGCTTTTCGTGAGTTTTATTAGTTTCGAACCGAAGCATTGGCCCTGAGATCGCGGTCGCTGATCCTGTCGAGAGTTGACGAGTGGTTCCTGTCAGGTCAGGGTTCCCCTCTGCAAGCTCGGGGCAAGCTCCGCGATCCACCGAAAGTTGGGGTTCTTGGGGATATACGCATTTGGAACTTCAATAAAGAAAGAACGGGGCGGTCATCACCCCGTCTTGTGTTTAGTCGTCCAATGGACTTTGGAATTCGGCCAAAGATTGTAAGAAAAAACGTCACAACAAGCCGTTAAATTCATCCACCGTCAATCCTGCCTCGCGAATGATCTTTCGGAGAGTTCCTTTGGCGACCTGCCTATGATTGAGGACTACGATTCGGCGGTAGGGAATGTGCCTACCTTAGTTGAAATAGAAGAGGCTCCGATGTAAATTGGATACGGTAGTTCCGCGAAGAATTACTGTATCCTCATACGAAAGGAGCCTGTGATGAGCAAAGTAACATCGAAGTCCCGTGAAGTCAAGTT
>CAZKDZ010000153.1:0-28185 GCA_964551635.1 uncultured bacterium | reverse complement strand
AGGTTGAGCGTTCTGTATTGACGCATATCAGTGTCCCTCCTGCTGTTGGTGAGGTTTGGCCGGTTTGCCGGTCTGCAGAAAGCGGGGCGCCAGGCGCCGGCTGATTTCCGGATAGATGGCGATGAAGTGGTCCCGCATGGTCGGAAACCGGAAATCATCGGCGGTTTCGAATTCCGTTTCCAGATCCTGTTTGCGGGGCATGTGGCAGTCGATACAGTTGGACTGCATCGCGTCACCGAGTTTGGCGGACATACCGCAGGCGTGCGTCTCGTGGCACGCCGCGCAACGCCGGGAGAACAGGGAAAGGTTTCCACGCTCGAGGGCGTGCGGGTTGTGGCAGGTAATGCATGTCATCGATGAACTCTGTTGGAAACACTTCGACTTGGTCAGCCGCGGCAACTGGTTGGTGCTGTGGACCCCGATCCTGTTCAGTTCTTCGTGGTCGTCCAGTATGAGAAAATCGCTCAGGGACTCGCCGGGCCGGAAGGAGAAAGGCCGCTGACTCGGCGCACCGACGCCTGAATGGCATTGCGCGCAGAGGTCGATCAGCCGCGGCGGATCGAGTCCGCCGGGGTGCAGGATGTGCGGCGCATCGTTCGCTTCGGGATGGGCGCGTTGATAGGCCGCGTGTTCCGCCCCGGGGCCATGACAGCGCTCGCAGGAGACGCCCAGGACGAAATGATCCTTGTCGTATGCGTTACTGGTATAGGATTCCGATTCGAACCAGGTGGCATGGCACTCCAGGCATCGGGGGACGACGCCGCGTGAGAAATTCACCTCGCCGTCCGGATAGCCCGGGCTGTTGATCCACCGCTGCTGCTGGGAGAAGTAGGAGATGGGCAACTGATAGAGGCGGTCGCCCTGCCAGAAGAGGTAGGTCTGGCCGATTTTGCCGGAGCCGGTGACGATGTCGATCCGCTCCGTCCGCCGGTATCTGCCCTGTCCTTTTCCGACAATTGCGGTCTGATAGAATCCGTCCTTTTCAGCGGTGATTTCGAAGCGGAGGTTGGGGTTCCGGGTCCGGACGATCGCGTGGTCGGGAGAGAAGCTGCCCAGGATCGACTCGTGACCAGGAAGGCGGGAGGTGAGATGGTGGGCGGTGCGCCGGAATTCCTCGAACCGGTCCCCGTGACACTCCGCGCAGGCCGCTGCGCCGATGTAGCCGGATGAACGGGTCTCGCCGTCCGCGTTTCCGGCGTCCGCAAACAGAAAAGGACCGCCCAGCGCCAGACCCGCGAGGCCGAAAAGAACCGATCTGATGACAACCCTTGCCATAGCAGTCCGTTGATAAAGTCGCTCTGCTGGCGAGGCCGAGCCATTGTGGACGAAGACAAGGCGCGCGACCGAGTCCCATCCCTCGATTCGGCGAGGGAGCGCAACGCAGTATTTCGACCGCAAGGGCCGGCCGTAGCCCGGATGGACTTTTTCAACGGGCTGATAGCCTTGCCATTTCAATTGGAAGGTCGGAGGGTTTCTCAAAGCATACCCCTGACACGTGCGGAAGTCAATCGAAAACTCGAAAGGCAGCACCATGTCGAAAATGCGAATCGCGGTTGTGGGCGCCGGGAATATGGCCCGAGTCCGGGTCCGGGCGTTTCCGGACACCGGTCGGGCGGAAATCTGCGGCGTCGCAACCGGCGTTCGACTCGCGAGGGCAGTTATACTCGTCGTGATAATGTGGTTCGCAGCCCCGCTGGCGGCGAGCGCCCAGGGACAGGACGGCTTCTATCTGCGGGGGGATTTCGGGGACTCGGATGCGCTGACCATTCGGGGGAGCATCGAGGGTGTCGATCAGCCCACGCGTTGCGATCGGCTGTTGTATCCCGATCCTGCCGCGGCCCCGCGCGATCCGGCCTGCTCTGAATCCGCGTCCGGCGGTTTGGCGACAACGGCATTTGATCGGGGCGCGGAAACCATGACCAGCGCAACCGCCCTCGCGTTGGGGTACTCCCGCGGCTGGCTCCGCCTGGAAGCCGAATTGAACAACACGGTGCTGGGCGCAACCTCCGCGCCGCTGTTGGACGCGGGCCGGCTGGCGTCAGAGCGGGAGCATGAGTGGAGCGCCGTTGAAGAACCACAAGCCAGGATATCGGGATTCAGCGTTACCGACATGTTCGTGAACGTACTATTCGACTACAACAATTCGTCGCGTTTCACTCCGTTCTTCGGCGTGGGAGGAGGCGTGTCCAATGTCATTCTCGTTTTCGACGCCTTGCGGGTCCGGCGAACGCTCACTGACGGATTCGCGCCCGCGGGCGGCGTAGAACCTGCTGCCGACACCCTCATTCCCGCATGGCAGTCGCGGGCGGCGGGCACAGCCGATACCGTGTCACTACCCTTTGCCGAATCGACAATGGGGACGAATCTGATCGGAGGGGTGGCATTCGAGGCGGACGACAGATTCAGCATTGCGCTTCGGGGGCGTTACGCACGATACGGGGATGTCCGAAAACCTGGCAAGTGGGACCAGATGCGAAGCCACGTGCCGGTACTTACAGACGGGAACACGCCTGCAACTTTCGATCTGGCGCTCAGCGATATCGTCTTCTATGCGATCACCATCTCGTTCGTGTACGACCTCTAACCATGATTCGTATGTTTTCGGGGACGTTTATTTAATTATGTGATTGTAAATAAAGCCGAATAGACGGCAAAATACCAGGATACACCCGATCACCGGACGTGAACGAAAAAACGTCCTTCCAGACGACCTCAATACCCCGTTGTGCACGTGCACTTTCTGTGCTTTTTGTGGTAAATTTGACTGTTGTCATTTTTCGAATTGAGGCAAACAGGCTGTCATTCCCGATGGATCATGAGGACGAACACGCTCCGATTTCGGGTCCCGAGTGACGAACAGGATCGAAGGTTTGTAAGTCAGCGTGGACAACCGAAGGGAATGGACGTTTATTCGAAGTCGAGTCGAAAACCGACGGGGGATTGCGCGATGTCGAAAATGCGAATCGCTATTGTGGGGGCGGGGAATATGGCCCGGGTCCGGGGCCACGCGTTTCTGGATACCGGGCGGGCGGAAATTTGCGGTGTTGCCGCCCGTCGTAGCGAGACGGCCGAACGCTGCGCGGGTGAGTTGGGTTGCGCGGTTTCCGGCGATGACTATCGGAAATTGGCCGACACCAGCCCGGACGCCGTCCTGATCGAAGTACCGCATCGCGTGCAGGACGAGGTCAGCCTGTGGGCGTTGGATGCCGGCTACGACCTCCTCATTGGCGGCTGTCTCGCGTCGTCTCTGGAGAACGGAAAACGGATCGTGGAGTTGGCGGACCGGTCCGGACGGATCGTGGAGGCTGGGTTTCAGCGCCGTTACGACGCTGCATGGGAGGCGATCCAGCGCATTGTCGCAGAAGGGGCGCTGGGGCCGCCGGTAATGGCCGTGACCATGGCCCTGTGGAATCCGGATCCGGACGCCTGGTACTACGATCAGGACGCCAGCGGGGGCATGCCGCTGACCCACATGAGCTACTGTTATCTGAATGCGGTCCGCTGGATTCTCGGTCGGCCGACCACCGTTTCGGCGATGGCCAACCAAAGGCGGAATACGGGGCCCGGTCACGTTGACGAGGAGACATGCGCGGCCCTGATCGGATTCGACAACGGCGCTTTCGCTTCAGCCACGGCCAGTTATATCGGCCCGGAGGGAATGGCCGACCCGCAGCCGCGATTCATCTTTGCCAACGGCGGAATTCAGACGAATGCCGAAGGCCCGCCCGGAAAGGACGCCATTACCGTGTTTAGGAACGGTCACTCCGATGTCCGCGCCTTTGATGCGGAACCATCGTCTATGGTGAGGCAGGCGCACGCTTTTCTGGACGCCATCGGGAGCCGAAGGGTGGCCCGAAATCCCCCCGAGGATGCCCTGCTAGACGTTGAGATTGCGAAAGCAATGGCGATTTCGGCTCGTGAAGACCGAACCGTCTCGTTGGAGGAGGTCAGATCCGGAGAATTGGTATGAATGTGATGGAATTGTGGCCCAGCGCGGTACCGGGAGACGTCGGCATAGCTGGTGAGGAGAAGAGCCGTGTTCACGACTCGAGGTTCGTGGGGAACACGCTGCTGATCACCAACGTCACGCGACCTTCACTGACGGTGCACCTCCCTCCGCCGGAGAAGAACACGGGCACTGCCATGGTAATCTGCCCCGGAGGAGGGTACTGGGATCTCTTCTGGGAACTGGAAGGCGAGGAGGTCGCGGCCTGGCTGACTTCCCGGGGCATCGCCGCCATCATACTGAAATACAGGGTTCCGCGCCGTCCGGGCGATGCGAAGGGGGTCCCGCCGGCGGGACCTCTGTCTGACGCCCAGCGCGCGGTCAGCACGGTGCGCAGCCGTGCGACCGAATGGCGTATCGATCCCGATCGTATTGGTATGGTGGGTTTCTCCGCGGGTGGCCATCTGGCGCTGGCGACCGCCACCGGTTTCCGCGACCGGAGTTATCCGGAAATAGATGCGGTCGATAACGCGAGTTGCCGCCCGGATTTCGCCGTGCTGTGTTATTCGGGGTACCTGAAGGATACGGACTGCGACAGGATTTCCGACGGGATCCATATTCCGGCCGATACGCCTCCAGTGTTTCTTACCCACGCCGGCGACGACAGTGAATCCGAGGTCGCCCACAGCGTGATCATGTACCTGGCGCTGCACCGATGCGGCATTCCCACGGAATTGCACGTCTACGCAACCGGCGAACACGATTTCGGTGTCCGCAGAGACGAAAAGCTGCCTTCCAGCTGGACCGAACTGTGCCTCAGTTGGCTGAGCAGCATGGACCTGTACTCTACGCCTCAGGGTTGACTGATATCGAGTCGTCTGTGGAATACAACGATCAGCTTGAACCAAGGCCCCGATCAGTTGGCGTCGGCCGCGTGACCTCTCCCCCCTGCCCCCTCTCCTAAAGGAAAGGAGGTGGCAACCTGTTTCGTGAGATCACAATATGCCGCTCGCGTTTTTCCCTTAATAGAAATGATATCAACTGATGACAGCTTCCCCCTTCCTTCAGGAAGGGGGAACGGGGGTAGGTCGGCGGTAATGGGGTGGGGGATATCTGCACGTATAATGAGGATGTGCCAGGAAAATCATCGGCTGTTGAAGGCATTTTGCCGTCTGTTCGTCGCAACGCTTTTCATTGGCGTGCAAACAGACGCAAAGGAGGTCCATGTCATGAAAACCGTTGAAGGTACGAGGGAAACCGGGAATTCGAAAACGATCGCCGTTACCGGATCGGTCATCATGCAGGCGGAGGCCGGCGGGATCGACACCCACCGGGCAGAGGTCGTCGCACAGAGCGGGTTTTCCGGTGAGAAGGGCGTTTCGCTCAAGGCCGGTGTGGCCGCCAACGTGGGGGCGCCCGGAGCAGAACCGGATCTTGCTTTCAAGGTGCGCGCGTCCAGCGCCGGCCGGTACGTGATTCGCACACACGCGGCAACGGATGCCGGGGGCAGGGAGGCGATGCGGAAGGCCAGGAGCAAGTTTGATTCACTGCACCTCAAGATTGCCGTGGGTGATGCCCGCCCCACCAGACGCGTGGTATTCGTGCCATGGTGCCGACCGGAGAGCTGCACGCAGACAACCGGAAAGTTCAATCTCGACGAACGGGATCAGGAGATCCGGGTCTGGCTCCCGGAGGGCGTGCGCCTGGATTACCTCGAAGTCAGCCCTTTCAAGCCTCCGGAGGTTCCAGCGGCCGCGACCACGTACCGGCCGTCGGTCGTTCCGCCGGCATCCCGTCCGCGCATTTGGGTGAACGAGCAGTCGCTGCCGGCGGTCCGGGCAAACCTGACAAAGGGCGAGAACGCGCCGCTCTGGGCCCAGGTCAGGGAGTTGGCATCCGAACCGTTCGCGTTTGAAGCAGAACCGGGTACGGAAGTCACCTATAACGCCGAACTCGAGAAGGCGGCCGTCGCCCGGGCTTTCGTTTATCTTATGAACGGGGAAAAGACGCCCGGTCTGGAAGCGGTGGTGCTGATCCGCGAGTATCTTGCCGCGGTCGAATTCGGAAACCTGCTGGACATCACCCGGGAAATCGGCCGGGCCATCTACTCTGCCGCGCTGGTTTACGACTGGTGCTATGAGTTGATGTCACCCGACGACCGGGACAGCATCCGCGGCAATCTCATGCGTCTTGCCGACGACATGGAAATCGGCTGGCCGCCGTTCAAGCAGATCATCGTCAACGGTCATGGCAACGAGGCGCAGGTGAACCGCGATCTGCTATGCATGGCCATCGCCATCTACGACGAAGACCCGGTCCCGTATCGATACTGCGCTTACCGCATCCTTGAAGAGCTGGTACCGATGCGCCGGTTCGAATACCGGTCCCCGCGCCACAACCAGGGCGTCAGCTACGGCCCGTACCGGTTCGGGTGGGATATGCACGCCGCGTGGCTCTTCTACCGCATGACCGGCGATCGGGTCTTCGACGACAACATCGCGGACGTCTGGAAGTTCTGGCTCTACATGCGCATGCCGAACGGAGAGACCCTGCGGGACGGCGACGGATTCTCCGACGGAAGTCCTGCAAGTCTCGGAGCGACCGCGCTGCTCAGTTCCTCGTACAGCAACGATCCTGTCATCAAACGCGACTTCGAACGGCAGGGCGGGCTTCCCGCCGACCCTATCCTGGTGCTGCTGCTGAACGATCCGGACCTGAAGGCGGCGAATAGCTTCGATTCATTGCCGCACACGATCGATTTCGGGCCGGTGCTCGGGTCGATGGTTGCCCGAACCGGCTGGAATATGGGACCGGGCGTGTCCGACGTGGTCGTGGAGATGAAGGGTGGGGGATATCACTTCGGCAACCACCAGCACGCTGACGCGGGCAGCTTCCAGATTTACTACCGGGGGCTGCAGGCGGCCGATCTGGGGCAGTACCATTTCTATGGAACGCCCTACGATTTCAATTTCTGCAAGCGTTCCATTTCGCACAGCATGATGCTGGCGGTCGATCCTGAAGAGCAGTTCATCCGCAATACCGTCAACGACGGTGGCGCCCGGTTCATTCAATCCTGCCCGACCACGCCGGAGCAGGCGCTCACGGATCCGACGTTCGCCAACGGGGACGTCCTCTCAGCCGGCTTCGGTCCGTCTTCACAGCGGCCGTTCTACAGCTATTTCTCGGTCAATCTGACGTCGGCCTACAGCGAGAAGATCGTCGACTACGTCCGGTCCTTCTGCTTCCTTAATCTCGACGACGAGCAGACTCCAGCGGCGCTGATCGTCCTGGACAACATGACCACCGCCAGTCCGGCGTTCCGGAAATACTGGCAGGTCAACACCCTCAACCCGCCTGAAACCACGGCAGCCGGCGTCATCCTGAGAAACAGCGACGCCGGCGGGACCGGCAAGGTCGTCCTGCGAATGCTGAGACCGGGGGCGGATGAGCGGGAGCTTCAGATTCTGAGCGGCAAGGAAGCCTACAGCGTGTTCGGAGAGTACTTCACGCCGCCGAAACCCGACCGGCCCGAAGCGAACGGCCATCGCGTGATGTTCTCGCCTGCCAACGAACAGGCCAACGATGTGTTTCTGACGGTGATGACGATGTCTGACGACCAGGCGCCCGACCCGCCGGTTGACCTCGTGGAACTCCCGGAAGCCTTCGTTGTCACGCTGGCCGACCGGGTGGTGGTTATGAGCCGTACCGGCAAACTGCTGGAACAAACACTGAAAGTTGACGTTGCCGCCGGCGAAAGCTGCCAATTGCTGTTGGCCGGCCTGGCGCCGGGTGACTGGAGTATCCGCGGCGTGGACGGCACGGTTCGATTCAACGCCCGTGTCGAGGCCGATAGAAACACCGCTTTCTTTGTGGTTCCCGCCGGGCAGTACACCGTTCAGCCCGAAGCGATACCCGGCGCGGCGGAGTTCCGGGCGTCGCCGGATTTCATGCCTGGCCACTGATTGTTGGCGTCTCAGGGCAATGTGTCGAAGCGATCGACCCCGGCCACCAGAGGCTCCGGTTCTTCGCCGCCCTAATATTCCTGAATATCAACCTTCTGGCGAAACGCTGCGAGGTCGAGATCTCGCCGGCTATAGGCATCCACGTCCCGCTTCTTGACCTTCAGCACAATTCCACGCTGTTTTAGCCGGCTGCTGCGTAATCCTACAAGGAAGCGAACTTCGACTACGATGTATTCATCGGGTTTGACTGTGCGTACGGTATGGCCGTAATCCCCTACTACTTCGACGAGGTCGACCTTGAGTCTGTCCCGGAGTTGAACGTCTACATTGCCTCCTCCACCCTGCTTACGTAAATCAGACTTCGATCTGAGCTCTTTGTACATGGCGCGACGATATCCCGCGAGATATCCGCTTCGCTCTTTCACAAAAAAGAGTACCCCCAGCCCTTCCATATAAATGCCCATGGTCCTGTTGCGATCCGGAACCGGTTGATCGATCACCTTAAGCATATTGTCCAGGATCGCAGCCATAACGCCGATCCTTTTCGTCGTTGACGCATCCGGCCTGTGGTCACGGGACACAACCCGTTTCCTGAACTCCGCCTCGTCGATCTGTTCGCGGCGGTATGCGACGATATCGCGTTTTTTTGCTGTCACCTCGGAATAAAGCGGCTGCGACAACTCGGCGTCGAGTCGCCTTAAGCGGATCGCCTCCAGCTTCTCTTTGCGAGCGTTGAGACTATCCGGCGGAAGCTGTTCTATCTTCGTTTGAAGTCTATGTAATTCTTCCTTGGGGAATGGATGGGATTTCCAGAAAAAATCCAGTTGGCCACCGGAAAAACCAAATCGTGAGATAGATTTGTGACGGACGAGAATTGTGATGCGGTCTTCATCCTGCAATTGGCGGATCGCGTCAGCATATGTTCCCAGGAAATCCGCAAGCCGATCCTGAAGGGCGAAGCGTGTTTCCGAACCCATGGAAACGACTTGATTCAAGATATCCTCCTTTTCAAGCTTTTCGACCTTCATTCCGTACTTTTCAGAAGACAAGATACGTACGACATCCGGGATTCCTACGGCGCCACGCTCTTCAATAAGAAAAAGCACTCCGTAATCTTCGATATATTGTCCCCCTACCGGGCTTTTTCTGTTGATTCTGGCGAATTCGGGCCTACTCTGGGCGTGAAGGTTTTGCAGGATGCCCTCCATGATGTCCAGGTCCTGCCGCATGCGATCCCGGTCGATTTCGGCTTCGACGGGAAGAGCCGGAAGAAAAAGACATAAGGCCGTTGCGATGGCGAAAGCGTGGCGGGATTTCATAATCCATACTCCTTCTGTATGTCACTCAACGGTGGAAGGTGTGTTCGGATTCAACTGCGCGTATGATACCGCCAGCAGGTGGTGCAGAAGGTCTTCCGTCTGTATGAATCGGCTTTCCGTTGCCCCGTCGATTTCTCGCAAACCCTGGCCTACCAGCAGCAGGTCCCGGCGGCGCTGGGCTTCCAGGTCCCGGGCGAAATCGTCCAGGATGAGTCCGAGTTCTACGCGCTGCCGTTGGTGCCCTTCATCGATCCAGTCCTGGATCAACGCGAGCGACTGTTGCTGCACCTGGATCAACTCTGCCCGTGTAAGCGGAGCCTCGGCAACCGCTTCAGCCCGTTCTGACTTCGATACAAACGGGAACTGCAGCTTGACGACAACCTCGCCCTGCCGGTCGTACCGCGCCTCGAAGTTGAACACGGTCAGAATCAGGACGACTCCGGCCAGGGCCAATGACAGCCCCGGCGCCAGCCAGCGCCGGTTGCCCGCGGACAGCCAGTCGGGTATCATGCCTTTCCACCAGGGGAGTCTGTCGGGCACGAAGACCAGGCTCGCCGGCGGGTCTTCGTCCGACCAGGCCTTCATCAGGTTCCTGGTCCGCCCCAGTTCCTCCAACGCTTGTACGCAGGAAGGACAGGTGTTCAGGTGGGACTCGATTGCGGACTTTCCCTCGGCATCGAGGTCGTCGTAGAGATAACCGATCAGTTTCTCTTTGGGCAAATCACATTTCATAGCCGATCGTCTCCCTGTCGATGTTCCATTGATCCAACGCCTTTCTAAGGTTATTCAGCCCATAGTAGAGCCGGGATTTGACGGTATTGACGGGCAGCTTCAGGATGGCGGCGATTTCCGTGAATTTCAGATGCTCGTATTCCTTCATCACAACGACAATTCGTTGTTCCTGGGGAATGCACTGCAACGCCCGGTTGAGCAGATCCCGCAGTTCGCACTGGTGAATCGCGGTGTCCCTTTGTGCCGAAATCTCCAACCCGCCGTCCGGCCGGGAATCACCGACGTGTTCCAGACTTTCCAGAGAGATCGTGGGATGACGCCGCCGCCGTCTCAACTCGTCCCTGCACGTATTGACCGCGATCTGATGGATCCAGGTGGAAAACTTATCGGGGTCCCGCAGCCGGCGGAGATTTCGATGGGCCTTGATCAGGACTTTCTGGCACAGGTCGTGCGCTTCCTCACGGTCTCCAACCTGGCGCAGGATGAAGTTGTACAGCCTGCGATGCCATCGCCCAGCCAAACCATTGAAGGCTTGCGACTCGCCGTCCTGGAAACGCCTGATCAGATCGGCGTCCGTCATCTATCCTCCGGTGCGAACAGTCGGGAATTACCGCAGGCTCCTGCTTGTGAGACGACGAAAGCGGCTGAAAAGTTCTGTGGCGCCGTAGAAGACTCTGTTTTCCCCCACTGAGTCAAGGCGGTCGCGCAAAGAAATCCACCGAGCTGCCAGGATCACAGGTATGTGTCAGGATACCGATTGACATCATAAGGGATTTTAATCATGGTTGGATCAGGGCTAAGAAAGACAGGTTGGTCTCGCATGTTTTCAGTCTGTATTGGCATCAGGACACTCGCGGCACAACCGAGGCAACGAGCTGTCTGAACACATCGTAGGGGCTCGATTTCGCCAAAAGTGCAAGGGAACAGGAGAACGTGAATGAAATCGAATTTGCGGCAGGAATATGACGAGAAGGGTTTCTGCATCGCGCGAGGGGCCATCGACGCGTGTCTTGCGGCCGAAACGGTCGAGCACGTGCAGTGGCTTGTCGAGAGGCATCCCGACACCCGGCCCGAGAAATTGCACCATCGCCTGCTTGTGGACGATCCGTTCATGCACCGCGTGGTCTGCGACGACCGGCTGCTGGATATCGCGGCACAGTTCATCGGACCCAACCTGGCCATGTTCGGCGCGCACTACATCGCCAAGAAGCCCGAGACCGGTCAGGCCGTGCGCTGGCACCAGGACGGATCCTACTGGCCGCTGGAGCCAATGGAGGTCACGACCTTGTGGGTGGCGGGTACCGATTCGACCGTCGAAAACGGGTGCATGCGGGTTCTACCGGGGACGCACACCCGGAAACTGTTGAAGGCCTCGGAGATGGTGAAGCTGGACACCGAAAGGTACGTTCTCGGCATCGGGATGCGCCCCGATCAGATCGATGAAGCCGACGCCGTCGACATCGAACTCAAGGCGGGGGATATTTCCATCCACCATCCCAATATCATCCACGGCTCCAACTACAATACGTCAGACCAGTGGCGCGTGGGACTCACCCTTCGCTACATTCCCACCAGCACTCGCGTGACACGAAAGGAACAGCGGTCCATCCTGTGCTGCGGGGAGGTGGTCCCCGAGGTCGGAAACCACTATGTGCCGCGGCCGAAATACGTCGAAGGAAAACACATGTCCTTCGCGGGGTGTGAGGCGTGGGTGTAATCAGGGGTTCTATGGACCGAGGGTATCGGGGGACCGAGGGCATTCGTGCCGGCGGCGGGGAATGCGCGGGGCCGTGCTGCAATTGTCACGAATACCTTTCCCCGGAGCGAGGGCATCCTGCCCTCGATGGCGGATGTGGTAGGCCGTGGCGCCAACATCTCTGTACATCCAGGCGATAGATGTGACGAGAAGTCGCTATTTCCCCTCATAAAACCGAGCCATCTAACCAATGAAACTGGAAGATCTCAAACCCGACACCACCGTCCGCGGTATCCTTCCCGACGGCGTCGTGACCGTCGTTAACGTACAATGGCACGGCTCCGGAGCGCTTACTCTGATCTACCGACCAGCCTCCGGTGGGGTCGCCGAGGAGATTCTGTACCGGCACGACGAGGCTCGCCTTGAAATCGTCCAACAGGGCCGCCCGTGGAGTTTCGACGGGGACGGCGCGTTGTTCCGTCTCGTGTCCGAAGCGTATCGCATCCGCCTCGCCCATCTGTTCGATCCCGTCCTTGCCGTCCATACCTCGCTGGTAGAGCCGCTCCCGCACCAGATTACAGCGGTGTACGAGGCCATGCTGCCCCGCCAGCCGTTGCGTTTCCTTCTGGCTGACGATCCCGGCGCAGGGAAAACAATCATGGCCGGCCTGCTGATGAAGGAGCTTGTCGCCCGCGGCGATCTCAGGCGATGCCTGGTGGTATGTCCCGGCAGCCTCGCCAAGCAGTGGCAGGACGAACTGTACCGACGTTTCAATCTCCCTTTCGAGATTCTCACGAACGACAATCTCGACGCCGCCCGTACCGGCAATTGGTTCCTCGAAAACGACCTCGCCATCGCCCGGTTGGACAAACTCGCCCGAAACGAGGACCTGCAGGACAAACTGAGGGCGCGTGACTGTCGCTACGACCTCGTAGTCTGCGACGAAGCGCACAAGATGTCGGCAACCTTCTTCGGCGGGGAGGTGAGATACACCAAACGCTACAGACTTGGGCAACTCCTATCCAATCTCACCCGTCACTTTCTGCTGATGACGGCCACGCCGCACAACGGCAAGGAAACGGACTTTCAACTCTTCCTCGCCCTTTTGGATGGCGACCGATTCGAAGGCAGATTCCGGGACGGCGTTCACCAGGTGGACGTCTCCGATCTGATGCGCCGTATGGTGAAAGAGAACCTGCTCAAGTTCGACGGCCGGCCGCTGTTCCCGGAGCGCATCGCGTATTCCGTGCCATACAAGCTGACCGACGTCGAAGCCCGGTTGTACAAAGAGGTGACAGACTATGTCCGCGAAGAGTTCAATCGTGCGGAGGCGTTGCAAAACGATACGCGCGCGGGCACCGTCGGCTTTGCTCTCACCATCCTGCAGCGGCGCCTGGCATCCTCACCCGAGGCGATTCACCAGTCGCTGAGGCGGCGGCGCGAGCGGCTGGAGAGCCGCCTTCGAGAACTGAGTCTGCTGCAACGCGGCGCAAATCAACCGGATGCGATCCAGCAGTCCGTTCCGCTATTCGATGCCGAGGACGTGGAAGACCTGGACGATGCTCCTTACGAAGAGGTCGAGGCCACGGAGTCCCGGTTGCTGGACGAGGCGACGGCGGCCGGTACAATCGCCGAATTGAAGGCGGAGATTGCTTCGCTCAAGCGACTTGAGAGCATAGCAGCCGGAATCCTGAAAAGCGGCGAAGATACAAAGTGGCGCGAACTGTCGAACCTGCTCGGAGAGATCTTCACGCAGGCAGGCCTGGGCGCCCAGGGAGGTGAGAAGGCCGAACCGTACGGCAGCGGCGCTATCCCGCCGCCGGTACCATCGCCGAGCCAGAAACTGGTCCTCTTCACCGAGCACCGGGACACGCTGAATTATCTGGAGCGGCGCATTGCAACGTTGCTTGGCCGTCCTTCGGGCATCGTCACCATTCACGGGAGCATGGGGCGCGAAGATCGCCGCAAGGCCCAGGAGGCGTTTCTTCACGATCCGCTCGTGCGGGTCCTGCTGGCCACGGACGCTGCCGGTGAGGGAATCAACCTCCAGCGCGCCCACCTGATGGTGAACTACGACCTGCCGTGGAACCCGAACCGCATCGAACAGCGCTTTGGGCGCATCCACCGTATCGGTCAGACTGAAGTCTGTCATCTCTGGAATCTGATAGCGGAAGAGACCCGGGAAGGTGACGTATACCGCACTCTGCTCGATAAGCTCGAACAGGCCCGAAGCGCCCTTGGCGGCCAGGTCTTCGACGTGCTCGGTAGAATCCAGTTCGATGGCCGCCCGCTGCGAGATCTCCTGATCGAGGCGATCCGCTACGGCGAGCAGCCGGAAGTACGTGCGCGGCTTTCCGAGGCGGTGAGCGATGCCGTAGACCGGCCTCATCTACAGGAACTGATTGAGGAGAGGGCCCTCGCCCATGACGCCATGGATTCGACACGGGTCGCAAGGGTGCGAGAGGACATGGAACGCGCCGAGGCAAGGCGATTGCAGCCGCACTATATCGAGTCGTTCTTCCTGGAAGCGTTCAGGCGACTCGGCGGTGGGGCGCGACGCCGTGAAACGGGCCGCTACGGCATTACGCACGTACCCGCAACCGTGCGCAACCGTGACCGTCAGATCGGTCTGGGGGAACCCGTACTTGCACGCTACGAACGCATTGCATTCGACAAGAAGCACCTTTCGCCACAGGGTCAGACGCCCGCCGCGTTCGTCTGCCCGGGACATCCCCTGCTCGATGCCGTTCTCGACCTCACGTTGGAACGCCACCGTGACCTCCTGCAACGCGGCGCCGTGCTCGTGGACGAAGGGGACCCGGGCATGGAAACGCGTGTGATTTTCTCACTGGAACACGCAATTAAGGACGCAAGTGTCGTGCCGAGCGGAGAGGGTCGCGTTATCTCACGTCGGACGCTATATGTGGAGATCGATCCCACCGGTGTGAAGCGACGTCTCGACTATGCTCCGTACCTCGATTACCGACCGCTGGCCGATCACGATCCCGACGTGTCCGACATCCTCGAACGACCCGAGTGCGGATGGATCACCCGCGAACTGGAGCAGCAGGCGCGTGAAGAGGCCATCGCCGGAATCGTACCGGAACACCTCGGTGAAGTCCGCGACCGACGCCTTACCCTTGTTGCGAAAACCCGCGCGGCGGTAAAGGAACGGCTGACCAAGGAGATGTCGCACTGGGACCACCGCGCACAGGAACTGAAGCTCCAGGATGAAGCGGGCAAGGCCGGCGCAGGGCTCAACTCACGTGAGGCCCAAAGGCGCGCCGATGACCTGCAGGAGCGCCTCCATCAACGTATGGCCCAACTCGAACGAGAGGAAAGGATCTCCGCACTTCCACCGGCCGTCATCGGCGGCCTTGTCGTGGTACCCATGGGACTTTTGGCTGAGATGACCGGAACCTCCGCGCCCCGGCGCCCCGTCGACACCCAGAAGTCGGCGGCAAGGGCCCGCGCCATCATCATGGAAGTTGAACGCGGCCTCGGATTCGAGCCCGTCGACCGCGAGACCGAACATCTCGGCTATGACATCGAGAGCCGGGTTCCGGGAACGGGAAAGCTCCGGTTCATCGAAGTGAAGGGCCGTCAATCCGGCGAAGATACGGTCACGGTAACGAAAAACGAGATCCTCACCGCACTGAATAAACCGGACGACTTCATCCTCGGCATCGTCGAGTTCCTGGATGGCGGCGACCATCGCGTACACTATCTGCGTCAGCCTTTTCAAAAAGAACCCGATTTCCATGTGACGAGTGTCAACTATAAGCTGATTGACTTGATCGAGCGTGCCGGGAAACCGGCGTGACGGGAGGGAAATCGGTTCGGCCAAATCGGCTCTTGACATTTTATTACAAAAACGTTACCTTTTAGGTAACGAAAATAAACCATCACGCGAAGTATCCGTCAAGAGACGAAAGGTGGAACCAATGCGAAAGAAGCAAAGAGACACATTCACCTACGACCTCAAACGAGGCCAGAAAGTCGTGTACCGTGGATCGACCAAGAGTCCGAGGGCGCGGGCGCAGATGCATAAAGCTCAAGGGAAGCAATTCGACCGGTTGGTCGTAACGTCCGGTCGAATGACAGAGTCGGGAGCAAAGAAGAAAGAGGCTGCGGAACTCAAGACGTATCGAAAGGGACACGGCGGAAGGAATCCACAGTACAATAAGACTCGCCGCGGATGAGTGTTCGACAGATTTGCCTGCTTGTATCGTCGGCGTACAACCGGCTCGGAACATCGGTAGCCGCTGCAAGTATGTAGTGTTTGGCGGCTTCCGTGTTTCCGCGCCAGACGGATCCGAATTAATCCCTCCTTGACATACCCTCACCCAAATCGTTACCTTCCGCGTAACGATGACAGTCGTATTCAAAACCCGAAAGCTCGAAAAGACCTTTAACTCCGGGAGCCTCCTTGAGAGGACGTACGGAAAGAACAGGGCTCGGGCAATCATGATGCGGCTCGCCGTTCTTGCGAACGCGCCGACACTTGCCGGCGTTCCTCACACACCCCCCGAACGACGACATCAGCTTACAGGTGATCGTGAAGGGCAGTACGCGGTTGATCTCGATGATCGGGCGCGGCTGATTTGTGCGCCGAATCACGACCCTGTGCCCCTCCTGGACGACGGCGGAATCGACATCCAACACGTCACGGCAATTACGATCATGGAGGTCATAGACTATCACTAAAGGAGAGCGAGTGATGGCGACGAACCAGTACCGCCCCGACTACGCGGTTCCCCCCGGCTGGGTCCTCGCAGAGCGTCTCGAAGCCCACGGCATCTCGCATGCCGAGTTCGCGAGACGATGCGACCGCTCGGCCAAGCTCATCAGCGAGATCGTTGCCGGAAAAGCCCCCATCGAGGCAAAGACCGCGATTCAGTTCGAGAGAGTACTGGGGGTCGAAGCGGATATCTGGTTGGGAATTGAGAAAAACTATCAGTTGCACCAGATCAGGGAATCCGAGGCCAGGCAAGCAGAGGCGTTAGCGGAGTGGGCGAAGGCTTTCCCGCTCGGCGAATTGGCTAAGCGAGGGGCGATTTACACGCGCTCGGCCAGCAGAGAAGCGTATTCGGAACTGATGGCATTTTTTCGCGTGGCGTCAATTGACGCGTGGCATGTCAGATACGGGAAGGCGAACATTGCATACCGGCACTCGCCAAGTTTCAAAAGCGACGAAAACTCGCTCGCGACCTGGCTTCGGCTCGCCGAGATCGAAGCTGAAGGACAGGAGTGTAACGAATACGACAGGTCGGCCTTTAAGGGAGCGTTGCGTCGGATCCGCAGGTTGACTCGCGCCCCATTCGATGAGGCTCGCGATCAAACTCACGAGCTTTGCAACAGCGCAGGCGTTGCGCTTTCGATGATCGAACCGCTACCGAAAGCCAGCCTTAGTGGCGCTGCGTGGTGGTTATCACCCCGCAAACCTGTCATCGCCCTCAGCGTCCGCCACAGGACCGACGATCACCTCTGGTTCAGTCTGTTTCACGAGGCTGCACACATCCTTCTTCACAGCAAGAGAGACGTTTTCGTCGACGAAGCCAGACCAGGCGGCGCCGACCTCGAAACCGAGGCGAACGAATGGGCTTCAAACTTCCTTGTTTCGCGGTCGGACTGGCGGCGATTTGTAGATGACGGGGAGTTTACGAGTCTGGACATTCGAGATTTTGCAGATGAGCAAAGCATAGCGCCAGGTATCGTGGTGGGAAGACTTCAACACGAGGGATATATCGGGTGGAATCGGCTGAACAACCTGAAAGTGCGTCTGGAATGGGTTGACAATTGATGAGAGAATCAATGAGAAACACCTCTTACAGTGCGCGGGGCCGTAGACCCAATCTTCCGCGACACGCAAGTCAACAATTGGCTTGAGATATCCGCAGATACTGAGCATTGATCATGTAGTTTGATTCTATTTGCTGACTCGAGTGCATACTCGGTATCAACCAATCCAATTGGCATGTTCCGGACTTTTCGAATTTGAATTAGCCAGAGGATCAGCTATGAGCGTTTCAATTGTACGAGGAACCAACAAAAAACCTGCGTCAAGCCAAAAGTTGGTCGATTTCTTTGAGTACCACAGTAACCTTCAAGGGGAGTTGTTCATTGGCTACCCAATTATCAGTTCGCCAGAGGGAAGATATCCAATTGATGCCCTTTGGTTATCTCCTGCCAAGGGTATTGTCCTCTTTGACCTTATAGAAGGTATGGATCCGCGCGGGTACAAAAACCGGCAGGACGACTTTGCAAACAAGCTTGAGTCCCGATTAAAGGCACATCGCGAATTGATGCGGCGTAGACACCTCGTCATACCTATCCACACGATTACGTTTGCGCCGGGAGTCTATCAACTAGACGATCGTGAGAATGAATATCTTCTCGCAAACAGCAACTCTTTACCAAACAAAATCGGCGAGATTGAAGAGTGGACCGAAAAAGACGAGGATGTGTATAGAACAGCACTTTCGGCGATTCAGAGCATTTCCACGATTCGTAAGGGAAGGACAATTCGAAAGAGTACTCGGGAAGACTCGAGGGGTGCAAAGCTAAAACAGTTGGAAGATTCAATTGCTACACTTGATCTCCAGCAAAGCAGAGCTGTCATTGAAACAGTAGATGGTGTACAGCGTATTCGTGGTCTTGCCGGATCGGGTAAGACGATAGTACTTGCCCTAAAGGCTGCCTATCTGCACACTCAACACCCCGACTGGCGCATTGCAGTTACATTCCACACGCGTTCTCTCAAGGGACAGTTTCGTAATCTTATCAACAATTTCTCTCTTCAACAGACTGGGGAAGAGCCGGATTGGAACAATCTGCGAATTCTCAATGCGTGGGGTGCGTCTGGTCGTGATGGTCGCAATGGGATATATTACGAGTTTTGTCGAAGCCATGATATTGAGTACTACGATTTTAGATCTGCAAGGAAGCTCTTTGGCCGTGACAGGGAGTTTTATGGAGCCTGTAAACATGCACTCAGCCAAGCCAGTCAGTCCAAAGCAATGTATGACGTTATTCTAGTCGATGAAGCTCAGGATTTTCCACCTGAGTTCTTAAGACTCTGTTACCAGTCGCTGGATGACTCCAAGCGGTTGGTCTATGCATACGATGAATTGCAAAACTTGGCAGGAGAGTCCCTCCCTGCCCCCGAAGACATATTTGGACGAAACGCAACCGGTTCACCCAACGTGAGTTTAGATGTCGAAACGAAAGAAGGCAGACGTCGCGACGTCATTTTAGATGTTTGCTATCGCAACTCACGACCGCTATTGGTAACGGCTCATGCGCTCGGATTTGGAATCTACCGCGAGGCAGATAGAGCTGGCACAACCGGTCTTGTGCAAATGTTCGATTACCCACAGTTGTGGGAGGATATTGGTTATCGTGTAAAGAACGGGGCGCTGAGCGGTGGTTCTCGCGTAACGCTTGAAAGATCAGATGATACGAGTCCCGCGTTCTTGGAGGAACACTCGCAAATCGACGATCTTATTCAGTTTATCCCATTCGAGGATGAACAAGAACAAGACAACTGGCTTGTGAATGAGATTAAAAAAAACCTGAAAGAGGACGAACTTCGATCCGATGATATAATTGTAATCAATCCAGATCCAATTTCCACCCGGGAAAAAGTCGGCCCTATTAGGAGCCAACTGTTGGACATAGGTATCGAGTGCCATCTTGCCGGCGTAGATTTAGATCCAGACATCTTTTTCCGAACGGGTGTGGGATCGGTGACATTTTCTGGCGTTTTCCGCGCTAAAGGCAATGAGGCCGGTATGGTATACATTATCAACGCGCAAGATTGTCAATCTTCACATTGGAATCTGGCTAGCATTAGAAACCGACTATTCACGGCGATTACGCGAAGCAAGGCATGGGTACGTGTTCTTGGTGTAGGGGGAAAGATGGTAATGTTGAAAAATGAGTATGAAAAACTCCGTTCTCTAAACTTTGAATTAAGGTTCAAATATCCAACCGATGAAGAGCGCCAACATCTGCGCGTTATTCATCGGGATTTAACAGAGAAAGACAGAAAGAAACAAAAGAGTATAGACCGGACTCTAGTCGATTTAGTCAAAGATCTCGAGTCCGGAAAGATGCATATGGAAGATCTGAATGAGGACACAAGAGCGAAGCTGCTCGAATTGCTATCGGAGCATGAGTGACAATTTATGCCAAGTCCAACGCGGGTTAAATTGCAAATTAACGAGTTAATCGATTATCTGGTGAGGGTTGGTCTCGCGGATGATCAAAGTTACGCATTCCAAAAGGTTGTGGGCGGCAATCTGCATCAAGTCACTTTTCAAGGATCACATCATGTGTTGTTTGCATTGAAAAACCTCGACTACGACGAAATTTACCTTAATCTCGTGCATGAACGGGCCTACAACGTGAAAATGCTTGATGGTGCACTGATCCAGATGATGTACGCGATTTCCGACGGTCACGTTCGACATCACCGTCTGGCATTTTTCCCCGCGCCTCACCTTGAAAACTTTCAGGACGATCCGGAGGTATACCTTGAGGAAGTACGCGATGCAGACGTGGTTGCCAGAAATATCGTTCGATTTCCACTTCGATTCGACTATGACTTTCGAGATGGCCGTCAAGCGTTAGCCCATCCCAAATCGCATCTTACTCTTGGACAATACGAGAATTGTAGAATTCCAGTTACCGCACCTGTTGCTCCGTTTTGGTTTATAGACTTCATCCTTCGCAATTTTTACCAAACGGAACTTAGGAACTATGCTGAGGAACTTCCGCGTCAAAGCTGCGATTTCACACCGTCGATACGTCCGTCGGAGAAAGCTATTATTCACGTAGCAGTTCCTCTTTAGAAAACCAACTAAAATGTCAAATCTTGGTGTCTTCGTCTGCGGCCAGAGAGTGAAAGAAAAGCCGACAGTCCGGCTTGAGTTGGGAAAGAGGACAAGCATGACGCAAGAAATAACAGTTCGAGTATTTGACATCATCGGCAGTCCCCTTTGCGTATCTACCAGCGACGGCCAACGTCTGTACGACAAGATCGCTCCACTCTTGAGAACGGGGACGCCGGTCGTTCTATCTTTCGAACGGATCGAGATTTTGATAGCGGCCTTTCTCGACGCGGCGGTGGGTCAGCTTTACGGTGAGTTACCCGACGATAACATCCGAGAGTTACTCTCGTTTCGCGATTTGGCCGATGATGACCGTGAGATGCTGGACCGTGTAATTGAAAACGCAAAATTGTACTTCAAGACCCCCGATGATTTCGATCGCGTATGGCGTGAAGAACTGGGCGTTGAAGTAGAATAAGGCGGACGACGTGGCTGCATATTCGTTTAGCAGAAGCGAGACCTTCTTGCTCAATGCAAACGCTCGGTGAAACTCATCAGCGAGATCATTTCGGGGAACGCCACGATTGAGCCGAAGCCGGCGCTTCAGTTTGAGAGGGTCCTGGGTGTCGATGCAGAAATCTGCCTGGGTATCGAGGACGACTATCAGTTGCACCAAATGACGGAAGCCTAAGCGAGTGTAATGCATAGCGGCGCCAAAAGCGCATTCCCACGGCGGAAACTTACCGTCTTGCCGAAGAGCTGATCATAGCGCCCGGAATCGGCGTCGGATGGCTCCAGCACGACGGATAATTGCCGTGGAATCGGTTTAACAATCGGAAGTGCGTCTGGAGCGGGTTGAGGTTTATTTCAAACGTCGCGAAAAAACGAAGAGCTCCCCGTGAGTTACTGCAACGGAGATTAGAAAGATGGTCGATTTAACAGCACGCAACACGCTTGAACTCGAAGTATCCAATTTCGGACCGATAGTAGATGCCAAAATCGATCTGCGTCCGCTTACAGTGTTTATCGGGCCAAGCAACACAGGCAAATCATATCTGGCTATTTTGACCTATGCGCTGCATCGGTTTTTCAGCGAATTTCGTTGGCGGCGACCACGGCCGTTTACCGACCAGAGTACTGACGAAATACCGCCTAATATGATCAGTATACTCGAGAAATGGGCTAAGCAGGTTCGTGAGACACGAAGAGACAATTCTTATGAAAGAGACGTTGTTCTGCCAGCGGAAGTCGTGGACCTGATACGTTCCGCGTTGGAAATACAGGGCGACAGACTTGGTTGGGAAGTCGTAAGATCTTTTGGTACCGATACGCAAGCGATGCTAGTGCGCAAGGGAAGTCGTAATAACGCAAAGGTTGTAATTAAAGGACGTTCGACAATTGATACGGCAAGTTCCGATCACAGGTTGACGATCGGCGCGCATGGTGTTGAATTTAAGGCAAATATTCCAAATTCCGTTCCAATTGGTATTGATGCCCACGAGAAATATTACGTCCGCTTACGCCACATGTTAGATGATTTTCAAGACCAGGAAAGGCCTTCTTGGTATTGGATGGAGATTCTCGCAGAGATGATCCAAAGCGTTTTGCCTCGTTCAATTGCCCCTCTTCATCTTCCCGCATTCTACCTTCCCGCTGACCGTACGGGCGTTATGCACGCACACAGAGTTGTGGTGGGTGCGATTATCGAGGGCGCTCCAATGAGAGGACTGCGACCTGCCGCGGTCACACCCATGCTGTCGGGTGTGTTGGCGGATTTCTTGCAGCAGTTGATTGAACTCGATCGTCCACGGAGACGGAGTCGAAGGTCTCGACGAGATCCCGGGACCTTCATTGAAGAGGCGATTCTCGAGGGGGCGGTGCACGTAGAGAAATCGGAGACTATCGGGTACCCACATTTCACCTACACACCCGAGGGATGGCAGCAACCCCTACCTCTGATGAACGCTTCATCAATGGTCTCAGAGCTTGCGCCAGTAGTACTATATCTGCGATATGTGGTTGGAACTGGCAACGTGCTAATAATCGAAGAGCCGGAGTCGCACTTGCACCCAGCGATGCAGGTCGAATTCACTCGCCAACTCGCAGCGCTTGTTCGGGCCGGTGTAAGGGTGATCATTACGACCCATAGTGAGTGGGTACTCGAGGAACTCGCCAACATCGTGCGACGTTCAGAACTACCCGAGTCCCGTCGAAAGGAAATGCCACACGGTGAATTTGCGCTTCGACCCGAGCAGGTGGGGGCGTGGTTATTCAAAAAGAAACGCCGTCCAAAAGGGTCGATAGTGAGTGAAATCCGACTCGACGACTCGGGGTTGTTTCCGTCCGAATTTGATAAGGTCGCACGTACATTGCATAACGACTGGGCCGATATTTCCAGCCGAATCGGAGACGTCGAATGAGGAGATTGGTGGACACGGTTCGAGGAAAGGTTAAGAAGACTTGCTTGGTGAGTGGCGGCCTGAAGAAAGAAGGGTGCTCCGTGTCTTTGAAGGATGCGCCACGAAGACGATTGATCGTCGATTTCGACAAACCTGGTTCACCCCTAAGCAAGAAAAAGTCGCGGTGCGACTATCTGTACGTTGCGGAAGACGCAGGCAATTCGGGTTGGGTCGCACCAATGGAACTGAAGAAAGGGCGATTGGACGCCAGCAAAGCAGTCAAACAGCTTAAGGCAGGTGCACGAGTCGCCGAAAAGCTGGTACCAGACTCGGAATCAGTCAACTTCAGGCCAGTGGCGGCCTCCGGCGGCAACAAGGCAGAAAGGGTTGAATTGAGGGCTAAGAAAAACCGGGTAGGGTTTCACGGAACTTCCGAGGTCATCCGATTGATAAAATGTGGTGAACGCCTTATGGATGCCTTACGCTAGCGAAGACATGAACAAGCCAATTGATATGCGTGAATCTGACGATCTGATAGACGTACTCCCGGACCCCCTAGACGCAGCGTTTTCTATGTGAATTTGGATGACAATAGAAAACTGAAAGGCACTGCCTGATTCATGAATATCCACCGCAAAAAGCTCATCGAAGTCGCCCTTCCATTGGACGCAATCAATGCCGCGTCGGCTCGTGAAAAGTCGATCCGTCACGGCCACCCCAGTACACTCCACCTCTGGTGGGCGCGACGCCCGCTGGCGGCGGCCCGTGCGGTGATCTTCGCGCAGATGGTTGACGACCCCTCGGCCTGCCCCGAGGAGTTCCCCACTGAAGCCGACCAGGAGAAAGAGCGCCAGCGGTTGTTCCGACTGATCGAAGAGTTGGTGAAGTGGGAGAACACCACCAACGAGGAGGTATTGGAACGAGCACGAGAGGAAATCCGCAAGTCCTGGCGTCGAACCTGCGCTGACAATGCGGACCATCCTCGCGCCAGCGAGTTGTTCGACCCGGACAAGCTTCCTGCTTTTCACGACCCCTTCGCCGGCGGCGGCTCGTTACCCTTGGAAGCTCAGCGTCTCGGTTTGGAAGCACACGCCAGCGACCTTAACCCGGTGGCAGTACTCATCAACAAGGCTATGATCGAGATTCCGCCGAAGTTTTCAGGCAGACCGCCGGTCAACCCCGAGTCCAGGCCTGGCGGAACCACCGCGAAGAAATCCCTGGTTGGTCGCGAATGGAAGGGGGCGGAGGGACTTGCAGAGGACGTACGTTACTATGGGCAATGGATGCGTGACGAAGCCGAGAAACGAATCGGCCATTTATATCCCAGGGTCGAAGTCACTCCAGAGATGGTTCAGGAGCGAACCGACCTCAAACAGTACGTCGGGCGCAAATTGACGGTGATCGCGTGGCTGTGGGCGCGGACGGTCAAGAGTCCCAATCCTGCCTTCGCTGATGTCGATGTTCCGCTGGCCTCAACCTTCATGCTATCGACTAAGCGTGGCAGGGAGGCGTATGTCGAGCCGGTGATTGAAGGGCATAGATTTCGATTTACTGTGAAGGTGGGAAAGCCGAAGAATCCCAACGCAGCGAAGGCTGGGACGAAGCTGTCACGGGGGAGCTTTCGGTGTCTACTTTCCGGAGTGCCGATTCGGTATGAATACATTGACGATGAAGCCAATGCCGGGCGGACGTATGATCGTCTCATGGCTATTGTTGCCGAAGGGGATAGGGAACGAGTTTACCTTTCGCCGACATCCTTGGCGGAAGCAATTGCACGGAACGCAAAGCCAACGTGGAAACCGGACGCCCCGAGTCGAGGAACTTGGGCAAGTAATGCGCAGGGGCGCCGCTACGGGTTTCGGACGTTTGGCGACTATTTCACCCCTCGCCAACTCGTCGCATTGACCACCTTCTCCGACCTAGTTAGCGAGGCCATGAAGCGTATCAAGCGGGATCATTTGAAAGCGCTAATCCGGTGCACGCCTCCGAGCGAGACACCGACGGCATCTGACAACGATACGCCCCTTCGCGAAGGGGGGCTAGGCGCTGCGGCGTACGCCGAGGCTGTAGCCACGTTCATTTCTTGCGCGATAAGTCGTGCGGTAGACTACTGGAATGTGATAGCGACATGGGAAAATGGTGGCGGGTTTGTTGCACATGCCTTTACCCGCCAAGCTATTCCGATGGTCTGGGATTTTGCCGAGGGAAATCCCTTCTCAAACGCCAGTGGAAACTGGGCGTCCACATGTGTTGCTTGGGTTGAGAAGAGTGTGGCAACATTAGCACCACAATGCAACGGTGTTGCGCGCCAACTCGATGCGCGCACACAGACCTACAGTTCAGATAAGGTAGTTTCCACGGACCCGCCGTATTACGATAATGTGGGATACGCCGATTTATCCGACTTCTTCTACGTGTGGACGCGCCGCACCTTGCGGAAGGTTTGCCCGGAGCTTTTTACGACATTGGCTGTTCCCAAGGCAGAAGAATTAGTCGCCACGCCACACCGGCATGGCACTCGGATGGCAGCAGAGCTCTTCTTTGTCAAGGGGATGGGTCAAGCCGTTCAACGTCTCGAACAAGGCGCGAATCCCGCCTTCCCGGTCACGATCTACTATGCTTTCAAACAATCAGAGATCAAAGCGGACAGTGCTGTCACAAGCACCGGTTGGGAGAGCTTTCTTGATGCCGTTATGAACGCCGAATTCAGCATCACTGGAACTTGGCCCATTCGCACTGAAAGAAGCGCTCGATCGGTTGGGATAGGTACGAACGCGCTTGCCTCGAGCATCGTCTTGGTCTGTCGCAAGCGCACAAAGGTCGCACCCTTGGCCACACGTCGCGAATTCGTAGCCGCGATGAGAGAGGAACTTCCGGGTGCTCTCGCTCGCCTTCAAAGTGGCAATATCGCACCTGTGGATCTCGCACAGGCAGCAATCGGCCCCGGAATGGCGGTGTTCAGTCGCTTTGCCAAAGTGCTTGACGCGCGGGGCAGTCGCGTATCGGTGGGCGATGCCCTGGGATTGATCAATCAGACACTCGACGAAGTACTCGCCGATCAGGAAGGTGAATTCGACGCAGACACCCGCTGGTCCCTGGCGTGGTTCGAACAAAACGGCTTTGACGAAGGTGAATTCGGTGTAGCGGAAACACTGTCCAAGGCGAAAAACACCAGCATTAGCGGCATCGTCGATGGTGGCGTCCTGGCCTCAAGGGGAGGAAAAGTGCGACTGCTGCGGCCGAGAGAAATGGCCAGCGATTGGGATCCAGCGACGGACAAGCGGTTAACCGTCTGGGAGGCGGTCCACTATCTCATACATGCTCTCGAGTCGGAAGGTGAATTCGCCGCCGCAGAGTTGGTCCATCAACTCGGCGGGATCGCTGAAACCGCCCGCGAACTCGCGTACCGCCTTTATACCGTCTGCGAGCGCAAAAACCGCGCCGAGGAAGCACGTTCCTACAACGGCCTCGTCCAAAGCTGGCCCGAAATCGCACGACTGGCGAGGGAGCGTGCTCCCGCGGAGCAGGGGGATATGTTTAGCGGATGAGGCAAACCACTATCAAATTGATTTCGATGGCTCATGTATTCTACTTTCGTGCGAAGAAATCACAGGCTATACGATCCAAAATCGCAATACGCTGAACTGGAAGGAAATTTGTCCGCAATTCTCAGTGATCGAGATACATAGCGTTTTAGTCTGCTAAGGATTACGAGGATCGTGTGGAAAGAGTCAACGTCCTAAATGAGATTCTCAACTGGTCTCAGTCGCGTCCCCCTTGGCAACGTGACGCCTTGCGACGCTTGGTCTTGAAGGGCGACTTAGACGAGGACGACATCCGCGAACTTGCGAATCTCTGCAAGTCCAGACACGGACTCGTTGACAGAGAAAATCCAGTACCGCTAAAGGCAAATCACCTCCCTACGCCTGGTACCGAAGCGAAGCCCGCATTTTTGAAATCTCTTACACATCACGCGGGAGTCAACGCACTTGCCCAAGATCAAACAATCGAATTTGGCCCGTCGTTGACTGTAGTTTACGGTGCAAATGCTGCTGGTAAATCAGGATACACAAGCATCTTGAAACGCGCGTGCCGGGCGCGAGGTGCGGAGGAGATTCTTGGAAATGTGGTATCCGGAACCGCACCAAGACGCCCATCTGCGACAATAAAGTTCGCAGTAGATGACGTGTCCTGCGAACACTTGTGGGATGACCAGCAGCCGGCCAACCGGTTTCTATCCAGAGTTAGTGTCTTCGATCACCATTGTGCGGGCGTGTACGTTACACAACGAACCGATGTCGCATTTCGTCCTATGGGATTGGACCTGTTTGACAAACTCTCCGCTGCGTGTGAAGCTGTCAAAAAAGTGTTGGAAAAGGATCGAAGTGCGCTCGAAGTAGAGGAATTGAATGTTCCAGACATCAATGAGAGAACCGCCGTCCACGATCTGTTATTAAATTTGACGTCACTTACTGATCCGGCGGAAGTCAAGAAACTCGCAACTCTAACCGCCTGCGAAAAACAACGCCGCGACGAAATCCGAGGACGAATTCGGGATCTAACTTCGGAAGACCCCCAAAAGATCGCTCGTACAATCGAACTTCACGTCGTACGAGCAAGGATGTTGTTAGACAGCGTCACGAATGCCGAGACGGTGCTATCAAATGCCGAGATCGCAGGGTTGTCGGCGGCCCATGCGAGGACGATTGAGACTAAGCGAGTTTTGAACACGACGCAAAACCAGGCGTTTCAAGAACAGCCGCTTTCAGATACAGGATCAGTTACATGGCGAATACTATGGAAAGCAGCAGAACAGTTCTCAACAAGAGATGCATATCCAGACCATACCTTCCCCTACACCGGAAAGGATGCACGGTGCGTTCTCTGCCAGCAAGAGTTGGGAACAGAAGCGGTGTATAGACTGCAGAAATTCAGCGAATCTTTCAATTCAACTGCTCAGATTGAGTACGATAGGGCGACTACAGAATACGACCAAAAGGGTAAACACATTGATGAAGCGATCTTCCTTGACGAAAGAGCTTTGGTTACGCTAGGAGCCTGTCGGAGTACCCAACAGGATGAAAGTTTCGTATAATAGGAGTGTCGGCAAGGATCCTAAACTTGAGGTTGAGATGGACACTCCCACGCGTTTTCGCGAGTACCACCCAGAGCAAATCATGTTGTTGCCTCCGGATCTACGAGACTGGCTCCCGAAACAGCACAAGGCGTATTTCATTTTAGACATCGTTGGCCAACTGGATTTGTCGTCGATCTATGGGTCGTATGATGGATCGAAG
>CAZKDZ010000152.1:0-3173 GCA_964551635.1 uncultured bacterium | reverse complement strand
TTTTGACGTCAGTTCTATGGTTTTTCCCTATGGAGAATGGGTCCTCGATCGCACGCCGCAGCGATTCGTGGATCCCTATCGCGACCTGAAATACAGCATGCCGTACCAGGTGGCCGCGTTTCGAGATGCCGGCAGGATACGCCTCGAGGTGGCTTATGCGATTGCTAAGGCGAGGCTGAGGATGTCCGAAATAGGCGCCGTCGACCTGCAGGACGGTCTTTTCCTGTTTGACGGCGCCTGGAATGAGGTCTCGCGGACCGTGTACGAAACCCGGCGGCTTGCGGACGCGGGAGAGGACAGTCTCAGGGGGCGGTACCTTCTGTCCAGGTCCACGCTGATGGTTGAATCTGGGGACTATCATCTCATCGCCGAGGTGCAGGACATTGGGACGCGGTCCATCGGGACGTTCAGAGACACGTTTGATCTTGCAACAGCGGATTCCCTGCCCGCGATGAGCGACCTGCTGGTGGCGACCGGCATCGAGATGGACGATCCCTTTCCCGGGCGGCGGGAGGACCTGAGAGTGGCGTTGAATCCGCTGCACACGTACTACCGGTCGGAATCCATGTACATCTATTTTGAGGTCTACAACCTCACGCGGGATGATTTCGGACGGACGAAATACGAGATCACGTACCGGATCGGTCAGCCCGACGAGAAGGAGGTGGTTCCCGGGAAATTCGTGGCCATGGCGATGGCCGAACCACCCGGCAAAGTGCGTTTACGGATTGGTGCGGTGCGGGAGGGAGGGCCCGTCGAATATCAGGTGAGGTACATTCCTGCCGAGCGAGACAGGGTATCGAGGATGTTTCGGAAGTTCAAGAGTGAGACGGGTGAGACCGCGGTCACCGTCCGTTACGAAGGAAACCGGGCCGATGACTTCACTTATCTCCAGATTGAACTGGACAGAGTCCCGGCCGGAGTGCACGCCCTGTCGGTAGAACTGAAGGACCTGAACAGCGCGGGCCGGGGGGACGAGAGACGCGTGTTGTTCAGGGTGATGGAGTGAAGGAGGGTAGAGGTGAAACGGTAGGCGTAAGAGAACTTCACTTCGCCGCTCTATTCAATCCGAATGACGTCAGCGGGAACTTTCAACTGAAACCGGTGTTCCGGAACACCGGAATTGACTTTCCGGCTGATGACCTGAATCCGGATCCGGTTGCTGCCCTGGACGATCTCCATCCGGCGAGGAAGGGCGATGCCGTTCTGAAGCCGGTACTCGGAGAGGATACGCCGGGAAATCAACGCCCCATGAGGCGAATAGACCCGTTCTTCGAGCAGGATTGCCGTGCGGGGGTCGAAACGAAGGCGGCGCGTCCACAGCGGTTCGATAATTTTCACGACAAGACTGTCGCGGTGGGTCACATATTCGCCGATTCGCGGCAGACTCAGTGGAGAAAGATTGACGAGGCCCAATATCGCCTCGCGGGCTCCGTAAGGCGTGAGATCCACTCCGGTGACGGTGCGCAGCACGTCCTCCGAAGGTCCCTCCAGGTAGTGGTTGGTTCTGGCCAGGTATACTGCGAGAGAGTCGCCGCGGGCAAGCGCTGAAAGGACGCTGCTGAATAACACCTTCATCTCGATCTTCAGAGCGTCCGGCGACCGGTGGAAGAGTACGACAACCCCGTTCTGTTTGATGCCGTCAACCCGCATGTCGATTCTGGCGTGTGCCTCAAGTTCCTGAAGGCTGTCGGACCTCGAGGAGAGAATGCGCAGCAGGTCGGCGGGTGTCGAAAGGGGTGCGACTTCCGGGAGGCGGGACAGGGACGCGGCGCATCCGGAAAGCAAGAGAAGGAATAAACAGAGTGCGGGTTTTGACGCGATGGACCGCGTTCCGGACCTCTGCTGACGTACCATTTCAGGGCCCGCTTGCGTCATTTGGACGGAACGATTGCAGTTTGCGCCGGATGGACTCGTTGCCGGGAGCCAGATCGGCCGCGCGACGCCAGTGTTCGAGGGCTTCGTCGATATTGCCCAGGGCCCGGGCGGCATCGCCGACGTGGTCCAGAATGATCGACAGATTTTCAAGCTGACCGGTTGTCCGGAACTCCCTTTCGATCCTGTTCAGCCTGCTTTCTTCGGCCTGCAATGCGCGTTTGAGAAATCGCATGGCTTCCCTGTATCGCTGTTGCTGGAAATAGACCCAGCCCATGCTGTCCAGGTACGCGCCGTTCTTCGGGTCGCCCTTCAACGCCCGCTCGATATATTCTTCCGCTTCCCCCAGGCGAACGCCTTTTTCCGCGAACATGTAACCCAGATAGTTGAGTGCCTGGTGGTTGTCCGGCGCCCGGGCCAGAAGGCGCTGGAATACGGCGACGGCGCTATCGAACCGCCCTGCGCGCTCGTACCCGTGACCCAGGTCGTACAGTACGTTCTCCAGGAGTTCGGTATCGTCTTCGAGACGGCTCAGAAGGCTTTCGAGTTCCCCAATCGCGGATTCCCAGTTCTTCTCTGCCAGATAGGTGCGGCCAACCGCCAGCCGAAAGCGAAGGTCTTCCGGCCGGGCGTTGACGGCCTGGCTGTAAACCTCTCTGGCCTGTGACGTGCGATTGCTCAACGTGTACGCCCGCCCGAGATCGAACGCGATCCGAAGGTAGAGTTCGGAATCAACCGGCGTCTCGCCGAAGAGTCCATTGAGAATCCCGATGGCAGGGTCCCAATCCCGTTGGTTGAGATAGCTGTGGGCAACGCCCAGGCTGTACATCGGATCGGATTTAAGAGAAATCGCCTGTCGGAAGATGTCGCGTGCCTCTCCGGGGCGATCCGCGTCGAGAAACAGCGACGCTTTCCGCCCCAGCAGGTCGTGTCGTTCCGGAAACACTCCGATAAGGCGGTCCAGAACGGCTTCCGTATGTCCGTATCGGCGCTTCTTCAGTTCGCTCTCTGCGCCGGCACGTGGAATGCTTTGCGGGAGGTGGATTGACAGCCGGTCCAGAAAGAGCGTGTCTGGCGGCGTTTCCGAAATCAGGGCTGCCAGATGGTCTTCGCGATCGTAAATCGCAATCAGTTTCTTCCAGAGCGTGATCGTGGTTTTGTTCAGTCGGTGCTGAGAGTGCGCCAGGCCGGAACGGTATATCGTTGCGGCCTCCAGCGTGTCGCCCCCTGCGAGCGTCAGGTCGCCGAGGAGATTCCAGATCGGGACCTGTTCCGGGTCGCGATGCAGGATGCGGCGA
>CAZKDZ010000151.1:0-8099 GCA_964551635.1 uncultured bacterium | reverse complement strand
CTAGTGTCCTGTCCCGGAAATAAGTTGCCTAAATTCGACCGCCGAGTCGCCCGGCTCGCAAGGCGCCCGCGCGCAGGCGACCTGCGTATGGTCGGCGAGCGAGGGGAACGCAGCGAGATGGGATGAATCGTCGGTCGAATGGTGAGGAATTTTCGGGACAGGACACTAGAGAGCGTTCTTCTCTCCGAACAGGCGTTCACAGACCTTGCCGGCGCGTTCCTGATAGCCGTCGGGGACAAAGACGTACAGCTTCCATAGCCGTTCGTACTGGTCCTCCACCGCCTTGACGTCGAACGGCGGACTGTCGAGGGGCTCGTTGAGGCGTTGGACGCCGGTCTTCGTTTTCGTGAAGACCCTGGCTTCCTTGATGGAAGAAATATCCGGGCAGTAGAGAATGACCTGATCGGGATCGACGACGATGGCGTCCGCGATTTCGCGTTCCACCCGCTGTCTGGATTCGACGGATCTGGTGTACGAGGCGATCAACTCGTCCCTGGCGCGCCTGCCGATTTCTCCGGTGGACAGCACGTACGCCCGCTTCAGCAGACTGCGGTAGACCACCCCCCGGACCAGGCGTTCGATACGCTCGTCCTTTCGAGCGACGAGAGACCTGAGAAGCGCGCCGTCGGTAAGGCTCAGAATGTCCTCCTCACGGAGGCCCAGTTGCACGGCCAGTTCCACGGCCTTGGCAATCATGGCGCCGGACGCGACTTTCGCATGGTGATAATAGACACGTTCGGTGAGGAAATAGCGCAGGCGGAGAAGGTGCAGCAATTCCGTCCGGGTGCTGAGTTTCTCGAGGTTGATCGCGAGCTTGTTGTCCGCAACGACGAAGGTACTCAGAATGCGGTCGTCGTAGTCGTGCTTCAGGCCCGCGAAATAGGCGTCGCGGCGGAGGTAGTCCAGCAGGTCCGCGTCGACTGTGCTGCTAACGATCTGCCGCATCCAGGGTGGATCGAAGCCGCGCTCGGTCAGGAGGCCGATCACCGGCTCCCTCTGACCGGATGCGTCGAGTGCGCCTGCCAGCTCGTCCTGCGAAAGTGCGCGTCGCATCCGTTCCGCCGAATCGTGGCGAGGAAACAGTTTGCGTTCGTCTTCGAAGGTATGACCGAACGGGAGATGAGATACGTCGTGGACCAGCGCCGCCAGTACTACCGTTGTCTCCTGTTCGGGGCTTACGCCGGTCCCGGATTCTCTGAGGACGCCGACAATGTGCCTCGCCATCGCTGCGGTGCCCAGGGAGTGTTCGAACCGGGTATGCGTACACCCCGGATAAACGAGATGGGCCGTGCCCGTCTGCCGGATGCCCCGCAACCGCTGGAACTGGCGGGTATCCATCAGCCGGCGCTCCACTTCGCCAAACCGGATGTCGCCGTGGATCGGATCTCGAATGATCATGGACCGGAGCCTCGCATCGCCTTCGCCTCCCACATGCCCGTCAGCCGTCCAAAGGTAACCAATCGGTCAACACGTGGCAATGCAAACGCAGCACGCGCAACGGGCCGCCGGCGAAGAAGGCCGGCAGCCCGTTTGTGTGCGTTTACATTCAATGCGATTGCTCAGAAGTAGAATTTCAGTCCGGCGAAGAGGCGATCGATTTCTGATGTATTGCCGTCGGAGAAGATAAAGTCCCGTTTGTAGTTCAGGCCCAGGCGTATCCGGTCATTGACTATGATGTCGATGCCCGCGCCGGGCGCAATGCCGAAGTTGCTTTCGCCGTCCTCGGGCCTGTAGAGTCCCGCCTGTGCGGAGAAATAGTATACGAACGGATCGGTGTTGTAGTCCAGGCGCGAACCCAGGCTGTAGATGGACATCTTTCTGTCTGAAAGATACGCATAACCGCCCTCGATCGCCAGCCAGCCGTCCCTCTCGTAACCCAGATTCAGGCCGTACAGCAGTCCGGTGCGGTTCCCGTCCGAGTTTCTGTCGAATATCCCGGAGCCGAACGCGGGGCTGACGTAGAATCGGCCTTCCGGACCGCCGAACGGGTAGCCGCCGCGGCCCAGTTCGCTGCCCTCGGGTCCGTCGGTCCGGCCGGGCTCTCCGGCATTCAGCGGCAGGCAGACCAGCGCGCCGCAGATGGTTAAGATCATGGTGAGGCTTGCGGTTTTCATGGCGAATCTCCTTTTGTATTTGACAGGGGTACGGTACAAAAAGCCTTCAGGTCAGATTCCAATGTGCCGTTTCTTGTAGGCTTTCCTGATCTCCTTCTCGTCCGTCCAGGCGATTTCCGACGTGAGCAGATTGGTCAGCTGGAAGGTCGCCTTGTAATAGACTGATTTGTCCTTGCCAACCTGCTGTACGTTGGCCGTGAGGGTGCCGGTCAGCAGATACTCCGCGCCCGTCTGGCTGCCGGGACCTTTGGCCTGCTCCGGGTCCACGTATCCGGACTGCTGGTACTCGTACTCCTCGGCGATGTCCCGGCGGTTCACCACGTCGGCAAAGCGAAACCTGCCGCTCTGGAGGAGCTGTGTGCGGACCTTGTTGGAAAGCATCGTCATATCGATATGTTCCGCTGTACGGTTGCGCATTTTTCCAATCATGACAACCGGCGCGCCGTTGCTTCCGCCGATGTTGCTGCCGGCCATGGACTGGACCATCTTCTTTGCGATGAGTTGCATGTCGTTTTCGCTGAACCGGTCATCCAGCAGCGCGATGGTGCCGGGATCTTCGTACGTGCCCTTCGTGAAGGCTCTGGGTCCCGCGCAGCTGACGGCGAACGCGAGGACGACGGCGAGTGTGATGCAGTTTCCTGGTCTCATGGCGATTTTCCTCCTGGAAAGATGGTTCGTAAGGCGACTTGGCGATACTGTCGCTCGCATACGGGCGGCGAGTGATTCAATTCCATTCACACTGGAAGTGCGCGCCCGCCATGTGCCACTTGTAGGGCAACAGGACGTCCTGGCGATAGCGCACCTGCAGGCGGCAGTCCTGCATGGTCGAACTCACCGGATAATCGAAAGAAATCTCCCGGATGCCGGCGCGATCGGCTTCGGGGATATCGGATGACTGGAAGATATCCGGTTTGGTCGAAGTGAAGACCTGCATTGTTTTGGTACCATACGTCTTCAACGGCACGCGGTCCGAGAACGTGATGCGGCGCACCTGCTTCGGGAGAAGGGGATCGGTGAGATCCACGCGCTCGTCCCTGCGCCAGGTCCCCGCCAGTACAGCCCCCAGGTCCGCCGTGAAGATGCGTTCGGCCGGTCCGTCCGGAATGATGACGTACAGATATCGCCTGCGAGCCTCTCGCGCCTGGCCTGAGAATTCGAGTTGAATGGAGAGCGTCAGCGCCCGGTTGGGGGGCAGCGCATGCAGCGAGATCGCCTGAATGACCTTCGGCGAAACGCCGGCCTCCTTGAGTTCGATCAGCGCGCCGGCAGATGCGTCTCCGGCAAACCGGCGTTCCTGCACCATCCGGCGGATCGCCTCGTCATCGAAATCGTTCCGGCTGAGATTGACAACGTCTTCCAGCGTGAGGGGCAGCTGGTCGGAGCGTTCGTAGACGGGCGGCAGGTTCTTGCCGTCCCAGGTCACGATGTTGACAACGGCGCCCCGCGTCGGAATGTCGGCGGCCGATCCCGTCTGGCACCACCCCGCGAGGGCCAGGGCCAGGCAGATACCGATCTGATGCTTCATGGTGTTCCTCCTTTCGGTTGCGGTGGCTATTTGTACGTCCGGTAGTTCACGAAGGTCCGGGCGCCGGGCCGGATATGTACATCCGAAACGGTTCCGGTTTCGATGACGCGCCCCCGGCTGTCGAGGGATTCCAGCGTAAGGGTGTGTGTGCCCGGCGGGAGGGTGAGCCTGCCGATCTGCACGTTGTGCGGCAGCGAGACCCAGCTCCGCGTATCGGCCGCCTCGGTTGCGGCGGAGAACAGATTGACGATGAAGCCAAGAACTTTGTTTTTTTCTTCCACTTTGACCGAAGCCGAATATTTGACCAGCCCCCGCGCAACCGTACGTGCGAGGACCGCCGGCTGTTTGTCCTGAAACGTCTGCCAAGCGATGGCCGAGAGGTCTTCGGCCAGCGTGGTGGTGGTCTGACGTCCGGCGGCGCTGACCCGCACGGTCTGTGTGCGCGGGGAGACGTCCTCGTACGCGGGCAGAGCCACGCGCAACCAGGTTTCGACTTTCGATTTACCCGCATAGTGCGGTTTGAAATGCCGGTACGCGATTTTCCGGGAAACGCCGTCAAGACGGTCCTTTTTTCCGGAAAAGTCATCGCCCTCGTAGATTGGCAGGCTGATTTCCTCCTGTACCTTGTGCGGTACGAAGCCGATTTCGGAGAAGACGATGAGTTCGCCGCCGCTGGTCGAGCGTCGATCACGAGCGGCGACTGAAGTGCCGGGTAAATCGACATAGTCGAGGGCCTGTTCGACGCGGATGAGGTCTTCCCTGAGGGCATCGGGCGCATCCAGGCCAAAGGCCTCGCGATACGTTTCATATGCATCCAATGCGTTCCGATAGGACACGTACGCGTCGTTGAGTTCGCCGGTCGCTTCGTAAATCAGACCGGTTATGTAGTGAATGAAGGCATCGTTCCTGTACGTTGCGTCGTAATCGGCACGGGCGGCGTAGCGGTCCAGTTTCAGGTTGGCCTTGCGGCACTCCACCAACGCATCTTCCGGTTCGCCCAGATACCAGTAGTTCAGCGCCCGGTAATAGTTGATGAACGCGAGTTCGAACTCCTCGCCTCGATACGCGCGCACCTGGTCGTTGGTAATCAGCGAAGCCGCCTCGCGGGACAACGACCTTGTGAAGAGCCGGTCGGAAAGCCGTTCGGCGGACTCGAAATAACGATTGGACGCGTGAAATTCGCCCCTGTAGTGCGCAATGAGGCCGTTTTCCATAAGATAGAGCAGGCGTGCGGGGCCTTTTCGGGCCTCACCGAGAGTCTGCAACGCCGTTTCGTAGTGCCCGCCGGCGAGGCTGCTTCTGAAGGTGACGGCATTGTGGGTGTAGGTCGCGCAACCCGTGACGAGGACGCACAGAAGAAGGCCGGATTGCAATTTGAGCAGGTTCATCATGGATACTCCGCGGACCCCGAAACGACTGAGATCCGGCAAATGGAGACGAGGCATGTTGCTTCTTTATTCGTTACCGCTGCCGAAGACATATGCAATCAGCGTGCCAATGACATAAAACATTTATAAACAATATATTACGAATTAAGTTCTGGCGGCGAATCTGTCGTTTTTCGTCCACAAGTGTGAACATGAGCGACATCCGTCAAAGAAAAAAGCGGTGAGACGCAAGACGGTAGACGGGAGAAGAAATCCGTATCACCGCAATTAAGGATAAACATTGAGAACTACCGATATCCCCACTGCCATGCGGGCAACCACAAGGGTTGCGCCTACAAAATCACCTGCAGCGTCTCAGGTGGCGTGGAGGGTTTTACGTGAAATGGCGGGAAGACAGGAGCGGAGAGGGTATGGGCGCGGTGATGTGAGTTCGCGAATGGCCGGTTCTCGTAGGGGCGACCGGCCGGTCGCTCCTGCAAAAGCAGTGTCGGCGCGGAACCTGTAACTGGTTTCAAGGGACCTGCCGGAGGCAGGGAATCAGGTGAGATGTTGACGTTGAATTCGGTTTTTGAGTTTGATTCAAGCTGATGGCTGATAGCTATTCGCTGCTTATTTAAAGACAAAAGGCGTCCTGACAGGACGCCTTGAGGTACGCGCTTGGAGCTTTTAAGGTGCGAATCTATCGACGCTGGCGATACAGGGTGGGATCTATGGATGTGGCCATGGCCGCCTCATCGAGGCGATTGTCGAGGAACGTATTGACGCGGGCGGCCTCCCGGGCGGGATCCGCTAGAATCAGCCTGTGTTCCGCATAGAGAGTCCGGAAGCCCGGACGCCCTGACAGCCAGGCTTCCGTCTGCTGGAGATGTCTGCGAAAGACACGGGCAATCTCCGAGTTTTCGGCCGGCCCGCCAGGCTGCACGCCCCGCCGGACCAGCATTCGGTCCTGTGAGGCGAGAACCTCTTCCAGGTCCCGGCGAACGAAGATGATTCTGTACTCGAATGTATCCGGAAGGTACTTCAGCAGTTCGGAGATGATTTTGACGGCCTTGCCCCTGGCTTCGGGCAGCCAGCTCCGGTCCGACTTCAGCGCCTTGACCTTCTCGAATTCGAAATAGCCCTTGAGATTGTCTTCGTCGGCGGTCCTCAGCCCGTCCGTCAGAACGTCCATCCCGCCAGCTTCCAGCATCTGCATCATCATCGAGGTACCCGATCGGGGCAGGCCGGAGACGACGACGATCGTATCGGGATCGACCATTTTGCCCTTGCACTCGTGTTTCGCGTGCCGAAAATACGGTATTTAGCCTCAATCCGAAAAAAACAGCAACGCGGTGACGCGACAAAACCCTCCGAAACGGGGTGTTATCGACGTAAAGAAGGATGTTTTTTCCCTTCACGTCCAGTGACCTGGCGTATCCTGGTAATCCGCAGTTTAATCGCCTGTATCAACTAGCATATATTCGGTTTAACGTCCACGAAAACATACGAATCCTGGTTAGAGGTATCCCAGAGATTTGAGCCGGTCTTCCATCAGCGTCTTTTCTTCCGGGATATAGGCCGGGCGGGATCCCCTCTCCCCATCCGGCGCATTGACAGGATCCGTGATTCCGGACGCCTCGAGGAGCCGACAGTATTCATCGATGTCCAGCAGAACGCCGACGCGGTTGCCGGCCTGGTCCACAACGAACCGCGGTTCGGTCATCTATTCTTCCTATTGTATGGAGAATTGTGATCGGAAAGATCGGGATTGGCCGAGTGGACTCAGTCCGACTGACGAACCGGGGCGGCTTCGCCGGATTCATTGCAGTTTGCCGCGCCCGAGGATGTCCCAGACGGCTTCCACCCTGTCGTTGCGAATGCCGTGGATCTGATCGTGCAGAAAAACCGTCATGTCGCTGTATCCGGAAATCAGTTCGATCTTGTCGCCGATCCTCAGCGGGTGATCGGGATTCTTCAGCTCCAGATGACCGTGTTCCGCAGACAGGCCGACAACGTCAATGCCTTCCCGGTCCTTCACCCAGGGCAGACCGAACTGTGACGAAGTGGTTTTTCGGCCGGCGTCAATATACGCCCGGTCGGGCGCGGGGCGGCTGACCACCGTGGCAAGAACGGAGAGAGCGTGTTCCAGCCCCCGGACGCCCATCGACGTGGCGTATAAGGTGTCCATCATGATCCCGCCGCCGGCCTGAATCTCGGTGAGGCCCGGGCAGTCCGGCGTAAACGCCAGCGTTCCGGTACCGCCCGCGCTGACGATCGGACATTCCAGGCCCGACGCCTCGATGCGCTCGCGGGAACCCGCGAGGAGGGCGATGGCCGTGGCGCAGGCGGCTTCTTTCTCCGGATCCGGCAGGTCCATCGCCTGGCCCTCGTACCCCATCAGCCCCGAGAATACAACGCCGGGCGCGGCGTCGGCCTGCTGAGCCAACTCCAGGGCAGGCTTTCCCGCCCCCACCCCGCACCGCGCCATCCCGATGTCCAGTTCGACGAGGACGCGCACGCTCACGCCGGCGGCCTGAGCGGCATCCGAAATCAGGTTGACGTGGACCGGGTGATCGACGGCAACCATGACGTCGGCCTGCCGCTGCAGGTGTGCCAGGCGGGCCATCTTTCTCTCGCCCACGACCTGGTTGGCTACCAGGATGTCCCTGATTCCCGACGCAGCCATGACTTCCGCTTCACCGAGTTTCGCGCAAGTAATGCCTATTGCGCCGGCGTCGAGCAGTTTGTGCGCGATAGCCGGGGTCTTGTTGCCCTTGGTATGCGGACGCCATTGGACGCCGCAGCCGTTGCAGCGGGCGGCAATCCGGGCGATGTTGTTTTCCAGCAGGTCCAGATCCAGCATCAGCGCCGGCGTATCCAGGTCCCACTTGTCAAACCCGACGGGAGAGTAGCTCATTCAGATTTCCTCAGAAGTTGTTTTAAAATTACCGGTGAGTTCCCGAGCGCGAGCGAAAATGCGGCGGTCAAGGCGGTCGAAGCCGCCCATATTTGTCTATACGGGTGGGTTTGACCAACGCCGACCGGCGCTTTTGCAGCCGCGCGAAGACCGCTGGGAATTTTAAGACAGCTTCT
>CAZKDZ010000150.1:0-27261 GCA_964551635.1 uncultured bacterium | reverse complement strand
GCACAGTTCGACTGCTCGATCCAGTTTCTCGCAGATCCGGAACTCCAGGTCCGCACCCTGGGGATCCGCCCTGAATACCTCGAAACGCTCGGTCAGTCGGAAATCACCAATTACAGCGAGTGGACCATTCCGCTGGGGCGCCGTTTCCGTGCGCTCAAGCTCTGGTTCCTGCTACGCGCCCACGGGCTTGAAGACCTCCGCCAGCGCATCCGGAACCATATCGCGTGGGCCGAGGACGCCGCCGCCGCGATCGCTTCGCTGGATGGGTTTCGCCTGACGACGGACTGCCGCCTTTCACTCTTCACGTTCCAGTTCGCGCCGGACGGAGAGGATGCCAACGACGCCACCGAGCGCCTGCTCCGTGCGGTGAATGACGACGGGCGGATCTATCTGACCCATACGATCCACGAGGGTCGGTTCGTCATCCGCTTTCAGGTCGGACAATTCGACTGTCGAAGAGAAGACGTTCTCATGTCAGTCGACGTGCTGCGGGAGTTGGCCGCGGGCACCAACCCCTGTGTCCGGAACGCACGTTGATCTCGACCCACGGCGATTGAGCGATTTCATGATTACCTCCATCAGACAGGAACGTGAACATTTCATTGGGCAGATTAAGTTGGAAATGGCTGAATATCCGGTACCTCCACCGCTCGACGTTCAAGTCCTGGACAGAAACTATCGGTCTGATGGCGATCATGTTTACGAAGAATTGAAGATCGATTATTGCGTTGAGACTGAAGAAACGATGCCTTAGTTTTCGGGAAGAAGAGTCCCGGCATACCTTCTGGTCCCTAAAGATGAGCGCTTTTCTCCACCTTACCCGGCAATGGTTGCCTTTCATCAGTGCAACACCGACTGCATCATTGCAAAGGATGCCGTTGTCGGAAAGGCCATCCAACGCCCCGATCAGGCTTATGGCTATGAGCTTGTTATTCAGGGGTTTGTTGTCCTCGCACCTGATGCGATAAATTGCGGCGAGCGCAATATTCCTGCAATCAGGCAACCCGATGAGAATAAACACTGCCATCGGGTCTTGAACGAACCATTGGGAAGGCCCTTCTGGTTCAAGCACGCGTACGATGGTATGCGCGCGGTCGATGTACTTTCAACCCTGGACTCTGTGGATTCGGATCGCATTGGCGTGATCGGTCACTCGATGGGATCGGCGCAGGCCGCCAGTACGATGGCACGCGATCCGCGCGTCAAAGTAGGGCTTGTAACCGGGCGGGTAACAAAGAAGAATCTTCTGGCGATCGCGCCCCGCTATCTGATGACAGTGTTGCAATCTCTGGAAAAGTCCCCCGAGATGATCGCACAGATTCGTGGATACTTCGAGGAGGCCAGGAGCGAGTTCTACGAACCAAAGGGTTTGTCCGATCATCTGTATCTTGCCGTACAGAAATGCGGGCACAGTTTCCCCGATGAATACAAAAGGGAAGCATTCTCCAGGTTGAGGAGCTATTTCAATGCGAGCTCAACCGACGTCCAATTCGGCAAGGCGGTTGGAGAAATCGATGAATAAGTGCTCCCGGTTCTCAGGCGGCTGCGGTTGCGGAGAGGTCCGGTACAGGCTCCGGAACCCGCCCCTTTTCGTACACGCATGTCACTGCCTCGATTGCCAGAAGGCGTCCGGTTCCGCATTCCGGATTACAACCATCGTCCTGGAACGCGACATCATCATCGAACGGGCCGACGTTTCCGCCAGGAAGATATCGACGCAACGAACGGAGTTCATCTGCAAGTCCTGCGGCGATGTCATTTACAGGACTGCCACGAATCACCCTGAAACGGCGCTTCTATACTCGAGAACGCTGGATAACCTCAGGATGCTTGAGATTGGCGCACACATCTGGACCGTGGACAAGCACGCCTGGCTTAAATTGCCAGTTGATGTTCCACAGTTTGAAAACGGATACGACAGGAACGACGTGTGGCCTCAAGAGAGCCTGGACCGTTTGCGTCATCGCTAGGTGACAACGGATTGAACGCCAAATCGAAGATAAATGGAGAACATCCGGTGCAGTTTCGCATTGATTCTCTGACTCAATCGGACGCCGAGACGATCGCCACGTGGCATTACGAGGGCGAGTATGCATTTTATGATGCTGAGACGGATGCCGACGATCTGGCGGAGCTTCTGGATCCCGCGCTTCGTGGCGACTCGATGTTCGGCGTTCGGGACGGCGCAGGCAATCTGGTCGGCTTCTTTGCGTACCTGGTCGCGGATGGCCTGGTGGATTTCGGCCTGGGACTGCGACCGGATCTCACGGGGAAGGGTTTGGGGGCGGACTTTGCCCGTGCGGGCCTGGACTTCGCAAGAACCCGATTCTCGCCGAAGACCATCCAGCTTCGGGTCGCGGCATTCAACAGACGCGCCATCAAGGTCTATCAACGAATCGGTTTCAGGGAAATCGAACACTTCATGAACCGGACGAACGGCGGAGAGTTCGAGTTCGTTCGGATGGAATTGAGGGATGAATCAGATCAAAACGTTTGAACCTTCGCCTGTGTAGTTCAACGCCTGAAAATATCGGCCTCCTCGACTTTTCTGCAATGCGATCTCGTTTATGGAATTCGTCGCTCTAGACAGGTTGCCCGAGATGTCGGGCGCTTTGAAAGAACTCAACGATTCCACGTGGCCCGCGTTTCTGTTGCGCTCGAATGTGCGGAACTGGTCTTCCATTTACACGGAATTCAAGGGCTTCCAGATCCTCGTCCTCGAACACAGTGCCCTGGTGGCTGCGGGCTTGACCGTGCCGTTTGATTGGGCGCCAGGCGGTCTCTTGCCATCTACGATTGACGAGGTGGTCTATCCGGCCCACTGGCCCTTAAGGACAGCGGGCGTACTCTGTGCTCTCGGCGTTCTCGTGCGGCCGATGTATCGCCGCAAGGGACTCAGTCGAAAGATCCTTTCCGAAATGCGATCTCTGTCGGAAGTTAAGGGATTGCGGGGCGTTCTGGCGCCTGTGAGACCGAACCGGAAGCATGTCTTTCCGGAAGAGGCAATCGAAACGTACGCCAACCGCCGGGATGAGAAGGGTCGTTTGCTGGATCCGTGGCTGCGTGTCCATGAGGAAATGGACGGCGAAAGACCGGGTTTCATGCGCGAATCGGTTACAGTGACTGCATCGATCCAGGACTGGGAGAAATGGACGGGAATGCGATTCTCAACACCTGGATCCTACTGCATTCCGGACGGATTGGCGCCTGTCTCGATTGATCTTGAGACGAATCAAGGCACCTATCGAGAACCCAACGTATGGTACTTTCATCGATCGAGATTAAAGGACTGGCGGAAGGCGTGCCTATCAAAAGACACGTGCGGCTGCGGCGAAGTGTTTAACCTGGGCTCTCTAATTGGAGGCTTACCGACGTTTCGCGGTGGGTGATAGCGTTTGATACAGGGGTCGCGTACTCGCCGCGTTCGCACGTTCGCGCTGTTAAACCGTGCCTGCATCGAGAACGTCGCGACAGGCACACGTCGTACTGACAAGACGGAAGATGCTCTGGTCGTCCGTCATTCGCCCCGCCGCGCCCGGCAGCACCTACGGATCACTCCCCCCTTGAGGGGGAGTCGCAGAAGCCGAGCCGGTCTCAAGACACTTGCCCTGAGCCTGCGGTCCCTGAGCCGTTGTCCAGAGCCTGTCGAAGGATTGTCGAAGTGCCGACGGGACCGGCGACGGCTGATGCGGTGGGGGGATCAACGCCCTACGGTATTCAGGCTGCGCGAGCAAACTTGCACCCAAATCACGTAGAATTCCTTCGGTAGGAATTCAATGCTGCTTCTCAGGTGATTGCCAGATCAGCATGGAATGCCCACTCCGTGCCATGAATCCAATCATGTTGCAGTTGCGGTTGCCAACGGAATCGGGTATTTTTGCAGTTGGAACTTCAAGCACCTTGTAAAGGTAAATATTCGAAGAGAAGTGAATTTGATCAATGCGATGACAGGCTACGGACCGATAGAAATAATCGCCCCGCCTGAATTGTAGGAGATCGGCCATGGGAGAAATGACACCTACTGAGAAGGACAAGATTTGGGAGGAAGTTCGGAAGGAATTTCCAGATGATGAAATGATGCAGGAATTGCATTTCATTCGCCAGGTGCATTATCAGCAGACGAAGGATATGTCCCTGGACGAGCGGCTTCGGTTTTATAGTGGTGAACGCCGGAAAACATCTGTGTAGCGAATTGATAGACAAGGCGATGGCGCGACCTTGACAACAGCCCCCTAATGCCTGAAGCGACGGGGGCTGTCGGCGTATATGGGTGCAAGAGGACAATTTTACGCAATGAAATAAACTACGGATGGAGTGCGGCCTTCGCCCCTGGAGCACGTGTACTCAATAATCGACGGATTTGGAACTCTACTGAAGCCGGCAAATTATATTCCTGTTTGGAATAGGTCAAAGCGTTGTTTTCCACCGAAATTGATGCGGAGGACAACGACCCCCGGAAGACGATTGACGCAAGGCCTGGCATGACTCAAATACTTGTCCTGTCCGCCGAACCATATACCTTGACCTTTGGCGAATCTCTGAGACCGCACCCTCGCAGAACATGTCATCCTGAGGAGGTCCGCGCGCGCAGAATGCCATGTTTTACGATTGTCATGCACGTGACTTCCCGTTGTCATCCAGAGGACTTGTCCTGAGCCTTTGGTCCCTGAGCTTGTCGAAGGGTCGAAGGGTGTCCCGCAGGCTGACGAAGGATCTCATTGCGTCCTTCATTCGTGTAATGTGACGAGCAGAATCTGGTTTGGAGATGGGTCGGACATACTTGTCTGCCCGGTCTCCTGTTGAGCCCCGGGACTCACGATAGATGGCCAGGGGACGTCGCAATACGGGCATTTCGACAAGCTCAATGACCACGTTTTGATAAGGACTCTTCGACTCCGCGCAGAATGCCATGTTTTACGATTGTCATGCACGTGACTTCCCGCTGCCATCCAGAGGACTTGCCCAGCGCCTGCGGTCCCTGAGCCGTTGTCCTGCTTGTGCTGAGCTTGTCGAAGCAAGCCTGTCGAAGGATTGTCGAAGGGTCGAAGGGTGCCCCCAAGGCCGACGTAGGATCTACTGCAGCATGGGACAATCACAATTCGGTTTGCACGTTTCGAAACCCGAGAGGCAGCACGCCCGCCCCCGGCGAGTGACGGAAGAGGCGAATTGATGCCAAATTGCCCGGACACTTGACGTCACTCGACGTGAACGAAAATTTCATCCACTTGAGCGACCTCAAAACCCGGCTTTCGCGCTTATACCTTCTGTGCCTTTTGTGCTTTTTGTGGCCAAGTTTACGGTTATCCTTTTTTCGAACGGATATTTATCGTGAACAGGAGCGCACACTGAATCTTAGGCTCTCTCGATCTATGAAAAATTGGAATATATCATTGTGTTTCCGCTCACTGCTGTCCACGCCGGGGATCGATTTGGGACCGTTGTGGATGGCGTTCCCGGGAGCGAGGGCATCCTGCCCTCGATGTGAATAGGGGTAGGGTGACGCGAAGCTCGAGGGCAGGATGCCCTCGCTCCGGTTACGGGTGGATCCTGTCGTGATAACGGGCAGATTGCCCTCGATCGCAGGGTGTTCGCGACCTGTATAGCGACTTTTGCGTCTTGCCAGGTTCTGCTGCCACCCGTAAGGGGAGAATCCCAGGTCCGATTACCGCTGTCCTGGTTTATTTGGAAAATTCGATTTGGACGGGTGTGATTTCCGCCGGAAAAGAGCTCATCTGAAGCTTGATTCCGCTTCAAGACTGGTGACGACACAATGCATCTTTACAAGGTGTCTGCTCCGCGCGAGAGTATGGTGTTCAAACCTTCGAAATTCTACCGTACTGAGGACTTCCGGAGCAGCAGCAGACGGCCCAAACCCGGCTACATCTCTGACTGCCTGCTCTACGCCGGCGACTTCGAGGAGATTTCAATACACCTTTTTCCGAAGATTCATAGAATTAGAGTCAGGAACTCGGAGACATCCCGGCGTAAACTTTCGATCCTCGGACATGAGACAGACCCGGACAAGCGTTGTTATATCTTTGTGAATCGTGAGGATGAAACGCAGATTATGGAGTTTGTCGCCAACGTCTACGTTTTCGAGGACCGTTATTTCACGAAGACGCCCAGCAACGAGTACATCTCCATACAACCGGTTGAAGCCGTCGGTTCCGAATCCTATACGATGCATGAGATCTTGCTCCGATGGAGCATCCAGCTCATCCCTGTGGACTCAGTGCGCGTATCGTCCAGAATCCTTACCGACGCCGGCATCGTCTATTCTTATCAAACGTAATCAACGGAGCTATGAAGCGCATGCGAATCGCCATCATCTCAGATATCCACGGGAATTTCGTGGCTTTGGAAGCGGTCTTGAACGATCTCAAAACAGAGCAAATCGATCGCATCGTGTGCCTGGGCGACGTCGTCTCCGGAGGTCCCCAACCCGTCGAGGTCGTCACCCAATTGAAAACGCTGAACATTCCTGTCGCCATGGGAAACATGGACGCGTGGTGTCTCAGTCCACACAAAAGCGAAGAGAGGAGCGAGAACGCCAGGCGGGGGGATGACGTTCAATTCTGGGGCGTCCGCAGGCTGTCACCTCACGATCTCGATTACCTGCGCACGTTCCAGGCAACGGTCGAGGTTCCTCTCGATGCGAATACCAGTCTTCTCTGCTTTCATGGTTCCCCAAAATGCAATGAGGATGTGATTGTCTCAACCACTCCGGATGAAGAAATGGAACGCATGCTGTCCGGCTTTCACGCGATGGTATTGGCTGGAGGGCATACGCACACGCAGTTGATACGTTACCATGCAGATCGTACGATCATCAACCCCGGAAGTGTAGGTGCGCCAATTAGTTCGCACGAACGCATACGCCGGGTCACGCAACGTCCATCGAGTGATCTGCCCGACCGGGAATATCCTCCTTGGGCAGAATATGGGGTCATCGCCTGGGAGAACAGGAGCCTTCGCATCGAGCTGCGTCGCGTGCCGATTGATATCGATCTGCTGGTGAAAAAAGCGCACCAGAGCGGGATGCCGCACGCTGACTGGTGGTTGGCTTCCAGGTATGGCAATTCCGTGAGATGATGAATCGGAGGTAGCTACACCTTTAGCCGGGAGGAAAAACAGTGAGCGTACATCGCATCACCGCGATGGTTCCGATAACCGATCTGGATCAGGCGATTTCCTTCTACTCGCGAGGGCTGGGTCTGAGGATCGTCCGCCGAAGAGATGATTGGGGTCACGCCATACTCGAAGGAGAACACGGCTGCCAGGTGATGATCGACCGATCGATACGCGCGGAATCGAACGCCGCGACTGTCGTTTACTACTATACGTCCGAGATTGATTCGGTACGGGACCGGTTGATCGCCGCCGGATTCGACCCCGACCCCATCGGCGAAACTTTCTACGGCATGACGGAATTCAGAGTAAGGGATCCCGACGGGAATCGCGTCTGGGTCGGCGCGCGTGCCGTTCCTGAGAAGCGTTCCTGAGGCTGCTCCCGGAACGGGTCCGATAACGATCCACGATGATGGACTACGGTATTCAAGTCCCACGAATCGACTCACGAAAGGAATAGCGCCATGAGCAACTATATTGTCGTATCGAGCATCTCATACGCCCCGATCAGTGGGGACGATGAGAAGGTGATGGCACAGACCCATAAAGACCTGAATAACCTTGTGGGACAGGTCGCGCGCGCCACCACGCCCGATCTGATCGTCCTTCCCGAGACCATTTGCCGCACCTGCGACGAAGAAGTGCCGGAGGGGCCGACGACGCAACTGCTGGCCGGACTGGCGCGGGAATACAACTGCTACATCACAGTACCGGTGCATCAGAAGGAACCCAAGAGCGAGGCGGTTTTCAACGTCCTCGGCCTGCTCGACCGGCGGGGGGAACTGGCCGGAATCTACCGCAAGTACATTCCGGTGTACCCGGAGTTCGATCACGGTACGCGTCCGGGTCCGGGGGCGACGTTGATCCGCACCGAATTCGGGCCGGTTGGCGGCGTGATCTGCTTCGATCTGAACTTCGGCGAATTGCGGGCGCAGTACAAGAAGCTCAGGCCGAAACTGCTGCTCTTCAGCTCCATGTACCACGGCGGGCTGGTGCAGAACTTCTGGGCGCTTGACGTGCAGGCCTACTTCGTGGGTTCGGTCTACAGGGGTACGCCCTGCACCATCATCGACCCGCAGGGGACCACCCTGGACACGAGCAATAACTATAGAGGCTGGGCATCCGCTCGCATCAATCTGGACTTCGAGGTCGTACACCTCGACAAGAATCGGGCGAAGTTCGACGATATCCATCGAAAGTACGGCGAGGCTGTGCGCATTGTCATCACCGGGGAGGTGGGCACGTCGGTGATTTACAGCGAAACCGCGGAGCGCACCGCGGCCGACATTGTCGAAGAATTCGAACTGGTGCGGCTGTACGATTACTTCGAGTGGTCACGGGAACTGCGGACGGAGTATCTCGAGTAAGCTCTTCAACGCACTTCACCTGAGAGTGGCTATGCAAGTCACGTTTCTCGGAACGGCGGCCGCGCCGTCGATGCCGAATCCGTTCTGTGTTTGTGAAGCCTGTACTGGCGCAAGGCGGGCGGGCGGAAAAAACCTTAGAAAGCGGTCGTCCATCGTTGTCAACGATGACCTGATGGTGGATTTCGGCCCGGACATCGCATCCGCGTCGTTCGAATTCGGCATCGGTCTCGCCGGCATCGAGGTCTGTCTCATGACGCATGCCCACGAGGACCATTTCGATCCCGAATTCCTCATGGCCAGGCACGGGGACTACGGGACCGTTCTGGACAGGAACATGATTCTGGCGGGTTCGATCGACACGCTGAGAAGCATCGACGACGACCTGTCCCGGAGATGTCGATACGGCAGCATCTTCGATCGACAGGCCCAGCGAGCGCTCGGGATCGATCTGTTGCCGCTCGAGCCGTTCCAGGGTCGTGTCATTGGCAATTATCGGGTCACAGGATATCCAGCGAACCACGGCACGGTCAAGGGCGCCCTGCTCTATGTAATCGAGCAGGGACGGCATGCGATTTTCTACGGCAGCGATACGTCCGTGCTTCCGGAGCACGTGTGGGAGCATCTGCTGCTTGCCGGTACCCGGTTCGATCTGCTTATTCTCGATCACACATACGGCGTCGGCATCGACGTCAGCCCGCCGGATCATCTTGCCGCCGTTGACGTCATCGGTCACGTGGACCGCTTCCGGCGCAACGGTCTCCTCAAGGACAACGCACGGGTCTACGCGACTCACATTTCACACGAAGGATACCTGGAACACGAAGAACTGGATGTGTATGCCGCGGCGAACGGGTACAGAGTCGCATTCGACGGATTGTCGCTGACATTCGGCGCGTGACAACCGACCGGCGCGCTCGTTAGAACTTACAGTACGACTTCAAGCAAATTCAGTAAACGCCCAATCACGCTCCTTACATACGATCAGGCGTAAAAATACCCCCACCGCATCAGCCGTCGCCCGTCACTTCGAACCTTCAACAGGCTCAGGGACAACAGGCTAAGAACAGGTGCTCAGGGACGGGCTCGGCTTCTGCGACTCCCCCTCAAGGGGGGAGTAATCGAAACTTCAACGCGTTTGCGTGTTCATTTCCAACTGTTTGGTCAGGGTTGAACAACGCGAAGTCGGAGTAGGCGAAAACACATCCCATGGAAGAGATTCGCCCCATTCGCGAGTCGGAACTCGAGGAACTCCTCGACCTGCTCTGCGCCGTGCACAACCCCGACGGTCGCGAGCGGTATAGAGGATACATCCAGGGCGATCCGACGTGGCGCCCGTCGCAGACGCCGGTCGTCGTCGTGGAAGACCGGATTGTTTCCACGCTGCGCATCTGGGACCGGCACGTCCACCTCGGAGCCACGCCCGTACGAATGGGCGGTATCGGCGGTGTCACCACGCATCACGACTACCGGGAGCGCGGCATCGCGACTCGCCTGATGGAGCATGCGGCGGAATACATGCGGGACGATGGATTCGACCTCGGTCTGCTCTTCAGCGCGATTCCTGCGCGCTTCTATCTGCGTCTCGGCTGGCACTGCGTGCCGCTGATGGGCTTTCACGCGGAGTTACGCCGTCCTCCAAAGCGGGAGCGGCGCGCGATTGAGGCCCTGCCGTTCGACGAGAGCCGCGACCTGGAGGAGACGGTCGCGCTCTATCAGCGCTACAACGCCAGCCGGAGCGGCACGATGCTGCGTCCGCGTCCGTACTGGGACTATGTGCCCTCACGCGTACGGGGCGTGCTGCCCGCCATCGTCGTCCGAAGCCCGGCGGGAATCTGCGGCTATATTAACTGGGCGCGGAACGGCAAAGAGGCGATCGTGAATGAGGTCGCGTACGACAGTCCGGCCGCCCTCGATGCCCTCGTTCAGTGCGTGATTGACGAAGCCGGGGTGACCCGGGTCCACGGCGTGATCCCCCACAACCACCCCTTCGTGGACGCCCTGGTTGCCGCCGCTCACGCCGATCTGAAACTCGGGGGCGACAACTCGATGATGGTCCTGCCTTTCGACCTCGAGTCGCTGGTCGCCGCGGCCGCGCCCGAAGCGGTGGCGGCGGCGCGCAGGCTGCCTGCCGATCTGGTGTGCCGGCTCCTGTTTGGCGAGTCGTCCGGCCGCGACCTGGAACCCGTCCTTCGCACCCGCGGGCTCACGCTCGACGCCCAGGAATTCCGCCAACTCGAAACGTGGTTCCCCCGCCGCGAGGTCATTTTCTGGGCGCCCGACCACTTCTGACGAACGTGCGCTGGGCAACTCTGCGAAAAGCGGCCCGAGACAGCCAGTCCCACTCCACAAGGACCATTCATGAGTACGACGGTGAATGTCTTCGGTGACTACGGACGGGTTTTGCGATCGGATGCGGTCTTGCACGCGATCCTCGATGCCGTGAATCAGACCGAAGAAATCACGTCAATCGCGAGCGACATCGAACTGTTCGTTCAGGAATACGGATTGAGAGCGGTCCATCTTCGCGGGTTGCATCGAGAGACAGGCCTGGTCGTCATCATCAAGGTTGGAACCAGCGCGCGGGAAAACTTCTGGTGCACGGAGCTTCATCGCCGTGCGCCCGACCTTGTCCCCGGAGTCTATGCCGCGGGATCCCGCCTGGGAGAGATTGACGTGCACTGGCTGGCATCGGAAGCCATCCCGTATGGACCTCTGGGGAATTCCTGGAACGGAAGGGAGTTCGAGTTGATGCTGGACGCGGGGACTCGCTTCTATCAATACGCGAGCCTCATTGACGACCCCACGCTGGACGTCACGACGCGGACCGAAGTCTCCGGCTGGCTGGAGGGCGCAATCCGGCAGCATTGTCCGGGACCTGTTGATGCCCTTCTTTCGGGACTCGAAGACCATTGGGAGTTCATCCTCGCGAAGTGTGGATCCGAATCCTGTTTCGAAGACTTTCACCTGTGCAATGGTCTGATGAGAGATCCGCCGCCGGAAGGGGGGCGTGCCGTTTTGATCGACATCCACCCGAATCGCCGCCCGTGGATTCTGGATCCGGCGTATCTCCAGGTCTTGAATTCAGGGGACAGGAATCGACCCGGACACAGGAACCTCGTCCCCAGAATGGCCGCAAAACGCCGCGAAGCGGGACTCGCGAGCCTCGAGGGTTCCGACCTCGATACTGCAACGAAAATCGCCCTGGGTTGGATGGCCGCCCGGCAATGGCAGCCTGAACGGGCTGATTGGGAGCCTCACTATCGCGAAGCATATCAGGGGTTTGTCGACAACGCCGCAGAGGTGTAGATATCACTAAGCTCAGTGTCCACGTTTCAGTAGTCGCGATGACCGGATTGACAGGCTGAGCAGCTCCAGCGGAGGAGGTAGAATAAAAGGCGCTCCCCGCAATACCTCACCGTTTGAATATTGCGAGTCCGAAAAGTAGCCAGCCCCGTGTCCAACGAGTGACACGGGGCTGTTGATTTGTCTTTCCGCCAACGCGTTCAGGAACTAAAAGAAATACGTCCTGTAGTTGAGTTTGAGGCTGCGGCCGGTTTCCGGCATCACGGACCGGACGCGCGACAGGTGGTTGCGGTACTCCGTGTCGAAGAGATTCTCGAGGGACAGGATAAAGCTGTGACGCGCCTGATTCGCAACGAAATCGCGCTGTATGTAAACGCCGAAGACCGAATAGCCGGCGGTGGGGTCTTCGTAGGTATCCACACGATCCTGTCCCGCGGCCCACTCCATGGTTCCGCCCCCGGTAAGCCAGGGGTGCCTGTAGGTTGCGCTGCAGACGAACTTGAGCGGCGGCATTTCGGGCAGGGGCATACGATCGTCCCGGTTTTCGCCGCGCACGTGACTCAGTTTCATCTCCAGTTCCAAACGCGCGTTCGGACGCCATTTCAGGTGGGATTCCACGCCCATCATTCTCGCGTCTATCCCTTCCGCGGCGTAGATGGGAAGGAGTTGAGACCAGTTGATTTCTCCTGTATTGCGCGGTGCGATGTAGTTGCCGAATTCATTCCAGAATCCCGTGAAGACAAGGTCGAATCCCGGCTGCAGGTAGTGGAAAAACGCCTCCGCGCCGAAACTGCGTTCGGCATTGAGTTCGATGTTGCCCATCTCGAAGGTGAAAGCGGCCAGGTGCGGTCCCTCGTTGTAGAGTTCCTTGATGGTGGGCGCGCGCTGGGATCGGCTGAGGCTGAAGCCCGCGGTCAGCTGGTCGGTGATCGGTACGAGGGGGCTGAAAGCCGCGGACCATATATGGAAGGTGCGGTCTACACCCAGGCTAACGTTGGAGTCCGCCTGGAGGCGAGGGTCAAAGGTCGCATAGGTGTATCGGGCCGCGGCCTGCAGCTCGATATTGCGCCAGGTTGTTTCGTGATACAGCCCGAAATTTACGTCCTGCTTTCGCGTGTGCGGGGTGAAGACAAAACCGCCGAGCTTGAGATTTCGGTGATCGAAGCCGGCGGTGAGAACGGTGTTCTGCTCCTTGTTTCCCGTGTTCAGGTAGAGTTTGAGATCGCCGCTGTAGTCATGAAAAAGGAACTCCGATCCGACGCTTCCGCTTGATTCGTACTCGACGTGGTAGTAATAGGCCCTCGTGAAACCTGCCTCGATTCTGTCTGTCGCTCCGCCGTCGAACCGATAAACCGCCTTCCCGTCGTAGACCCGGCGTACGATATCGAGGTCCGCGCCGTTGGGATGGGCGCCAACGAATCCGCCCGGAATGCCGTATTGAGTGTCGAACTGATCGAATGATCCGCCGACGTACCCCCGGTCGCCCGCGTAGGACACGCCGAGGGCATAGGTGCGGGTGTTGATGGGCGTGTTGGCAAGCCGGCCGACCGGCGTCCGGATGTCCCTCGTATCCCGGTAGGTGGACTCTGCATGCAGCGCGAGCGGTCCCACGGGCGCGGTGAGGGCGGCGGACGAGAAATAACCCCGGTTCGCTGTTTCTCCGTAGGCGCCCACGCTCCCGAAGAAGCGCTCCGGCCGGGATTCGGGGATTTTGTGCTTGACGACGTTGATCACGCCGCCGCCGGCAGTGGCCGTGTGCAGCAGCGTGCGGGGTCCGCGGATGATCTCCAGGCGTTCCGCGTTGAATGTCTCGACGGTTACCGCATGATCTGCCGACGTTGCGGAAAGGTCCTGAGACTCAATGCCGTCGACGTTGATCTGTACACGGTCGCCGCTGAGCCCGCGGATAACGGGTCGGGCAGGCGCCGGACCCATGCTCCGGATGGCAACGCCGAGTTCGTTCTTCATGGTCTCGGCCAACGTAATGCTGTACTTCTTCCTGAGTTCGTCGCCCGAAAGCACCCGGGTGGCCTCGTGCAGTTCTTCAAATCGGGTTTCAGCGCGTCTGGCCACAACGTCGATGCGGTCCAGCTTGAGGTCCAGCCGCGCCAGTTCCAGATAGACAACGGGATGCTTTTCACCCGAGATGCTCAATTCTCGACGCGTTTCCTGATAGCCGACGTGCGTAAGCGACAGCCGATAAACACCCGGTGACAGTTGGAGCACGAACCGGCCTTTTTCGTCTGTAGACGCGCCCGTGTCGCGATCTCCGGGTTGGACGTTCACGTTCCCGATGGGTAGTCCGGTCTCGCCGTCGAAGACGTACCCTTCGATCAACACGGTCTGATTTGCCGAGCCGATACCCGCCAGAAGGCCCAGAGACAGCAATGCGAGCACCGTAAGGATAAAGGGCGGCCGTATGGCGGAACGGCGGCCGGATCCCTCACCCGGATTGGGGTCTTCCTCTCCAGGAACGGACGGGAACACGGCAGAATCCGCCGTTGCTCCGATCCGTTGACCGGTTGTCTTTCTTTTTAACGTGCTGAACATTTGTGTTCTCCTTTGTGCCGGAATCTCAATTCGCACCGAATCTCGCGTGAGCATCCGCCGGGGCCGTGGACGAACTGCGGACCTGCCGGAATGCCGGCGAAATGCCAGGTCGTCCGGAGGGATACACGCCTTTGCGGACGTAGCCACACCCGGAGTGGCTCGGGAATGGGCTTTACGCGGTTCCGAGAGTCCACACACGTGCAGAACCGAGGCGCATTTCTGCATGCGCGGATGCGAACCGGGACGAACCTGGAACGACCTGATTGAAAAATGCCTGGTAGTACCGAGGTCGTGTCATGGAGACACGCAGTGTTCTGTCCCGGAAATAAGTTGCCTGAATTTGACCGCTGAGTCGCCCGGCTCGCAAGGCGCCGGAGCGCAGGCGACCTGCGTAAGGTCGGCGAGCGAGGGGAACGTAGCGAGACGGGATGAATCGGCGGTCGAATGGTGAGGAATTTTTGGGACAGGACACCAGGATGGATCAGGACACAGGAGGTGCGCGTCCGCGTGGCAGAAGGAGGGAAGAGGGCAGAGAACGGAATGAGTAATAATCCTGCCTGAAATACAAAAAGCAGAGATGCAAAGCCAGCACTGCCGGCAGACTGATGCTCAGGTTGTTGAACCAGGCGCAGACAGTACATTGTTGATCATGATCGTGATTGTGACACTGTTGATCGTGATCGTGTACGGGGAACGCGGCAAACAGGAATGCAGCCAGGTAGGCCGCGAATAACGCCAGTGCGATGAGAGCAGATGGATGAATTCGTCTGGAGGAATAAAACATCCTGCGGACTCCAGTTGAGCGCAAAACAAACCGGGATACAGCCATAGTTATACTGGAACCTTAACTTCCGAGCCCGTCGCGTATCCTGCTACGGTGTGGTGATCGCCACCGAAATGGGCGCGAATTCGTCTTCAGCCTCGCCGTCGTGGAGAATGGAAAGCGTTATGGTGGTGGTGCCGGCCTTCTTGCCGATGAGTCTGAAGGCCCAGTATTCGGGCGCTACAGGCGGATCGATGGCCAGCAACGAGGTGTCGGCCACCGCAATCCCCAGCGTCTCGTCGGGCGCTTCCGGCTGGAATTCCACGTCGTCTTCGTCAAAGAAGAAAGTCGCGATGTGGTCGGTTGTGTCGCCTACGGCAACTGTCAGGGCCTCGGTGGCTTCGCCTTCTCCCTTAACGGGCGCCTGTGTGAGCAACTCGCCGCTGTCTTCCTCCTTGAGTCGTACGCCCACGGGTTCGCCGTGCTGGCCCTCCTGTGACTCAACGTGTACGGGAATGGGTTGTGTGCGGAAGTCAATGTGGCCTTCGTGTCTGACGCCAAATACAATGGTAGTTTCGCCCTCCTGCAGGCCGCGCAGGTGGAAGTCGAAAGAACCCTCGTCGCCTTCGTCCTGGTGGACTTCGAGAATGTCGGAATCGGCAATGATCCAGGCGAAACTGAATTCGGGATCGTCCGGCGGGTCGATTTCCTCTCCGTGTTCATCCAGAAACATGATGCGCCAGTGAGGCGTCAGGCCGATCGGGGCCGAGAGTTCCGATACCCGACCTTCCCCGGAGTCGATCTCGCCCTGGAAATAGCGGAAGAATCGAACGCCGGATTCGATGATCACGAGCCCTTCCGCCTCGAATTCTCCGACCACATGCACCGGAAGTGGCAGCGTGGTGAAGTCCACGTGCCCTTCGTGCGAAATCTGAAGCCTGATGGTGGTCTCGCCATCTTCGAGGCCGCGCAGGGCGAAGACGAATTTGCCCGCTTCTCCCTCGTCCTGGACGACTTCCACAATATCCCGGTCCGCAATTTCCCACGTGAACGTGAAGCCCTCGCCGGTGGGGGGCGCCATTTCGTTTCCGTCTTTGTCCAGGAAGCGGATGCTCCACTTGCTGGTGACTTCGCCGTGATGGACTTCCAGGGCTTCCGCCCGTCCGTCGCCCGAGTCAATCCTGCCCTGGAAATAACGGAAGAAACGCTGGCTTCCGTCGAGGAGGACGAGGCCCTCGGCTTCGTAATGCTCTTCCTGTGGCGTAACGGGGTCATCCTTTCCACAACCGGACAGGAACGCGGCGACAACCGCGGCCGTTGCAATCCAGTGAAGGGATGTTTTCATCTTCAGCATGCTGAACATTAATGTTCTCCTGTGTACCAGAATGTCATTTCGCCCGAAAACCGCATGAACATCCGCCTGTGCGGCAGACGAACTGCGGTTGTGCCGGCAAGTTACCGACACGCAAATTCGCCGGGCCGGTTATCCGCCTTTGCGGATGCAGCCTGACCCGGAGAGGGGCGGGAATGCGCGATACGCAGTTCCGAGAGCCTACCCGCATGCAGGACCGAGCCACATTTATGCAAGCGCGGGTTGAGCCGGGGCGGACCTGGAACGTTCTCGTTGAAAAAACCGGGAAGTACTGAGGACGTGTCATGAAGACACGTGAGGATGAATCAGAACACAGGAGGGGCGCGTCTTTCAGGCAGAAGGAGCGACGAGCGCGGGGAACAGAACGAGGAAAACCCCCGCCGGAAATGCAGAAAGCAAAGTTGCAACACCAGCACTGCCGGCAGACCGATACTCAGGTTGTTGAACCAGGCGCAGACAGTACATTGTTGATCGTGATCGTGTCCGGGGAAGGCGGCAACCAGAAATAACGCAAGGTAGCCCGTGGATATTGCCAGAGCGATTACGACAACAGGATGAATTCGTCCGGCGGATTGCAACATGCTGCTGTCTCCAGAAAAGCATAGGACTTACCGTGTATAGGTACACGAATATACCGGAAATACCCAGTTTCGTCAAGAGAACGGAAGTCGGGAAGCCGCCGCACTGGAGACCGTCAGAACTATGGCTCGAACCAGTCGCCAACCGATGTCGGTTGGTAATACCGCCGTTGATACTGGAGATATTGCTATTTGGCTTTGTTTGGACGCTTGTATATGTTAATTTACAATCAACCTGAGTGTTTCCGAGCATTGAGAATGCAATGTCTACAAAAGGATGTGCTGGTTTTAGATCGAGCATAAGCATCGCATTTGGTGAAACTATACATTTGAATCAGGCGTTATCACAATTAGGAGTACGTGTACAAGATCTTGAGAGGTGACACCTAATGGAGCCCGTACACAATGAGCTCGAATTTGCGCGACCACCGGTAGATGAGGTGGTATTGAGTGTACTCTTCAAGTCTCTCGACATGTTGCTTGCACCCCATCTCGGAACGATATGGCAGGAATTTAAGAAAGAGGGATTCTTAGAGGTCGTTGAACAGCCGCCAGTGATGCCGACGATCGAGAATCTTTCCCCCTCAAATCAAGGACCTGAGTTGCAATTGAGTAATGTCCCTAACTTCTCACGAATTTGGTTCATCCACGAACAACAATATCACATAATTCAAATTCAACGGGATCGATTTACGTTTAACTGGCGTAAGTTAGAGCCAGATCAAGGATATCCTGGATTCACTGCAATATTTGAAAGGTTTGCAAGGTTCTATAGTCGATTTCGGGAGATAGTTAGATCAATGGAAGTCGGCGAGGTAGTTCCATTACAATATGAACTGACCTATATCGATCAACTATTGCGAGGGGATGGCTGGAATACTCTTAATGACGTAGGGGAAGTATATAAGCTGTTCATTAGGTCTGAGCCATCGAGTTCATTCTGGTCAGGTGCCGAATCTGTGATCTTGCGGACGTCATTTCCAATAGCGGACTTAAACGGAAGGCTACATCTTGCCGTTAGTCATAGGGTACGGGTATCTGATCAAAAACAAACTTTACAAACGGATTTTACAATGCGTGGTTTTCCACAGACTGAAGAATACGACGCAATGATTAAGTGGTTTACGTCGGCACATGGCTGTATTCGCGGGAAATTCACTGGACTGTTTACGGAAGACATCCAAACTCGCACGTGGGGGAGGAGACAATGAAAACCCTCGCACGTCTGGCTGAAGATCACTCAAGTCTCGAAGCCAATTACGTCTATGACTGGTATCGCGGTAGACGGACTGTTGAACCGATAAGTCTACACACCATAGAGGGGAGGGTCGTTTCGGTAAATGACGAACATCAAACTCGTTTACCACATTTTGGATACCCACGAAATCTACAAACTCAGGCTTACGATCTACCTAAGATAAGCGACAGAGATTTGCTCGAAGGAGATGCATCAAATCTGTATTTCCATTTGCCGACCTACCGTCCACAGCGGACATTGGATGATGCAAAACGCCAAATGGAGAAAACACGCCAGGAGGCAACGGAAGCCTTGGAATTGGATAATGAGATTGATCCTATCCCTGATTCCGCATATGATGACGCGTATTCTTTGCTTTTTTTGTTGTTTCGAAACAATGTACCGATGCCCGACATCGGCTGGGCAGAAGATGGCAGTCTTGGCTTCGAGTGGCGACCGGCGAATGGAATCGTAACGATGGGTGTATATGGAGATAATCTTGTAATCTACGGTGCTTTTTTCAACGAGAGACGCAAATTCGAAGGAATCTGTTCAATGTCAGATACTGCCTTGCTGCAGGGCTTAATTGTAACATTGTCGAACCTTCTCGTCTAATTGAGAATTCCATATGGATGTTCCACCTGGCGAAAAACTTGCCCGATTTATTTTCTACAGTAGACAATTTTCGGTTATGAACGGCGTCGTAAAATTCGGTGCCTTTATTCCCCCCACAAACAGCGACCAAATATCAGTATATCGCATTTCATCACTCACTGACTGTGAAGTTTGGGCCATTGGCAGAGAATACGTCCAAACAGAAGAGCGAAGAATAAAGGCGAGGGCGGATTTTTTAGCCGTGCAAGTTTATGAAAATGACCTCAATGTCGTTCCAGATACGCAGCCCCATGAACTACATGCGAATATCACACAGTTCCCGCCGTCTAAGAGTGAAAGGCAGAGCATTGCGAGGAAACTGGCTCTTCTCAGTGAATTGGTATTGATGCCGAGGGCATGACATCATTGAACCTCCTCCTTGCAATCGAATGAAAACACTGTCGCAAGTAATCTTGAATTAACAGCATTCACGTTTGGCTTTTGCAGTGGTGATTCCGAAGAAGCGTTCTTTGGGGCCGTTCCGCTGAAATCCATGGAACGCCTGCGGCTCTACACGTGCCGTTTGAAGATATACCAGCAGCAAGCCAGTCTGCGAGATCTGTGCAAAATGAACCGGGCGATAAGTGTGTCGATCGCCCGGTTTTTCTGGGTGCAACAGGCAAGAACGTCGTCATTTGACCAGAAGCATGCGATTTGTGAGCGCGCCGCCTGGATGCGCCAGCCGATAGAAGTAGACGCCGGTGGAAACGTAACGCCCAAACGCGTCCCTTCCGTCCCACATGACTTCGTACCGGCCCGGACTCTGGTGATCCCGTACCAGAACCCGTACCTGCTGACCCAGTACATTGTAGATCGTGAGGTCGACCGGCCCCTCGTGAGGGATCCGGTAGGCAATCCGGGTTGAGGGGTTGAACGGATTTGGTGTATTCGGATGGAGCACCAGGGCGTATTCTGCCAGCGGTTGTTTCTCCTCCACGCGGGCGACGCCACCCACCGGTAGGAGGAGTGTGATTTCCCGACCGCCGTTGATCGGGACGCTCCCCCATTTGGAGATCGTATCGCCCGCGATGTCCACTGCACGAACCGCGTAGTAACCCGAGACGCTTTGGTGGCCTTCGGGTCTGATTACTACTGTCGCGCGACCGTCTCCGTCGGTTGAGTCCCTCCACCGGTAATCGGGCGCGCGGCCGGAAACGGAACGTGAGAATTCCACCCGTGCTTCCGGTATCGGCACGCCGTCACGCGTCAGGAACACGTGTACGATCGAGCGGTTCGCGACGTTCGACTCGTCCGCGGGTTTACGTTGCCCGGTGGTAATTCGACCCTGTCCACCTTCCGGATAGGCCGTCGCTGTGATCCGGCCCATGAGGCCTTCCCTGATGAAGTTGACAAGCGCCTGCTGGTAGGTTACTCCGAAACGGGTGAAGCGGGCACCCCGAAAGGGGTACTGGTCGCCGCCCCTGGCGAGGAAGTCAACGGTCGCCACGCGAATGTCCGGCGCGCCGGATACGACGTTTCCATTTTCGACGATGCCGGCGCCCGTGTCCAGTGTGATCTCCACAATACGGCCGCCGCGTTGCGTGACGTTTCCATTCTCATCCAGTTCCTGAGCGACGCCATTGGGATTCCAGACCATCGTGAAGCCCGATATCTGTGCGAATCGACCTGAGGTGCGTTCTACTTTCGAGACCGCGTTTTCCATGATTTCCCTGAAATGTGCCGCAGGAACGGCGGGCACAACGGCGACGAAGTTGGGGAACGGCAGCATGTCGAAGGTCGTGAGTTCGGATATCGCGCCGGCGGGAATCTCGCTGGCGTTGCGTATTCCCCCTCCGTTGACAATGCCCACCTGAGGAACGGGAACGCCGAACGACGAGGCAAGTTGCGCGCTCTGCCACCGGAGGGCGTCGGCCACCAGGTTGCCCTCGTTGGTCTCCCGGGTCCGGATCCTGCTCCCCACGCCGTCGAGCGCAACTTCCGACGTTCCCACCGGATTGGAAGCAAGGGAGGCAAGGGCATCGATGACCGGGGCGACAACCCGATTCCGGACCACTGCGTTGGGGGCCACGGCATCCGGCTGGCCGCCCCCGGCCACCCGCACCGGACCGCTGGCGTCCCGGTCGACCGATGTAATGACGCCGTCAGCATCGAAACTGGCCACGAACCGGCCCACGTAGCGATAATTCCCGGCAGTGGTGACAACGTGTACGTCGTTGCCATCTGCGCCCTGCTCGATTATCGGGTACGGACCGGAAATCTCGGCCTCGTCTCCGGGAATAAGAAGCGTGCCTGGATTTGCCAGGACGTCGTCGCCGCCGCCCGCAATCACCACGTCCACGCCCCGCAATTCCCGCACGAGCTCCAGGTCGTTCTCTATGGACTGGAGGTGGCTGATCAGAACGATGATACCCACCCCGCGTCGCGCAAGCCCGTTCACTTCGGCCTGGATGGCCTCACGCAGCATGCCGTCCACCCTGACGTTTCGCGGACTGGAGATGAACGCCAGGTCCGGGGTGGTGGCGCCCACGATGCCGATAAGTTCGCCTTGGACTCTGACGACCGCGCTGGCTGCGATCTGGCCGGAGGCGACGAGTTCCGCCAGTTCCGGTTCGTCTCCGAAGTCCAGGTTGGCGCTGAGATATGGCGGGCGGGTGAAGCTGTAACCGGAAATGAACCTGGCCAGGATTTCCGGTCCGAAGTCGAAGTCGTGGTTGCCGATGCACACGGCGTCGTACCCGATCAGGTCCATCGCGAGGGCGTCGTAGAAGGGTTCGGGATCCGGGCGCCTGAGGCTGACGTTGAATTCAGGGCCGGCGAGGAAGTTGTCCCCCGACGATACCATGATCACGCCGCCGTCCATTCGCGCTTCGGCTTTGAGCCGATCCGCCAGGGTCTTGAATCGATCCACGCCGCCAAAGTCTTCCATGCCCTCTCCGGCATTTATCAGCTGGGACTCGCCGTCGTTGTTGTGCAGAATGGTGAGTATGAAGTCGCCGGCCGACGCGGCGCCGGATACCGTAAACAGAGAGATCAGCAGAACGACAGCCGGACCACATGGCCGGATTCGATGAAACATGGGTTCCTCCGTCGGATATGATGGAAAGCGGCTTGATGCGTCGGCAGGGAACTGAAGACTGTACGACGTCCTTTGGCGGACACGATATCCAGCTAAGGTTTCAAGAGGTTGGCGGAATACCCCGGTTTGCCGTCCCTGCATGGCAAACGCGTGAATTTCCGGTTCGCAACGGTCTATCGCGTTTTCGTGGGACTCTGCCCTTCAGTTGCGGAGTCCCGCGTTTTCAGGGAATTGACCTTGACACCTGTTTCGTACCTGTGTATATCATGTGCTCCCTCGCGTTCATTAAATATAGTGACGATGGAGTTTTTGATGTCTCCTGACGCGCCGGATGAAATCCGGAAACACTACCAGGGCGCGCTGTCATCTCTGGTCGGAAAACTCGAAAATGACAGGACGGTACTCGCCGCGATTCTGTTTGGCAGTCTGTCCTACGACGAAGTCTGGGTGAATTCGGATATCGATCTGTGGATCATCATGCAGGATGGGGTGAAAGAAGGACATGTAACGCTCTGTGAAGACGATGTCAACATCCACGCGCAACGCATTCCTCGCAGCGTCTTCAAACGACGGATCGAAGGCGATCTCGCCGGAGGTTGGCTGGACTTTACGTTTTCGAAGAGTACCCTTCTTTTCACGAGAGACGATTCCGTTGCGAGGTGGTACGACGCCATCGATCACATCGGAGCGAGAGACCGGGCATACCAGTTGTTGAGACACGCAAGCTTTCTGATACCGTCGCTCAACAAGGCCGAAAAGTACTTCCACCTGAAAGAGGACTACGAATACAGCTTCTGGTGGCTCATGCAGGTTGTGCGCGACCTGGCATCGATCCAGGTGATCCTGCACAACGAAGCCCCCGGCCGGGAAGTGGTCCATCAGGCGCTCAGGTACAATCCGGAGTTGTTCAACGCCGTCTACACGGACTTTGTAAATCAACCCAAGACTCACGAATCCGTCAAATCCGTGCTCGATCTGGTCAATCACTATCTGGAGGAAAGGACGCCGGACCTGTTTCGCCCGTTGCTGGATTACCTGGAGGAATCGTCTGAAGTGCGTAGACTCTCGGAAATCAGCGATTATTTCGAAAAGAAGATCCAGGGCGGCGGCCTTGAAGCGGCCTGTGAATGGCTTGTTCAGCAGGAAGTCATTCAGAAGCTGTCGAGTCCGATCCACCTGACTGAGAAGAGCCGAATCGAAGTTGAAGAACCCGCGTATTACTACGATGGCGAGTAGACGAATGGGCGAGAATACGAGAAAACGAATAGACGAGAATACGAAAAGGCGAAAAGACGAGGAAACCAGCAGACGAATGATGTATTCCCGCTTTTTCGCAGTTTCGCCCTTTCGTAGTTTCGCCCTTTCGTAGTTTCGTAGTCTCGTAGTTTCGCTCGGTTTTTTTAAAAGGCCAACGATGAGATCCACCATTGAAGTCAAGGGCGCACGCGAAAACAACCTGCGGAATATCCATCTGGAAATCCCGCGCGACAAGCTGGTTGTTGTCACGGGCGTGAGCGGCTCCGGGAAATCCTCCCTGGCTTTCGATACGGTGTACGCCGAGGGACAGCGCCGATTCATGGAGTCGCTTTCCACCTTTGCCCGGCGATTCGTTTCACAACTCAGGAAGCCGGACGTCGACTTCGTGAACGGTCTCTCTCCGGTCGTCTCGATAGAACAGAAGACCGTGATGAAGAATCCCCGCTCGACCGTGGGGACGATGACGGACCTTTCGGACTATCTGCGCATGCTCTATGCGAATGTCGGGCAGCCCCGTTGCCCGGTCACCGGAGAGAAAGTAGGCGTCTGGACCCCGCATCAGATGATGGAACATCTGCTTGCCCTGCCCGACGGCGCGGAGGTTGAAGTTCTGGCGCCGGTTCTCAAGATCTACGGCGAAGATTACGCCTACCTCTTTGACGACGTTCGCACCAAGGGATACAGGCGGGTGCGCATTGACGATACGCCTCACGACCTGAGCGAGGAAGTCGACCTCGATGAAGACGAAGACTACCGGATTGAAGTGATCGTGGATCGTTTTGTTGTCCGCGACGGTCTCGATAAACAGATCGTGACGTCCCTTACACACGGCCTCGAAGTCATTGGCGAAGGGTTCCTGTGTTTTCGCATTCTATCCGAGATCAGCCGGTCGGCAGTCGAAACTTTCCACCGGAAACTCGGTGCTTCGTCCGCGCGCGTTGTCGCCGGCCGTATGCATCACGGGATGTTTACGTTCAATGATCCCGCCGGCGCCTGCGTGACGTGCTCCGGTCTGGGCACCTATCTGAAAGCGCATCCCGATCTCGTCGCCCCCGACAAGGACCGCAGCTTGCGGGAAGGCGCGTTCGTGAAAGAAGCCCTGAAATACGATGTCAATACCTGGGGCGGGCGTATCCTCTACAGCCTGTCCAGAAAATACGGCTTCGACCTGGACGTCCCCTATAAGGATCTTTCCGATGGCGTAAGGGACCTCCTTCTGTACGGAACAGGCGGCGAAAAAGTCGTCATTGAACAGCCTCCGGACGCCAAGGTCGGCGCGAAGTACATCGGGAGGGAGTTTCGTTACGACGGCGTCATCAATCAGATCGAACGTCAGTACCGCCGTTACCGACAAAAGGGGGTGGCGCACGGGGGCAGGGAAGACTATCTGCGCAAGACCATGGTCGAGAACCTCTGTCCGGACTGCGGCGGGGAGCGGTTGAAGAAACAGCGTCTTCTGGTCACGATTGATGACCGCAACATCCACAGTCTCGGAGAAATGCATCTCCCGGAATTACGCGCTTTTCTCGCGAAACTTGCCATCCCTATGAAACAGAAGGAAGTGGTTTCGCAAATCGTCCACGAAATCTCGTCCCGCCTCGAACTGCTGATCGGCATCGGCCTCGACTATCTCAACCTCAACCGTCCGACCGGGACGCTCTCCGGCGGCGAGTCCCAGCGCATTCGCCTCTCCACCCAGATCGGCTCGGGGCTGATGGGCATGCTCTATGTTCTGGATGAACCCAGCATCGGCCTGCATCCCAAAGACAACGTCAAGATGATCGGTACCATGAGACGCCTCAGGGACATCGGCAACACGGTCCTCGTCGTCGAGCACGACGAGGAGACCATCCGCTCCGCGGATCACATCATTGAAATGGGTCCCGGTCCCGGAGTACACGGGGGTCGCGTTGTCGCGGCAGGTCCTTTCGACGAGGTACTGGACTGCAGGGAATCGCCAACGGCACAGTATCTGACCGGGGCCAGAACAATCGCCGTCCCCGATCAACGGCGAGGGAAGAACGCCAGGGCGATTCGCATCAGGGGCGCGCGGGCGAACAACCTCAATAACATCGACGTTGAAATCCCGTTGGGGATCTTTACCTGTATTACCGGCGCGTCCGGATCCGGCAAAAGCACCCTCATACACGAAGTGCTGTACAAAAAACTGTACAATCTGTTTCACGACAGCCGGGTCTTTTCAGGAGATCACGACGATCTCTCCGGCTATGAATCCGTGGGGGACGTCATCAACATCGATCAGACCGCCATCGGCCGGTCTCCCAGGTCCAATCCCGCGACCTACATCGGATTCTACGACAATATCCGCAGATGTTTCGCGTCCACCCGGGAAGCCATGGAACGAGGTTATACGGCCTCCCGATTCAGCTTCAATGTCAAGGGCGGCCGCTGCGAGGAATGCGCCGGCGAAGGCGAGATCAAGACGAGCTTCGCCTTCATGCCCGACGTATCCGTACCCTGTCCCACCTGCAAGGGCGCACGCTACAACGACGAGACGCTGGAGGTCACCTACCGGGACAAGACCATTGCCGACGTCCTGAACATGTCCATTGAAGAGGGCGTCACGTTCTTCGCAGGGAACAGCCTCATTGCCCACAAACTCGCCGTACTGAACCACCTGGGACTGGGTTATCTTAAAATCGGCCATCCGGCCACCATCCTCTCCGGCGGAGAGGCGCAGCGCATCAAACTCGCCAGCGAGCTCGGCAAGATCAAACGCGGAAGGCAGAATCTTTATATTCTCGACGAGCCGACCACGGGATTGCACCTGGCGGACATTCAAAAGCTGCTCGACGCGCTCAACGGCCTCGTCGACGCCGGACATACCGTTGTGGTCATCGAACATCACCTCGACGTGATCAAGACCGCCGACTACGTGATCGACCTCGGACCGGAGGGCGGGCACAACGGGGGGCATGTGATGGCCGCGGGCCCGCCTGAGGCGGTGGCCGCTGTCGAGCAGTCGTATACGGGACAGTTCCTGAAACCGCACCTCGAAGGAAAGTCGTAACGCTCTTCGATATGGGACCCCACGAGATTGCGCGACGATTGATGGCGATCAGGCAGAGGGAACTCGATTGCGTTCCACACGATTCGGGGATCCAGGTGCCCTCTGATGTCGCCGTCGTCACACTCGATCCTCCTTCCGCCTCATCGCCCTATCCATCGGCAAATCGGAACGGCGTTTCTTTCTTCGGTTGCGTGAGGCGTGTTTCCAGGACCGATTTACTGGAAATCCTGAATGTATTCAGCGAATCGAGGATCCAACGGTTCTTCTTCTGGATGAGTCCGAACCCGCAGGAAAAGGAAATAATTGGGTGGCTGGTGGACAACGGTCTCAAACCGTTTAAAGGAACCACGTATCCCACGTTGATTCGTCCCGTCGATGGCGTTGCCCCGTTCCCGACCCGCCTGGCCGTGCGCCGGGTGTCGGGACGCGAGGTCGAAAGCCGGAGGGACGCGATTCTCCGCATATTCGAGCCCTGGCCATGTTCGTTCTTCTTCCAGTGCGTGGATCGGGACGGATTCGACCATTTTCTGGCATATGACGGCGATACGCCCGTCAGCGCCGCGATACTGGCCCACGATGGAGATTTCGCCTATCTGGGATGGGCCGGGACCGCGGAGGCGCACGGAGGAAAAGGCGGCCAGAATGCGCTGATCAGGGCCCGCCTGAATCGCGCCGCGGAACTGGGATGCCGGGTGGCCTGCAGTGAAACGCTTGCCAGGCTGAAAACCTCGTTGGGCAATCTTCAACGCAACGGATTTGAGACGGCCTACTACAAGAAGGTCTATGTCTGGGAGTCCTGATACCCCCGAGGAACTCCACAAACGGGCGCAGACCGCGCAACGCTAGTACCTATTGACTTCTAAAGCAGCGCGTGCTTATAGTTCGATGTCTCCCCTGAAGAGGAAGGAGCCATCGAGATGCCGAAGAAATACGTTGTCCGTCTGAGTCCCGAGGAACGGGAGCAGTTACACGATCTGGTAAGCA
>CAZKDZ010000149.1:0-45962 GCA_964551635.1 uncultured bacterium | reverse complement strand
GTCGAAATACTGCGTTGCGCGCCCTCGCCGAATCGAAGGATGGGACTCGGTCACGCGCCTTGTCTTCGGCCACAATGGCTCGGCCTCGCCTGCAGAGCGACTTTATCAACGGACTGTTATGGCAGGAACGCCCCGCGACCTCTGCTTCCTGCTCTTCACTCGAGACAGTCCAGGGTTGAGAGACAGGCGCGCGTGTGTGGAATGGGGTCCGTCATACCGGCCTGGAAATGCGTGCGGGTGTCGTCGACAAGATGGTCCAGCTGCTCCGGGGTGTCCACGTCGTACCAGGTCGGCAGGATGCCAGCGGTGAGACCCAGGGCCCGCACCCGTTCAAGCGTCTGATTGAAAACGCTTTCCGTACTCCATGCGATGCCAACGAAGATCTCGCACAAGGGCCTTGCGAGGCCGACCAGATAGTACCCGCCGTCCAGGCTGGGACCGAGTACGACGTCGTGCCCCTGAAGGAGTTCGAATGCCCGGTCTACGTGGCCCGGCGGCAGCGAAGGCACGTCGGTTCCGACGATGACGACGCGCCCGGCGCCCAGATCGAAACAGTGGCGGGCCGCCTGAAACATACGTTCGCCGAGGTCCGCGCGGGCCTGCGGGAACAGGTACCAGCCCGGTCCGGCCAGATCGGAAAGTTCGGATTCGGAACCGGGCGGGTCGCACGCCACGCAGCGCCGGTCGGCGGTCGCTTCATTCGCGGCGTTTACGGTATCCAGGATGAATGCGCGATAGATTGCCGCAGCCTGATTCGGCGTGTACCGGGAATGCAGTCTGGTCTTGACCGAGCCGGGTTCCGGTTTCCTTGCAAAGATAACGAGAAAGGTGCTCACGACTGCCCGGGTTGATTGGTTTGACGGATGCAGGGCGAGAGGAAGGGCCGTGCCGGATGGAAATATCGAGAGAACCGGCGCCGTGCGGATCGCGGGCGGATTCAGGCCCGGGCGTTCCCGTCCTCCAGCTTCCGGCGCAACAACTGATTGGCCACCTTGGGGTTCGCCTGGCCTCTCGTGGCCTTCATAATTTGCCCCATGAAGAAACCCAGCAGCTTTCTGTCGCCACTCCTGTATCTGGCGACTTCGTCGGGGTGTTCCGAAATCACGCTGACGATCAATCCCTCGATCTCGGATGAATCACTGATCTGCGCCAGACCCTGCTGTTCGACGACCGCTTCGGGCGGCGCGCCGGTTTCGGCCATCATTGCGAACACGTCTCTCGCAATGTTCGCGCTGATGGCGCCGGCCTCGATCAGATCAAGCAGCGCGGCCAGGCCTTCCGGAGTGGCCTTGAGTTCTGCGATATCGATCTTGAGCTCGTTGAGTGTGCGCAGGACGTCGCCCTGCACCCAGTTCGCGGCGGCTGCAGGCGCGGCCCCGGCCGATACGGCGGCTTCAAAATAGTCGGCCACATTCCGTTCCGCGACCAGCGTATCGATCTGTTCCGTCCGGAGACCATAGGCAGACGCGAAACGGGCGCGTCTCTCGCGAGGCAATTCGGGTACGGTGGCCTGCACCCGGTCGATCCACTCACGATCGACGACAACCGGAACCAGGTCCGGTTCCGGGAAATAGCGGTAGTCGTCGGAAGACTCCTTGCTCCGCATCGCGCGCAGCCGGCTGCGGTCCGGATCGAACAACAACGTCTGCTGTCTGATTTCGCCGCCGGCTTCGGACGTGTCGATCTGACGCAGAATCTCGAGTTCGAGTGCGCGCCGGCAGTTGCGGATGGAGTTCATGTTCTTGATTTCGACTTTCGTGCCGAGTCCGCTCGTCCCGCTCGGCCGGATCGACACGTTGGCGTCGATCCGGACGTGGCCCTTTTCCATGTCCCCTTCCGAAACTCCGGTGTAGGTCAGCAACTGCCGCAGGCGGGACATGAAATGGTAAGCTTCTTCCGGCGAAGCGATGTCCGGTTCGGTGACGATTTCGATAAGGGGGACCCCGCAGCGGTTGACGTCCACCAGAGACTCGCCGGGGGATACGAACGCTTCATCATGGATGCTCTTGCCCGCGTCTTCCTCCATGTGGATGCGAATGAGGCGCACGGTCTTCGTGCCGTTCGCAGAGGGGATATCGATGCCTCCTCCCGTGGCCAGGGGCATTTCTTCGTTGGACTGGAACTGCGAGATTTGATACCCCTTTGGCAGATCGGGATAAAAATAGTTCTTTCTCAGGAAGCGGCTTCGGCGCTGGACGGTGCAGCCCACGGCCAGGGCGATGCGTATGGCGTGGTTTACGGCCTCCCGGTTCAACACGGGCAGGGCGCCTGGCAACCCAAGACAGACCGGGCAGGTGCGCGAATTGGCTTCGTCCCCGAATGACACGCCGCAGCCGCAGAATATCTTGGTCCTCGTGGCGAGCTGGGCATGGACCTCAAGACCGATGACGGGCTCGTACTTCATCGGTTCAACTCCTGTTCGACTACGTAAGCGGTCCTGAGCAGACGATCTTCCCCGAAGGCCGGCGCGAGCAGTTGCAGTCCGATGGGCAGGCCATCCTCCGAGACGCCGCAGGGAACGGAAATGCCCGGGATTCCGGCCAGGTTTACCGAAACGGTATAGATATCGGACAGGTACATCTGGAGCGGGTCGCTGGTTTTTTCGCCAATGCGGAAAGCCGGCGTCGGCGACACGGGCGCGGCGAGAAGGTCGCAGGTTTCGAAGGCCTTTTCGAAGTCGCGCCTGATGAGAGTACGCACCTTCTGGGCTTTCAGATAGTAGGCATCGTAATAGCCGGCGCTGAGGGCGTACGTGCCCAGCATGATACGACGCTTGACTTCCTCTCCGAACCCGGCGCTTCGGGTCCGGCAGTACATGTCCAGGAGATCGTCTCCCTCTGTTCGACTGCCGAACTTTATGCCGTCGTACCGGGAGAGATTCGAGGACGCCTCACCGGTGGCGATGATGTAGTAGGCGGCTACCGAGTAGGCCGGATGGCAGGCTACCGGGAGGTCGACCTCACGGATTTCCGCACCTGCATTTTCCAGAACCTCGACACTTCGAATGATCGCCCCGCGCACCTCGTCGTCAAGTCCCTGTCCGAAATACCCCGCCGGAAGCCCGACAGTAAGCCCGGCGACGCCCGCTTCAAGGCCCGCCGTATAGTCCGGTACGGGTAAATCTACGGACGTGGAGTCTCGCGGGTCGTGTCCGGCAATGACGTTCAGCAGGAGGGCGGCATCCCGTACGTTCCGTGCCAGGGGTCCGATCTGGTCCAGCGACGACGCATAGGCAATGAGGCCGTATCGGGAGACGCGACCATAGGTGGGCTTGAGACCGACGGCGCCGCAGAACGAGGCGGGCAGACGAATTGACCCGCCCGTATCCGTGCCCAGGGCGAGTACGGTCTGATTCGCGGCCACGCTGGCGGCGCTGGCGCCGCTCGAACCGCCGGGAACGCGCGTTGGATCATGGGGATTGCGCACGGGTCCGTACGCCGAGTTTTCATTGGAGGACCCCATGGCAAACTCGTCCATGTTGAGTTTGCCAACGATAACCGCATCGGCTTCCCTCAGTCGCGCAACGGAGGTCGCGTCGTAGGGTGGAACAAAGTTCGCCAGGATGCGGGAGCCCGCGGTGGTGAGCAGGCCGCGGGTGCAAAGAAGGTCCTTCAGTGCGACGGGGATACCCGCCAGCGGACCCACCGGATCTCCAGCCGATACCCTGGCGTCAACCTCGTCGGCCTTGCGGATCGCTTCGCCTTCATTCAGGGTGATGTAGGTGTTCAGCGCCGGATTCGTCGCTTGAATGCAATGAAAAACGGCCTCGACAAGCTCTCGGGACGTAATATTGCCCGACAGAATCGACGCCGTCAGTTCGTGGGCGGGCCGTTCGTTCAGTGGCTTCCCGGATACTGCCACCTTTCCCCCCTGAATCTGTCTCTACGGTTTGGCGGTTTTTTCCGAATCCGCAGTCTTTTGGTCGGACTTGGAAGGGGGATCGACTCCGGTTTCGATTTCATCCTGAATATCACGAAGGCCTCGCTTGAATTCCGTAACGCCCTTGCCCACGCTCTTGGCGATGTCGGGAATACGTTTGGCCCCGAACAGCAGAAGGATGACCAGGAAGATCAGAAGAATTTCCCAGGTTCCGATTCCACCCAGCATAAATTGCCTCGCATTCGTGAAGATCCGCCGTTCAATCGTCGGGCGGGCCCACCGGCGAATTTTCCGCGTCTGCCGAATCTCGAAGAAGCCGCATCGCGCGACAGCCGATACCGGCAAACCGGCACGACGGTGGATCAGTAGGAATACTTGAAGTAATAATACGCCGCACCAATGCCGATCAGGCTGAGGACGTTGAAATCGAGAGAAAAGCCGAGAGTGACCGTAAACACCAGCAGGTTCAGGCGCATCGGGTAAAATTCGTAAGACGCCAGAGGATCCACCAGCACTCTGGACACCATGTTGTCTTCCAGTCCGAGGCTGCCGAAGACCAGGTTCAGTGCCTCACCGAAGACCCGGCTGGCGAGAATGCCCACGAAGATTGCAACAATCAGGTGACCTATGCTCTTGTTCCTCATCGACCCCACTCCAATGCGGTTCAGGCGGGAGCTACATATCCGCGACTTCACGATGTATGATCAGATGCGACAGCCAACGTACCGCGCCGGAAATCGAGAATGCAAAGGCGATCGGGAAAAATGCTTCGTCCGGAAAGATCGCGACCGGGATAAACGCGGCGACGGCGATCCCCAGTCTCCAACGGTCTCTTCGCGTTTCAATGCTGAACCTGGGAAAGGCGGGATATCCAAACTGGCTGACCATGAGGAGGCCCAGAACCAGGCACAGCAGGAGACCGACATGGGGTTCGCGGGTACTCTGCCAGACCCGTTCCGCAAAGACGATATAGGCAGCCATGGTAGCTGCGGCTGAGGGAATGGGAAGGCCGACGAAGTCTTCCTTTTCGTCTCCCTTGGCCTGAACATTGAACCTCGCCAGGCGCAGCGCACCGCACAACAGGAAGAGAAAACAGGCCGCGAACGGCAGCCACACCGCATCCAGCATACCCTGCAGATATTGAAACATCAACACGGCTGGCGCCACACCGAACGAGCAGACATCGGCCAGGGAGTCGAACTGAACCCCGAAGTTGCTGGGCGAGTCCATCAGCCGGGCGAGTTTTCCGTCGAAGGCATCGAGAAAACCCGCGATGACAATCAGCCAGGCCGCCGGGACCAGTTTTCCGTCCATGGCATACGCGATCGCAAGGAAACCGCAGCAGAGGTTGCAGAGTGTGACCATGCTCGGGACGGCGGCCCTCTTTCTCATATCGTATCGGCTCCGTATTTCGGCTACGCTTCGTTCGTTGTCTATTGCTGCCCGGCAGGCGCCTTCTCCGGCGCCAGGCGTGTTGCAAACTGCAGCCGGCCGCGTAAGATTTCCAACGCCAGGTCGTCACCGACGTGCGCGTCTTCCAGGATCTTCTCCACGTCATCGGCGCTTCGAACGGGGTTTCCGTTTACCGCAATGATCAGATCGCCCGGATTCAGCTTTGCGCGGGACGCGGGACTGTTGTCGGCCACACCCGTGATGAGGACCGCCTGATGCGTTAACAGTCCGAGTGCGTTCGCCAGCCCTCGCGTCAGTTTCGGGTGCAACTCGAAGCCGGCCCAAAACTCCTGAACGCCTCCCGCGATCAGCCGATCGGCGATTTTTTTCGCCCGGCTGATGGGGATTGCGAAACCGATGCCGAGGGAGCCCCCGCTTTTCGTGAAGATGAAGGTGTTGATGCCGATGACCTGTCCGACGCCGTTAACCAGGGGACCACCGCTGTTGCCCGGATTGATGGACGCGTCGGTCTGGATCATGTTGGAATACGAGTGCCCGCCTTCATCCTGTTCCAGTCTCAGATTGCGGTTAACCGCGCTGACCACGCCCGCCGTAACGGTTGGCTGGGGATCTTCGATGAGCAGCCCGAAAGGATTGCCGATGGCGATCGCCCACTCGCCGATGATGACGTCTTCCGAATCTCCCAGGTCCGGCACGGCGAGATCTGTCGCGTTGACACGGATGACCGCCAGGTCTGCGCCCGGGTCGACCAATACGTCTCTGCGCGCGTCCTGGACCTTGAAGCTCCGGCCGTCGGAGAACGTGACGGTGATCTCCCGCGCACCCTCGACGACGTGGTAGTTGGTGAGTATGTAACCGTCGGATCGGATGACAACGCCGGAACCGATCCCGGGCCGCTTCTTGTGAACGGTGCCGCGGTATGAGAAGAAATCAAAAAACGGATGCACGTACCCGACGTCGTACCGCTTGAGGGTCATGGTGGTGACCCCCACGACCGAAGGCGCAACCCTTTCGACCGCACGGACGATGGCGTTCTTTCTGGAGGCGTCGATTTCGGGACCCGCGGCCGAAGCCGGAGTTGCACTTTCCGGTTGATCTTCGGCGGCAAGTGCCAGGTACAATGCCGTAAAGACGCCTGCAAGAAGGATCCAGACGGGTCGCCGCACGTCCTATTCTTCCGGTTCTTCGTAGGTGACTTCTTTTAAAAACAGCCCCTGGGGCGGAGCGTTGGGCCCCGCAACCTGCCTGTTTCGGGCCAGTAGAATCGCGTCCATCGCGTCCGGTGCACGCTTGCCCCGGCCCACCTGGACCAGAGTACCGACGATGCCACGTACCATCGATCGGAGAAAGCGGTCTGCCGAGATTTCAACGTGGACAGCGTCGTCGAGACAGTACAGGACGCACTCGAAAACACGGCAGTTCCGGTTTTCCTTCTCGGACGAAGCAACGCAGAACGACGTGAAATCGTGATTGCCCAGCGTTCGGCTCGCGGCGGACCGCATTGCGTCGATATTCAGCCTGCTTCGCAGGTGCCACGCCTCGTTGCGGCCGATGGCCCTCCGGCGGTAGACAATGCGATACAGATACGTCCGACGCTTCGCGGAACGTCGGGCATGAAACGTGGACGGAACTTCGTCAACATCCAGAACGGCCACATCGGGCGGCAACGTGCCGTTGAGCGCCGGACCGATCCGCTGTAATGGCAAGGCATGAAACGTGGTAAAATTGGCTACCTGTCCAAGTGCGTGGACGCCTGCATCCGTGCGTCCCGCGCCGATGACGCGGATGGGATGTCCCAAAAGCGAAGCCAGACACGATTCCAGAGTTCCCTGGACCGTGCGCTGGTCGGGCTGAACCTGCCAGCCTTTGAAGTCTGTACCGTCGTACTCCAGTTGGAGCCGGATATTCCGTTGCATTCCAGCTGGTTCGGCTTGAATTTCGGAAACGGCGCGGTATTGGGAATGGACACCGGGTCCCGGCGACGCCACAGGCGAAGATCGAACTGCAATTGTCAGAAAGCAGACCTGTAAGCCGCGAGAATTCTACGAAATATAGCACCTCCAACCGACAAAGTCAATGGATTGTTCAGTTGGCGTACCGTCCCGTGGAACGGGTCGCGGATGGATATTTCGATGCATCGACTGAACGAGTCTTTCAATCTGGCAACGCAAAAGCCGGCAAATCCGTCGTCATCTGACGTGGTACGGATTTTGCAGTTGTGTTCGGGGATTTCGGGCCGACACGGAGGAGGCAAGGATGCGGCGTCCGGCGCTGCTGTCCGCGGCGTTCTTTGCCGCGGGGGTATTTGTGGCACATCGTCTGGACGTGCCCGTATGGGCGCTGTGGACCGGTGGCCTCGGGCTCTGGATGGTGTGCCTGGTGAGCGCGAAGACCCATTGCGTATGGCCGGCGGCCCTGCTGCTCGTTCTGGGGGCGATGCGTTACGTTTGTGCAATGAAGGGGTTGCCCGCAGACCACGTCGCACGGTTTGCAGGACGAGACCGTCCGGTCGTGCTTGATGGACGCGCGGCTGAGGAACCGGAATGGATGGAAGACGGATTGCGCCTTCGGATAACCGCAGAGCGGATAACCGCGGGCGACACCGTATATGTGATTCAGGGTACGGTTCTCCTGCGGTTCCGCAAGTTCCGACCGGACGTGGATTATGGAGACCGTCTGACGGCGCGGCTGCACCTTCGCCGTCCGCATCCATCCAGGAATCCGGGCGCGTTCGATTACCGCGCCTTCCTGGAACGCAAGGGGATCCATGCCATGGGCTCCGTGTCGAGGAGGGAACAGATTCTCGAAATCCGCCCGGGCAGAGGAGGCTGGCTGTGGACGTACGTGGTGCTGCCGGTGCGCAGAGGCGTGCGGGCCGGGGTGGCGTGCAACCTGTCCGGTGGTCCGGCGGGCCTGCTGAACGGGATCCTGCTGGGCGAAAAACGCGGGGTTCCCGACCCTGTCCGAAACGCATTTACACGGGCCGGGGTCAACCACGTACTCGCCGTATCGGGCCTGCACGTTGGCCTGATTGCCGCGGTTGTGTTTTTTGCACTCGGTGCGGTCGGATGCGGAAGGAAGACGACAGCCTGGGCCACCATCGGCGCAGTGCTGCTTTATGCGCTGGTAACCGGCCTGCCGCCGTCGGTTGTCAGGTCTTCCATGATGTGCGCGATTACCATCTGGGGTCGCCTGGGAAACACGCAGGGCGAGGGACTCAATTCTCTCGGACTGGCCGCCCTCCTCATCCTGATTTTCAGGCCACAGGACCTGTTCGACGTTGGCTTTCAGCTCTCTTTTTCCGCGACCGGTGGAATTCTGATTTTCTATCGGCCTGTCCGCGGCTGCCTGCCCGGCTCCGGCGCGGGCGGCATCGGTCATTGGGTATGGGCGCCGCTTGCGGTGTCGTTGGCCGCGCAGATTGGCACGCTCCCTCTCGTGCTGACCTATTTCGGGCTTCTCTCGGTTGTCTCTGTCCTTGCCAACCTGATTGTGGTACCGCTGATGGCGGCCGCCGTTGCACTGGGGTTGCTTGGCGTCATCGTTTATCACGTGGCTGCGCCGGTTGCGTCGTTGTTGAACGGTGCGAACTGGGTTGTCCTGAAGGGCGCCATCCAGACCGCGGAATGGTTCGCCGCGCCGGCGTGGGCCGCCGTGGAAGTACGGGTACCCGGATGGACTGTAACGGGGCTTTATCTGTGTGTCGTGCTTCTGATTCTTCCGGAAACGAGGTCCGGACCCTGGGGCCGGCGACTCGTGATTGCGGGACTGTCACTTTTGAATCTCTGGGTGTGGTCGGGTGTGTGGCAACGTCCCGCCGACCTGCGTATGCTGGTACTGGACGTGGGCCAGGGCGACGGGATTTTTCTGAGGTTTCCGAATGGGAGGACGCTGCTGGTAGACAGCGGCCTGCGTGCGCCAAACATCGACATGGGTGAACGTGTGCTGATCCCGTTTCTCAAGGCCGAGGGAATCAACAGAATTGACGCTGTGGTCGCGACTCATCCACACAGCGATCACATTGGTGGATTCGTGACGCTCCTGGAAAGGGTGGACATTGGCTGGTACCTCGACGCGGGGCAATTCTATGACTCATGGACGGCCGGCCGGATCCGGACTCTGATCCGGGAAAAGGGCGTACGCTATGCGACGATCGAGGCGGGAGACCGGCTTGGAGGGCTGGGTGGTGTGGACGCCCTCGTACTGCATCCGACGCCGGACTACATTTCGCGGCGTGGCCCTGCGCCGGCGGGCCTGAACAACGGTTCCGTGGTGATCCGATTGACGTATGGAGGCTCAGCTGTTCTGCTGACGGGCGACATTGAGCATGAAACGGATCCGGATCTTCTGCGGTGGGGAGACCGGCTACGTGCCGAGGTGCTGAAGGCGGCGCACCATGGATCACGAACATCGTCCACCGCTGCTTTTCTGAGCGCGGTACGACCGGATCTTGTCGCAATCTCGTGCGGTGTCCGGAACAAATTCCGCCATCCGTCCCGCGAGGTGATCCAGCGCTACGAGGCAATGGGGATTTCCGTCTACAGGACCGACGAGGTCGGCGCCGTAGAGATCCGGATCGATGAAAAGGGAATCGACGCCCGGGGATGGCTGGAAGGGCGGTGACGAAGTGAGAGGAACCGTCGTGTCGGGTGGAGGGTTGAAGCTGACCACATTGCTAAAATGGGCGGATAGCCGTCCAGGAATGCCGAATCAGCACTGAGCCACGATGCATTGGAAGAAAAGCAGCAGTTCTGATTGATAGGTATAGCCGGCAGTATTATCTCCCCCAATAAGACTGCCGCCAACCAAAGAGCCGATGCTTTCAACTTCCCCCAGGCTGGATCAGGTGCCGAAGCGAATCCCGGTAACGGCCATGCCGCCCATTCCTGCAATTACGTCCTGAGAATCCGGCGCCGAAGATTTGCAATTTCAATCAATCGAACCGGTATGATACGGGGTCCGGCCCAACATCGAAACGAACCGCGGCCATCCCCCGGTACCTCTTCGAATCCGGCTGTCTTTGCCGTGGAATACCTGTGGAAAAGACGCACGGGCTCGAAGTATGTAACTTGCTCCAAGACAATGCCTTATGGGCAAACAGGCTCTTCGCAAGCACGTTTGAAATATATAGTCAGACCGGGGAGCCGTCAAGGGGTAATTTGATAAAAAAGAAGGTGGGAAACCCGCAACTTGCGCATAAGATATTGAAACTCAATCGGCTGCACGTTGTGAATGTTTTTTTGAGTGTGGAGGCAGTTTGTGAGGCGCCTTTTTCGCCGGAGAAATTCCCGATTTCCGGTCGAATTGCGGAACCACCAACGTAAACAGCAAGTTAGTGAATTCCCGAAGCGCAGGGCTGTCATGCTCCAAAAAAAAACGGGCAGCCAGTGGCCCATATTTTGCTGATTTCTATGTGTTCAGTTCTCGCAGAACGGACGCCGCGACGGCGCCGGCGGGTCACTCGTCCCAGACGCCCATGCGACCGAATTTGTCAACCCGCTCCATGATCAGTTCCTCAGGTCGTTTGCGCAGCAAATCCTGAAGTTCGTCCGACAGGATTCGCTTCAGATTCTGACCGGCAGTCTTCGGATCTCTATGTGCGCCACCAAAAGGTTCGGGCACAATCCGATCGACGATCCCAAGAGGGACGAGGTCCTGTGCGGTTATCTTCAACGCCTCGGCGGCCTCTTCCTTCTTGTCGCGGTTCCTCCAGAGAATCAGAGAGCAGGACTGGGGGTTGATGACGGAGTACCAGGCGTTCTCCAGCATCAGGATTCGGTCGCCGACGCCAATGCCGAGGGCGCCGCCGCTTGCGCCTTCCCCGATAATGACCACGATGATGGGGACCGGAAGACGCGAGATTTCAAAGAGATTCCTGGCGATGGCTTCCGAGACGCTTCGCTCCTCCGATCCGATGCCGGGATACGCACCGGGCGTATCGATCAGGCAGAGAACCGGGCGTTTGAATTTGGCGGCGAGTTTCATAACGCGGAGGGCTTTGCGATACCCTTCCGGGTGGGCCATGCCAAAGTTTCGATGGATGTTTTCCTTGGTGTTGCGCCCCTTTTGCGTACCCAGGATCAGAAGTGGCTGCCCGTCGAGACGGGCGAAGCCGCTTACGACCGCCGGATCGTCCCGATAATTCCGGTCTCCGTGAAGTTCCATGAAGTCGGTGAATATCAATCGAATATAGTCGAGCGTGTGAGGCCGCTGCGGGTGCCCCGCCACCTGGTAGATCTGCCACCTGCTCATGTCCGAATAGACATCCTTTTCCGCTTTTTGCAACCGCTTCTCCAGGGCGGACAGCTCGGCCGTAACGTCACCGGGCTCAGCCTGTGCGCGTGCCTTGAGTTCCTCGATTTTTCTGTCCAGGGCGGCAATAGGACGCTCGAAGTCCAGGTAGATTTTCTTCTTGCCATTCATGCTCGGTTGTCCTTTCCGGCGTTCAAATCCTGCTGACGGCATCCTCGACGCGGTCCATGGCCTCGTGAATCATCGGCAGAGACGCGGCATAAGAAAAACGCAGGTGGTCACCGGAACCGAAACCGCTGCCGGGAACGCATCCCGTCATGGCCTCGTCCAGCAGATAATCCGCGAGTTCGACGTCGTTCCTGACACGTTCGCCGTACAGACCGGACACGTTTGGAAATGCGTAAAAGGCGCCGTGAGGCAGGCGGCACGAGACGCCCGGCATGCGATTCAGGCGCGCAACGATCAGATCGCGGCGTTCTTGAAATGCGTTCCGCATGGTTTCCACGTTTTCCTGGGTTCCTGTGAGCGCTTCGATGGCCGCATACTGGGAAATGGTGCAGGTGTTGGTGGTTTCCTGGCTCTGTACTCTGGCGATCAGGCGCATCAGATCGGGTGGGCCCGCGCCATAGCCCACGCGCCAGCCCGTCATCGCATAGGCCTTGGAAAATCCATTGACGACGAGGGTCCTGCATCCGGCCCCGGGGTGCGCTGCGGCGATGGAGACATGACGGGCGGGGTCGTAGGTGATTTTTTCGTATATCTCGTCTGAAATCACAAAGATGCCGGCGTCTGCGATGACGTCCCCAATTGCGCCCAGTTCACCGGGCGTGTAGACTTCGCCCGTCGGGTTGCAGGGGCTGTTCAGAAATATGATCTTGGTCCGGGACGTGATGACCTTTGCAAGAGCGTGGGGAGTCAGCCGGAAGCCCGTCTCCTCGGATGTGGGCGATATGACCGGCCGCCCACCCATCAGCCTGACCTGATCGGCATAGCTGACCCAGAACGGCGAGGGAATAATGGCCTCGTCGCCGGGGTTGATCAGCGCGACCACCGCGTCGAATATCACCTGCTTGGCGCCGCACGTAACGACAATCTGGGACGGGTCGTAGTCCAGATTGTTCTCCCTCTTCAGCTTTTGTGCGATTGCCTGCCTGAGTTCGGGCAGACCCGATGCAGGCGCCGTGTACTTCGTGTATCCCTTGTCAATTGCCTGGATCGCGGCTTTCTTGACATTGGCCGGGGTATCGAAGTCGGGTTCGCCGGCTACCAGAGAAATGAGGTCCGCGCCCCTGCGTTTCAGTTCTCCCATTCTGGCGAAGGTGGCTACCGTAAGCGACTCATCGACGTCCAGCACGCGATTGGAAAAACGGGGAACGGCCTTGTTCATCGTATGGATTGACATAGATGTCCGGACGTATTGGGATATCGTGGACAGCGTTCGCGCGATCCGCCGTTCGGCTGCTGGCCGGCAGTCATGCCGTACGTCCATTCAGGTCGTGTATTCGGCGTTGATGCGGACGTAGTCGTACGTCAGGTCGCAGGTATATATTGTGGCGGACCGGCTTCCCTGGCCGAGGTTGATTTCGATGTCAATATCGCTTGCCGACAGTGCACGTATCGCGTCGTCCGTATCGAAGGGCAGGCCGCGTCCCTGACCGTAGATCGGTATGCCGGTCATCGAGACGGAGATTTCGTCGGGATCGACCGGAACGCCGGCGTACCCGATTGCGCAGAGAATACGGCCCCAATTCGGATCCCGGCCGAAGACGGCGGTCTTGACGAGCTTCGAATTGCCCACGGAAAGCCCGACGGTCCGGGCATCGGCGGTTGACGCGGCTCCGTCGACCCGGATGGTGATTAGCTTCGTTGCGCCCTCGCCGTCGCGGGCGATCTGTCTGGCCAGACTGACGCAGACGGCGTTTAATCCCGCCTGAAATGACATGACTTCGCCGCGGGAAAGCGCTGGTTCGCCGGCGCCGCCGTTGGCCATCAGAAGAACCGTATCATTCGTACTCGTGTCGCCGTCCACGGTAATGCAGTTGAATGACCGGTCCACGGCGTCTCGAAGGCATTTTTCCAGGTGTTCCGGATCTATACGGGCGTCCGTGGCGACGAATCCGAGCATGGTGGCCATGTCCGGAGCGATCATGCCCGCGCCCTTCGCGATGCCGCAGACGGTGACGGTGCGTCCGTCCAGGCGCATTCGAACCGATGCCATCTTCGGTACCGTATCGGTGGTCATAATGGCAGCGGCGGCATCCGCCCAGCCATCCTCGCGAAGGTCCCGGACCGCCACGGGGATGCCCGACCGGATCTTGTCCATGGGAAGTGGCACGCCGATAACGCCCGTCGAGTTGACAAGCACGGTTTCCGGCGCAACGTTGAGCTCGCGCGCCACGTCGCGGACCGTCTGCCGTGCATCGGCCAGACCCCGTTCGCCGGTGCAGGCATTGGCGTTCCCGCTGTTAACGACAATGGCCTGGGCGGAGCTGTCCGCCAGGTGTTCCCTGTTCAGCTGAATCGGCGCCGCCTGTACCCGGTTGGTTGTAAACACACCTGCAGCTTCCGCAGGTCTGTCCGACGCGATGAGGGCCAGATCCGTGCCCTCCGGCTTCAGGCCGCAGGCCACTCCGGATGCGCGAAAGCCTATGGGACGGATGCAACGGCCTTCGGTGACTTTCAAAGCCGATCCTCTCAGAAGAATGCCCGCTTGATGTTCCTTACCGCCTGCCGGATACGGTGCTCGTTCTCGATGAGGGAAATTCGCACGTAACCCTCGCCCATGTCGCCGAAACCGATACCGGGCGAAACGGCGACTTCCGCTTCCTCCATCATTTTAAGCGAAAACCTCATCGAACCCAGGTATCGGTACTTGTCGGGAATCTGAGCCCAGATGAACATGGACGCTTTGGGTTTGAACACGGGCCAGCCGATCCGGTTGAGTCCCTCCACCAGAACATCGCGCCTGGATCGATAAATGTCGGCGGCCTGCGCAACGCAGTCCTGGGGACCGTCCAGGGCGGCGATAGCGGCCACCTGGATGGGCGTAAAGATACCGTAGTCGTAGTAGTGCTTGATGGTTTTCAACGCTTCTATGACTTCCGGATTGCCAAGACAGAAACCGACCCGCCAACCCGCCATGTTGTAGGTCTTGGACATGGTGTAGAATTCCACGCCCACTTCCTTGGCCCCTTTTACCTGGAGCAGGCTGGGCGCCTCGTAGCCGTCGAAAACAATATCGGAATACGCCATGTCGTGGATGATGACGATTTCCTGCCTGCGTGCAAAGTCTACGATTTCTTCAAAGAAAGCGGGGTCTACGGTCGCGGTGGTGGGGTTGTTGGGAAAATTGAAGATCATCATCTTCGGTTTCGGCCACAGCTCTCTCGCCACCATCCGGATCTCGGGAATGAACTCTTTTTCCGGTCGAAGGGGCAGACTCAGCACATTGCCGTTTGCAATGGCGACGCCATAGAGATGCAGCGGATACGCGGGATTCGGCACGATTGCGAGATCGCCCGGGTCCAGAAGCGCCAGGCAGATGTGGGCGAGCCCGTCCTTCGAACCGATGGTGGCGAGGGCTTCCGTGTCAGGGTCCAGATCGACGCCGAAGCGACGCCGGTAATGCCGGCAGATGGCCGCGCGCAACGCGGCGATGCCCTGCGAGGGCGCATAGCGATGGGTCTTCGGATCACCGGCAACCTCGACGAGCTTGTCTACGATATGCGCAGGGGTAGGCTGGTCCGGGTTTCCCATACCCAGGTCGATAATGTCCAACCCCTGCCGGCGCAGGCGCATCTTGTGCGCGTTGACGTCGGCAAACACGTACGGCGGAAGGCGTTCGATTCTGCGTGACGTGATTTTCACTTGGGAACCCTGAAACAGGGCCGATCCCGCTCGGCCGGGGTCAGAACGTTATGCGAGCGCTTCCTGAAGAATCGGTTCGCCGGCGGTCAGAAAGCCCTCCCTGAGGAGCTTGTAAGTGAGGCTGTCCACCAGAGCGATCCAGCTGGCTTCAATGACGTTCTCGGACACGCCGATCGTATTCCAGACCTGGTGACTGTCGGACGACTCAATGAGCACGCGTACCCTCGCGGCGGTTCCGTCCCGGGTGGAAAGGACGCGCACCTTGTAGTCTTCGAGATGGACTTCCTTGAGAATCGGGTACACGGGTTCCAGACCCTGCCGCAGAGCCGCGTCAAGAGCGTTTACCGGACCGTCGCCGTCGGCCACGGTGTGATAAACCCGGCCATCCACCTCGACCTTGACGATTGCCTCGACCTCGGTTCCTTCAGCAGACTTCCGGTTGATTGTGCGGAATCCGATTAAGCGGAACGGATCGGAGATGGCGCCGAGCGCTTTCCGCGCCAGAATCTCGAAGGACGCTTCCGCGGCCTCAAAGACGTATCCCTCGTGTTCGAGTTGCTTGATCTGTCGGAGAACGCGCTGAAGCGCGGGATGTTTCTTGTCGAGTCCGGGAAGAAGATGGTTCAGCTTGGCGGCGATGGTGGCGCTTCCGGATTGTTCGGACAGAAGAAAACGCCGCTCGTTGCCCACCTGTTCGGGCCGGCAGTGTTCGTAGGTCGCGGGCTGCTTGACCATGGCATCGATATGTACGCCGCCCTTGTGCGCAAACGCGCTTTCCCCCACGTAAGGCTGGCGGTGATCGTGATGGACGTTTGCGGTTTCGCTGAGAAAACGGGAGAAGTCCATGAGTCCCGCGAGCTTCTCCGGGCCGATGCTGGGCCTGTTGAGTTTCAGTTCGAGGCTCGGGATGATGGAGCAGAGATTCGCGTTGCCGCAGCGCTCGCCGTATCCGTTGAACGTGCCCTGCACCTGGATTGCGCCCAGCTCGACGGCCGCAAGCGCATTGGCGACGCCGACGCCGGCGTCGTTGTGGGTGTGGATCCCGAAAGGCGCGGTGATCTTTGTCTTCACGTCTACGATGGTATCCCTGAGTTCCGAAGGCAGGGTTCCTCCGTTTGTGTCGCAGAGGACCAGAATGCCGGCGCCGCCCTCCTGTGCGGCAAGGAGGGTGGCGATGGCGTATTGAGGATCGGCCCTGTACCCGTCGAAGAAATGTTCCGCGTCGTAGACGACCTCCCGTCCATTCGATGCCATAAACTCGACCGAGTCCCGAACGAGTTTCAGGTTCTCGTCGCGAGTGGTTCGAAGGACGTGGGTGACGTGCAGTTCCCAGGACTTGCCGAAGAGGGTGACGACGCGGGTGCCCGCATGCAGCAGCGTATTGAGGATGGCATCGTCCTCCGGATGATTGTTCGCCCTGCGTGTACTGCCGAAGGCGGAAATCTTCGCATGCTCCAGCGGGAGTTCCCGAATGCGATTGAAAAACTCCATATCCTTCGGGTTGGTGGGATTCGGCCATCCGCCCTCGATGTAATGGACGCCGAGGGCGTCCAGTCGCTGTGCGATTGTGAGCTTGTCATCCAGCGAAAACGCGATCCCTTCGGCCTGCGCGCCGTCTCTGAGAGTGGAATCGTATATCTGTACGTGGTTGGACATTGAGGTATTCCTTTGCATTGGATCGGAGATTCATTGAATACGGAGCAGACGCGCCCATCCGGTTCGCCGGCCGCGCCCGCGCGATCAGCAGACCGCCGATCCAATGCGGACCGGGCGGTCGCAGCCGCCCGGTCGATTCCACTTCCCTTCTGAAGGATTCGGGTGTGTCATTCCCTGATTCCCAACGCTATGCGCGCGCGACCTCGTCGGCGATGAGATCGCCTACTTCGGAGGTGTTGCAGCCCATTTCTCCGGCGCCCATCCCCTTGAGTTTCGTGCCGACGACCTGGATAATGGCGTTTTCCAGGATGACGGCGCTTTCAGTCTCTCCCAGGACGTCGAGCATCATTTGTGCGGCAGCGATACCCGCGACGGGATTGATGACGCCCATGCCGGTGTATTTGGGAGCCGATCCGCCGATGGGTTCGAACATGGAAACGCCCTCGGGGTTGATGTTGCCGCCCGCCGCAACACCCATTCCGCCCTGAATCATCGCGCCCAGGTCGGTAATGATGTCGCCGAACATGTTATCGGTGACGATAACGTCGAACCACTCCGGGTTTTTTACCATCCACATTGTGATGGCGTCTACATGGGCGTAGTCTCGTTTGACATCGGAATACTCGGCATCGCCGATTTCGTTGAAGGTTCGTTCCCACAGGTCGAATGCGTAGGTGAGCACATTGGTCTTGCCGCAAAGGGTGAGGGTGTTGTCCCGGCTGCGCCTTCGCGTATATTCGAAGGCGTACCTGAGGCAGCGCTCCACGCCCTTTCGGGTATTGACGGATTCCTGGACGGCGACTTCGTCGGGGGTACCCTTCTTGAGGAATCCACCCGCACCGGAATAGAGGCCCTCGGTGTTTTCCCGCACGACGACAAAATCGACATCGGCGGGTCCTTTGTCCCTCAAGGGGCAGTCCACGTTGGGGTAGAGTTTGACCGGACGCAGGTTGATGTACTGATCCAGCTCAAACCGGGTTCTGAGGAGGATACCCTTCTCCAGGATCCCGGGGCGCACGTCCGGATGGCCAATGGCGCCCAGGTAGATGGCGTCGAAGCCACGCAGTTCTTCAAGGGCGGAGTCGGGCAGGGTTTCACCGGTTCTCAGATAGCGCTCGCCGCCAAAGTCAAAGGTTTCGGTCTCAAAGTCGAAACCGCATTTCCCGGCGGCTGCGTTGATGCATTTCAGGCCTTCCGCCACAACTTCCGGACCCGTGCCGTCACCGGGGATGACTGCGATCTTATAGGACAATGGCTTCCTCCAATAGGTTAGAATCCTGAGATATAAGGGAGTTTTCGTGCGACGGTACGAACGGTTTCACGACCTTCCAGAAGCATCCCGGTGGCGTCCCACGTCCCTTGCAGGAGTTGAATGCGGTCGCCGTCGGGGATCCGGACGTCGAACGTGAGTTCGCCGCACGACAGGGCCCTCGACTCCAGGTCGACGGTTATTTCGCTCTCCGGCACGGATTCAACGGTGTCCATCAGCGCCTGAATGCTCCCCGCCGGCGCGGTGACGCATGGCAAGCCCATTGCGGTGCAATTTCCCTGGAATATTTCCGCAAACGATTCGCCGACGATAGCTCGGATGCCCCACCGCATGATCGCCTGCGGCGCGTGCTCCCGGGAGGATCCGCAACCGAAGTTGGCGTTCACCACAAGTATGGAAGCCCCGCGGTACTGGTCGTCGTCGAAGGGGTGGTCCGTGGACTTCCGGTCGTCTTCGAACGCGAATTCACCGAGTCCCTCGAATGTGATGTTGCGCAGGTACCTTGCGGGGATGATGCGGTCGGTATCGATGTCGTTGCCGCGCAACGGAATACCGCGACCTTCCGCGCGGGTCACCGAGGAGGATATACCGTTCATCAACAGGTCCTTTCACGTAAGCATGGTCCGTACGTCCGTCACTTCACCTGAAACGGCCGCAGCGGCGACCATCGCGGGACTCATCAGAAGGGTCCGGCCGGTCGGGCTGCCCTGGCGGCCTTTGAAATTACGGTTGCTGGAGGAAGCGCATATCTGGCGGTGCTGCAGCTTGTCCGGGTTCATGGCCAGACACATGGAACAGCCGGCGTCTCTCCACTCGAACCCCGCTTCGCGGAAGATTTCATGCAGGCCTTCGGCTTCCGCATCCCGGCGTACCGCGGCGGAACCCGGGACCACCAGGGCCTTGACGCTGCCCGACACCCGGTTTCCCTTCACGACGCCGGCGGCTTCCCGGAGGTCGGAAATCCGGCCGTTGGTGCAGGATCCGATGAACGCGACGTCAACGGGCGTGCCGGCGATCGGGCTTCCGGCATCCAGGTCCATGTATTCGTAGGCTTCGGCGGCAACGTCCCGTTCGTCTTCGCGAAGATCCCGCAGCGAAGGGATTCTTTCCGACACGTAAACGCCCTGGCCGGGGGTGATGCCCCACGTGACGGTCGGCTCGAGCCCGGACCCGTCCAGTTCGAAAATGTCGTCGTAGTGGGCATCGGTATCCGAGGCCATGGACTTCCACCAGTCCACGGCCCGTTCGAACCCGCCGGCGGCGGGCGAGTACGCCCGGCCCCTGAGATAGTCGAACGTGGTCTGGTCCGGATTGACGTATCCCGCGCGCGCCCCGCCTTCAATGGACATATTGCAGATGGACATGCGTTCTTCCATACTCATTCCGTCGATGACCGGACCGGCGTATTCATAAGCGTAACCGACGCCCCCCTTGACGCCCAGACGACGGATGATGTTGAGTATGACGTCTTTCGCGAAAACGCCTCTGGATAGGCTGCCGGTCACCTCGATGCGCCGGACCTTGAGCGGATGCAGGGCCAGGCACTGGGTGGCCAGCACGTCGCGCACCTGGGACGTCCCGATGCCGAAGGCGATGGCGCCGAACGCCCCGTGCGTCGACGTGTGACTGTCGCCGCAGGCGATGGTCATGCCGGGCTGGGTGAGTCCGAGTTCCGGTCCGATGATATGTACGATGCCCTGTCGGTCGTCGTGAAGGTTGAATAGCGGGATATCGAACTCCCGCGTGTTATCCTCGATCGCGCCGAGCATCTCCTCGGCCATGGCGTCCATCAGTGGACGGGTGCGTATATCGGTAGGGACAATGTGGTCTACCGTGGCATAGGTGCGTTCCGGATATGCGACCTTGAGGCCGCGTTCACGCATCATCTGGAACGCCTGGGGGCTGGTTACCTCATGAATAAGATGCAGTCCGATAAAGAGTTGGGTCTGTCCCGACGGAAGTTCGCGAACGGCGTGGGCGTCCCACACCTTGTAAAACAGACTCTTGCCCATGAGTGGTGTCGACCTCCGTGATGTGCGTCTCGGATTCCGGTTCGCCCGAATGAAGGATCCTATACCGCTTCTGTTCGATGCCGCCGTACGCCCGCGCGCAATGCCAGGTGGTTCAGGGCATCGATGTACGCTTTCGCACTGGCCTGGATGATGTCCGTGGATGCGCCCCTTCCGGTGGCGCCGTCACCATTCTTACTGACCTTGACGGTCACTTCACCCATCGCTTCGGCGCCGTGGGTGACGGAACGAATGTGGCATTCGTCGACCCGGACGTCCGTCGCGGTAGCCTTCGCGATGGCTTTGTACGTGGCGTCGACCGGACCGTCGCCCCACGCGGACTCCTGAATCTCGCTTTCGCCGTCGACGCTGATCCTCACGGTGGCCGACGGTATGGTGCCGGTGCCGCTCGTGGTGTGCATGTATAACAGTTGGAATTTCTCCGGTATGTCCCGGATCTCGTCCTCGACGATGGCCATCAGGTCTTCGTCGTACACTTCCTTTTTCTTGTCCGCCACTTTCAGAAACCGCTCGTACGCCTTGTTCAGGTCATTCTGGTCCAGGTGATATCCCAGTTCTTCCAGGCGGTGCCGAAGGGCGTGTCGCCCCGATCTTGCCGTGAGCACGATGCTGGTGGCTTCCAGACCCACGTCTTTCGGGTCGATGATTTCAAAATTCGCCCGGTTCTTGAGGACGCCGTCCTGGTGTATCCCGGAACTGTGGGCAAAGGCGTTGGCGCCAACGATTGCCTTGTTGGGGGCGACCGGAATTCCCATCAGCCGGCTGACGAGCCGGCTTGTCGGACAAATCTCCCGTGAATCAATTTCGGTATAAAGTTCGTAGTAGTCGCCCCGGGTGCGAATTGCCATCACGATTTCCTCAAGCGAGGCGTTTCCGGCGCGTTCTCCCAGACCGTTTACGGTACATTCCGCCTGCCGGGCGCCGTTGAGGATGGCGGTGAGGCTGTTGATGACCGCCATACCGAGGTCATCGTGACAATGAACGCTGATGACGGCCCGGTCGATATTCGCGACGTTTTCACGAATCTTGCGAATCAGGCCGCCGAATTGTTCGGGCACGGCATAGCCCACGGTATCGGGAATATTCACGGTGGACGCGCCGGCCTCGATTGCAGCCTCGATGACAGCGTAAAGATAGTCGGGTTCCGTTCGGGCGGCGTCCATCGGAGAAAATTCCACGTCATCGACGTAGATCCTGGCCCTGCTGACGGCATCCACGGCCATGCCGAGAACTTCGTCAGGGGATTTTCCTATCATGGCGATGTGGTTGGGCGAGGTGCCGATGAAGGTGTGGATTCTGGGTCTGACCGCGCCGCTGAGCGCTTCGCCGGCCCGATCGATGTCCTTCATTACGGCTCTGGCAAGACCGCAAACGGTCGGACCCTCGACTTCCTGGCCGATTCGCCGAACCGCCTCGAAGTCCTCGTCCGACGAGATGGGGAAGCCGGCTTCGATGACGTCGACCTTCAGCTTGCCGAGCTGCTGGGCGATTTCGATCTTCTCCCGAACGGAAAGTTTCGCGCCTGGCGTCTGCTCGGCGTCGCGCAGCGTGGTGTCGAAGATGAAGACTCGGTCTCGATTATCCATGGGGTTCTGTCGCCTCCTTCGTCAGGTGCGCCGTGCTATTCCCCACCCCCGGCATCCTTCTTCATCTGGGAGTCGCGCAGGAGCGCGACGGTGCCGGTCCTTGCGATTTCGTTGATTCCGTAATCCCGAAGCATGTTGATCATCGCCCCGATTTTGTCTTCTTTTCCCGTGACTTCAATCGTCATTGAGTTGGTGCTGACATCCACGACGCCCGCCCTGAATATCTCCGCAATCTGAATGATTTCGGATCGTGTATCGATGCGGGTCTTTACGTTTATGAGCGCCAGTTCGCGCTCGACGAATTCACCCTGTGTGATGTCGATGACCCTGATGACGTCCACCAGCCGATTGAGCTGCTTGACCACCTGCTCCAGCACGCGGTCGTCACCCCGCACGACGATGGTCATTCGGGAAACGGATGGTTCTTCGGTTTCTCCGACGGAAAGGCTGTCGATATTGAACCCCCGGCTGGAAAACAGGCCCGAGATGCGGCAAAGAACGCCGAAGTGGTTCTCGACCAACGCGGAAATGGTGTGTCTTGTCGGCATATTCAGGTCCTCTTGGCCGGTATATGACAGGGCAGTAACCTGGCGATTGCCCGAGAGGCTCGTTCCGGGATCTGCGGTTTCTGAATTTTTCAGGGGATTCGACGTGGACGAGAGCCTCTTGTGTGCGTTCAATTGTCCGGAAGGATCGCGGACATTAAGAGGCTTGAGGATGCGGGGAGAATGTAAATTCGCTTACGTGCGACGCCGTGTGCCGTGGAAGGGCGCGGTACCGGGAAGGGGCAGCCGCCGGAGGGCGCCGGCGCGCTGGGTGAGGCGTATGGAGTCATCGTCGCATTCTCCAATCCGGGTCCAAACATCCTGACCTTAAAATACGAATATTACAGGATTTGTAAGGGCGTGTCAAGCAAAATCAGGCAAGCTCATCATTTCCATCTTACGCTTTCCGTCCGGCCGGCTGTAAGGGCTCCGTACCGGACCTTCCATGCAAGGCGCAGAGGGCGGGCGCCGGAGTGTTTTTTCTGACCGGGGGCTTGACACGATTCGACTTTTTTTATTAATTTTCCGGTCGAATTCAAATGCGCCAAGTGTTTTCCGGTACCATGGGGTGAAGGAGGATCATGCATGATCCGGGTGGAGAACCTAGTCAAGAACTACGGTGACGTCCGGGCCGTTCGGGACATCAGCTTCCAGGTGAATGATGGCGAGATTCTGGGATTTCTGGGAGAGAACGGGGCCGGCAAGTCAACGACGCTGAAGGTGATGACGGGGTTTCTGTCGGCGACCGCCGGCAGCGTTTTCGTGGATGATATGAATATCGTGGACGATTCACTTGAGATCCGCAGACGCGTGGGATACCTGCCTGAATTGAATCCGCTCTACGGCGAGATGATCGTTTACGACCTGCTTTCGTTTATTGCAACGATTCGGCGCATGGAAGGCAGGGCCTTCCGGCAAGCGCTGGAGCGCGTTGTCGAGCAATGCGGGCTTGCGGGCGTTGTTCACAGGGCCGTGCAGGAATGTTCAAAGGGGTACAAGCAGCGAATCGGTCTGGCAACGGCGATGCTGCACGATCCGGATATCCTGATTCTGGATGAACCCGTGACCGGACTGGATCCCAACCAGATTGTGGAAATCCGCGAGTTGATTCGTTCGCTCGGGCGCGAGAAGACGCTGATCATGTCAAGCCATATCCTGCAGGAAATCGAAGCGACCGTGGACCGCATCATCATCATTCACAACGGGGAAATCGTAGCGGACGGCCTTCGCGAGGAACTGATGTCCAGCTTCAGGGGACAGACGCAGTTGACGCTTGAGGTCAAAAAGGCGGAAGAGGAGAGCGTGCAGGGTCTGCCCGAAGAGTTGCCGGGGGTCTCGCTTTCAGGTGTGGACGAGAACAACGAATCCCGGACTCTCGTTCTGGAATACGACCGCGACACCGATCCCAGGGAGCGTATTTTCCATTATGCCAGAGACCATGGATGGGTGATTCTGGAAATGAGCCAGGCTCGAGTTCAGCTGGAGGACGTATTCAGGAATCTCACGGGAGAGGGGGCGCCCAATGCATAATACGAAGGCGATCTATCTGAAGGAAATCCGCTCCTATTTCAACAGCCCCATGGCCTACATTTTTCTGGTTATTTTCGCGGTGTTGAGCGGGTACTTTTTTACAAGCACGTTTTTCCTGATCGGACAGTCCGATATGCGCGCGCTCTTCAATATTGTGCCGCTGGTGTTCCTGTTCTTCGTGCCGGCCATATCCATGGGTCTGATCGCGAAGGAAAAGAACCTGGGGACAATGGAAGTCCTGTCAACCATGCCGATCCAGGACATAGAGTTCGTCACGGGCAAATACCTGGCGGCAGTGAGCCTGATCGTTGTGGGGCTGCTTTTTACACTGGTGCATTTTCTCACGCTACTGGCTGTTGGCACGCACGTCGACGTCGGCGCGGTGATTACCGGGTACGTGGGCCTTGTCCTCGTGGGCGCATTTTACGCGGCCGTGGGTACGTTTGCAAGCAGTCTGGCGGAAAACCAGGTGATTTCGCTGATCATCGCGATCTCGATCATCATGGTGTTTTTCCTGCTCGACAAGCTGCTGCTGTTCATACCGGCCGGACTGGCGACAATTGCGCAATACATCAGTGTGGACTTTCATCTGTCGAATATCGCACGGGGCGTCGTGGATTCCAGGAACCTCGTCTATTTCGCAGGGATGATCTGGTTGTTTCTGGCGCTCACCCTTCGGGTTCTGGAGATGAGAAAGTGGAGGTAGTCGATGTTTGCGGTTCACAATAGGCGTTCGTTCACCATCTATCTGCTACTCGCGGTTGTTGTCGTCGCGGCCCTCAACTTCGTGTCCAGAGACCTGTTTTTTCGTGTGGACCTGACCGCGAACGGGATCTATTCGCTTTCCGATTCCAGCAGGCGGGTGGTGACGCAGGTCGAAGATCTGTTGACGATGAAGGTCTACTTTACGGACAACCTGCCGGCTCAGTACGGCAACAACCGCCGGTACCTGCAGGACATTCTGGAAGAATACGAGGCGTTCGGCAAGGGCCGCGTGCGTTTCGAGTTCTTCAGGCCCGAGGACGACCAGGCGCTGGCCGACGAAGCGCGGAAATACGGGATTCAGCCCGTGCAGCTTCAGGTGGTTGAGAACGACAAGCTGGAAGTAAAGCGGGTCTATATGGGGATGGTGTTTCTATACGGGGACGGGCGCGAGGTGATCCCCGTGATTGAAAGCACAACCGGCCTCGAATACGAAATCACCACACAGATCAAGAAGCTTATCCATACGGAAAAACAGTCGTTGGCGTTTGCGATCATCGGCTCCGAGCCGCCCCGGGTGCGCAACATATCCGCCGTACTCCAGCAGTCGTACCTCGTCCGGAACATCAGACTGGCCTCACCGGTGCCCGACGACATCGGCCTGCTGATGATCAGCGGGGTGACGGATTCGTTGAGCGAGGATGAGCTTGCGAACCTTCAGGCGTTCGCGGACCGCGGGGGCAATCTGTTCATCGGCCAGGGGCGCGTCACCGGCGACCTGAACGGTCAACGCGGCACGCCTGTAGAGTCGAATCTGTTCGAATTTCTGGATTCAATGGGCCTGCAGGTGAAGGAAAATCTGGTTCTGGACCAGCGGTGCAGCGCGATCACGATCAGCCAGCGCCACGGTTTTCTCCAAATGAGCTCGCAGATACAATATCCGTTTTTCCCGGTGGTGCTCCGCTTCGGCGAACATCTGACGGTGGACGGGCTTGAGCAGGTGCGCCTGCTCTTCAGCAGCGAGATCGCGCTGGCCGATTCGGCCGTAGCCGACGCACAGACGACGCCGTTGATGGTTACGTCCGACCGGTCCGGCGTAATGACCGGATTCTTCAATCTGCGGCCTCTGGAGAATCCTTTCTTCAATACCCTGAATCAACCGGGAAAGGTGGTTGGCGCGCTGGCGCGGCGGGAAGGCCCGCAGGGGATGAGCCAGGTCGTGCTGGTCGGTGATTCCGGTCTGTTCGACGACGAATCGGGGGGTACTTTTCCGGAGAATTTCATCTTCATTGCGAATGTCGCCGACTACCTGATGGGGGACAGCGATCTGGTGGCGCTCCGCTCCCGGGAGATTACGACCCGGCCTCTCGCGGAACTCGACGACGCCGAGAAGGCGCGTTGGAAATGGCTGAATGTACTGCTGCCGCCGGTTCTGATCGTTGCGTACGGACTGCTGAGGTGGCGGCGGGAAGCCGGGCGCGCAAGGATGCTGGAGGAGCAATATGGCTAAACGGGCAAGACTTTGGCTGATCGTGATACTTGCGCTGGCCGCCGGCGTGGCGTACGTTCACCTCTCCAGGGCGAGGCATACGGCTTCCGGCGTGCCGATCTACACGGGAAGCCGGGAGGACGTTCAGCAGGTCGCGATCGAACGGGCGGGAGAACGCGTGGAACTGCGGCTCGACGGAGACGTCTGGCGGCTTGTCGGTCACGACTCCCTGGAGGTGCGGGAGGCGCCGGTCGACAATCTGTTCGACAGGGTATTGAAGGTCGAGCGCACAACCCTGATGACACGGAGCGCGGACCGGTGGAACGTGTATTCGGTTGACGATTCAGCCGGTATCCGGCTGTCCGTGAGGAATGCGGGGGGTGAAGAGCTTGCCGCATTCGTTTTCGGACAGTCCAGGCGGGACTGGAGCAAGAATTATGTGCGTCTCGGGTCCGACGAAGCGGTCTATCTGACCAATAACAATATCACCTACTATCTGAATGCGACGCCCGACTTCTGGGGAGCGAAGCCGGAGCCGGCAGCGGCGGACACGACGGGTCCGGATATCGACGTGGGCGAGGCTGCCCATCCCGCGGCACCGCCAGCGTCTCCGGTAATCGTCGACGCGAAGCGGGATACAACCGGTCCGCTTGAGCTGGAGTTGAATGTCGAGGCGGATACGGCAAAGGCGCAGGAGTAAGCAGACCGTAGCTGAATTCGTCTGTTTCGTCGGTGCAGCAGCCGGGAAGTTTCAATAACGAACTGGCGCGGGAATTCCATTCTCGCGCTTTTTTCGTGTCCGGAATCCGGTTGCATTGACCTCCCAGGATATTATCTTGCGGTCGGCAGGCGAACGAAAGCGCAATCCGATCGCCGGCGCCGCCATACATATAAGTCTGCCGGATGTATTCGGAGGGTGGTTGTGCAGATTGCATGGAGCGGCCTGTCTCAGTGTTACGAGTTCGATACCGGCGAAATCATGGGCGGCATTCAACCCTTTACGAATTACCACGGTATCAGCGGGTTGATGCACCGGGACTACAGGGCAGGCGTGGTTCGGCACAACAAGGCGTTTTTGAACGCCGAATACTATCTCAGGCCGGGATCGGGGATGGTGATGTACCCGCGCCGGCTCTCCCTGGCCAGGGAGGTGGCGCACGGGCTGACGGAGAACGGTGTCGCCATCCGATTCCCCCCGGAGCCGGAATTCGGGCTGGAGATGGAACTCCACTATCGTCCGTTCGGCGATGCGGTGGACCTGGTGACGACGATACGGCCGTCGGTTGAAATCCGGCGCTTCGAGGTGTTCTTCGCCTCGTACATTGCCGAGGTTTTCGACGAGACCTGGGTGCCCCTGGCGAATGCCGGGGGAGCCCGGACCTGGACGAAGCTCAACAACCGGGTGGTGATCAACCGGACGTTCGGCATCGCCAGAAACGACGCTTCGCGAGAGATGATTCAGGACGGGCGATACGGTGAGCCGGACCGGGGCCTGCATCGGGACCTGGAGGAAAGGGACTTCAGCATGCCCATCCTGGCGGCCAGGAACTCGGCCAACGGGTTCACGCTGGTGTTCCTCTGCGACCCCGTCCGCACGACCTACCTGACTGGACAGTACCACGGTTGGGATACCGCGCACGACTGGTGTTATGGCGGGGATCTCGCGGCGGGCGCGGAGATCGTGACACGAACGAGGTTGGTTTATCGCTGTTTTCCGGATGCGCGCGCCCTGGGCGCGGGTATCGGTGAATTGTGGACGGCCTTTGCCGGCCCTAAAACCTGACACACTTCAGGAGGCGGATGTATGCTGGCGATCGATGGCGGTGAGAAGGTACGCAAGGTTCCCATGCCCGCGCGGCGGCTCTTCGGCGAGGAGGAAAAGCAGGCCGTGATGGCGCTCTTCGACGAGAGTATCCGGTCCGGGAACGCGTTCGGGTACGACGGACCCGAGGAACGCGCGTACGAACGTGACTTTGCGGATTTCATGGGCGGCGGGTACGCCGACCTTGTGAATTCGGGCACGACGTCTATGTACTCGGCGCTTGGCGCCCTCGAACTGGATGTGCCCGGCGAGGTGGTGGTGCCGCCGATCACTGATCCGGGAGGGGTGATGCCGGTGGCTCTGCTGAACCTGGTACCTGTTGTGGCGGACGCCGACCCCGGGACGTTTAACGCCGGAGCGGAACAGATCGAAGCCGTGCTGACCGAACATTCCCGCGCGATCATCGTTGCCCATATCGCCGGGGAACCGGCGGACATGGACCCGATTCTTGAGCTGGCCGACTCGCGCGGTTTGCCGGTGATCGAGGATTGCGCGCAGGCGCACGGCGCCATGTACAGGGGGCGGCTCGTGGGCAGTATGGGATCGATGGGGACATTCTCTACGATGAGCGGCAAGCATCACGCCACGGGCTCCCAGGGCGGCGTGGTCTTTGTGAAAGATCACGATCTCTACTGGCGGGTGAAGCGATTCTCCGATCGAGGCAAGCCGTTCAATCTCGAAGGGACCGGGCTCTCCAATACGAGGGCGAGTCTGAATATGAACGGGAGCGATCTGGCCGCGGCGATCGGCAGGGTCCAGCTGCGCCGCCTGGGTGAGATTGCGGATAACCGTCGACGGGCGGGGGACGCGATACGTGACGGTATCGACCACCTGAAGGCCGTGTCCATGGGCAGGCAGGTGACGGGTACCGAATGCGTATACTGGTTCCTCCGCTTTCACGTGGATGCGGAAAAACTGAACGTGGACAAGGCGGGCTTCGTCAGGGCGCTGGCGGCCGAAGGCCTTTCGGCGTCCGTTTCCTACCGGCATATCCCGTCCGAGTCGTCGTGGTTCAGGGAACGCAAAGTCTTCGGCAACAGCGACTATCCCTGGGGACTCCCCGACTATCGGGGTGACCGCAATGCCACCTTTCCGTGTCCGAACGCGGTCGAGGCCGCCGAGAGTCACTTCACGATGCCGATCCACGAGAACTACGGAGAGCAGGAGGTGTACGACATCATTACGGCTCTTGAAAAGGTGGAGACGGCCTATTTGAAATAGGCGGCAATCATCTGCCGCGTGTACGGAAATCGACCGGGACCGGAGAATGGCTGAAGAGGACTTCAAACAGATACGGAGCCTGTTCCCTGCGCAAGAGGTTTACCGCACGGCGGACGTCGCCGAACTCTGGATGGGGAAATACGACTCGGGTATCCGCCTCTTCCGGGGTTCGGTGGTTGAGAACGACAGCCCCGGCGCCGGACGATCTGACGACGTGGACGTGGACCCGTTTCTGGAGATATCCGGCAGCCTGGCGCTGAAAAAAACACTCACGTTACCGATTGGTCCCGTCGGGCCGGCCCGTGTGGCTTTTATCGCACGGGAGCGGAGGGGTCATTCGGCCACACTGAGAATCAATGTCAACGGGAGGGAGGTGCTGCGCCCGCCATCACCCGTGGCTACGCCCAACGCGAAACAGTATTGGGAGTTGGCGCCCGACGAGGGTGGCTGGAGCTGGAGCCGGTGGTATTACGTGGAACTGCCCGACGGCGGTCTTCGCCAGGGCGAGAACCGGTTGGTATTCGACGTCGCCGACGGAGCGGTGGGGTGGAGTCTGATGGTGGCGGACTATCGGGATTACGCAAAGGGGATGCCGGATCCGGTCGTGCTGCCGGCTTCGAGTCTTGTGCGCCGGAACGGCGAATGGGTGTCAGAACGCGGCGAATATGTGATCCGGCTGGTGCTGGACGGTTACCGTGAAGACGGGCGTATCGTGTCGCCTGTCATCGATGCCGCGGGGGAACGGGAGGTTAAACGGCGGCACGTCATTCGTGAATTGCGCCTTGATTGGGACGTAGAACTGCCCGCCGGAACCGTCGTCCAATGTGACGTGAGGACAGGAGCGGATCCGGTCGTGAATGGGGCGGGCTGGAGCGGCTGGCAATCGTGCGAACGCGGATCGCCTGTAACGCGCGTCTCGGGGCGTTACCTCCAGTGGCGGATGCGGTTACAGACGTCGGACCCGGCGTGCTCGCCCGTCCTGAAGGCGATGCGGGTTGTGGCCGACGCACGTCCGGACGGAGTCGCGCCGCCCCGGGTTGTCAGCGCGGAAAACGCGTTTATCCGGCGGTCTTCGCACTGGGTTGCGGACGAGGACTACAGGCACGGTAGGTTACGGGATCTGCGCGAGCGGTTCGAACTGGATGCCGTCGTCGCCGGGGCGCAGACGGAATTCGAAGCGATCGAGCGCCTGATGGCGTGGGCGTATGCCGTACCGCTGGGTGCGTGCAGGCACTATCCCTGGGACGTCCTGGAATGGCTGATTCTCGAACGGGAACCATCCGGTGCGATTGTAATGAACCGGTACCCGGAACGGCGGCGCGACAAGATGTGCCTGTATCCCAACGTGGCGCTCGTGGCCGCCAGTCTGAGTTTCGGATATCCCGCGCGACACGTGAACTTCCACAGTGAAGGCATGACCGGACATGAGATCGCGGAGGTCTGGTCGAACGACTATTGCAAGTGGGTCCACCTGGACGCAACGCGTGACTTCTACTGGTACGATCCCAATACGCGTGTGCCGCTGGATACGTTGGAGGTGCACGAGGTCCTGACGGACAGGCTGGAGGACGTAGAAACCTGGGAACGACCGTATCTGTTCCGGCAGGACCTTGAATCTCTCGTTCGGGACCTGCCGATTGCAGTTCGGGAAGGAAACCACGAGTTCTCCACCCTGGAAGGGGCGCACTTTCTGTTCAGGTCGTTCTGCCACTTCCGCATGAACCCCCGAAGCAACGTCTTCAGCCAGCCGCGCCCTCTGCCGGTGAGTCAGGGCACGGAAGTCTGGGCGTGGGACGGGTACCTCAACTGGGCCGACGACAAAGTGCCGGCACTGCCTCACTTCACGCGTCACACCAACCGGCGATCGGATTTCTATCCGTCCATGAACCAGACCCGCTACACCGCGGAGGTGAATGAGGATGGGACCGCGCTGAGGGTCAGCCTGGAGACACAGACTCCCGGTTTCTCGGGTTACTTGTCCAGCCTTGATCTTGACGAGGAATGGAAACCGTGCCCGAGTGCGTTCGACTGGCGCCTGCACGATGGGGTGAACTCGTTGCGGGTGCGATCCGTCAACAGCACGGGCGTGAAGGGCCCCGTCAGCAGTCTCGTGGTCGCATTGTAACTGGTTTCCTTTCGTTTTCCACAGGTACGTCTCGGGTCGCCGCCCCGGTGGGGGTGGCTTTTTTTGTGATAGCAGGCGACCTGGCACCGGGTTTTTTCACAAACGCGGGATACTTTCCGGAGGTACGCGCATCTTTATTCGTGACACGCGCGCGGTGATCTGACACTTCCTGGAGGCGAATTTTGGATACGCTTGGGGATCGGGACCTGGTCCGGCTTGCGGTCTCAGGAGACGCATGGGCGTTCGGCCGCCTGGCGGAGCGTTACGGTGGACGCATTCTCGCGAGGATCCGTCATCTGGTCAGACAGCCGGAAGATGCCGAAGACCTGGCCCAGGAAGTGTTCCTGCTGGCGTTCCGACGCCTGGGTCAGCTGCGCGATGGAAGCCGTTTCGGCCCGTGGCTTTCAAGAATCGCCGACAACGCGGCCCGAAAGTGGCACCGGCGAAGGATCGTCCAGATCCGTTTCGAGGAGGCGCTGTCCATCGAGTGGGCCGACCCGGATGAAGACACGTCTGAGGTTGAGAGGGAAGCCCGCGTGATGGTCAGGCAGGCCATCCGCAGGCTTTCAGGCGCGCATCGGGACGTGATCGAACATCACTATTTCAAGGGCAATTCCTATGCGGAAGCCGCGTATCAACTTGGGCTGGAAATGAATACCGTCCGCAGCCGGCTGCAGAAGGCTAGGCAGCGGATCAGAAAGGAGATGTGTGAAATGACAACCATTGGAAACACGTACGATCTTACTGCGCAGGACCTTCAGGCCCTCCATTGGGCGACCCGGTTTGTGAGCGTGGATGAATCCCGCCCTATTCTCCAGGGCGTGTGCCTGGACACCGGCGGGCGCGTTGTTGGATGCGACGGAATGCGGTTGCTGCTGCGCACACTCGAGGGCACGGAGGACCTGGAGAAGCAGGTGATCCTGGGTCCCGGGTTCGAGATGCCAGCGCCGCGACCCGAGCGGGCTACGCTAACGATCCGGGAGGAGCAGGCTCTCCTGAAAGGTGGGGGAGTAGAAAAGTTCGCAATTCCTATTCTCGACGAACCCTATGTAAACTATGAGGCAGTGATACCTGACAAGGGAGACAATTTCGTTCGCGTATCCTCGGGTGAACTGCTAAAGGCGGTGAACCTGATTGCAGAGCATCTGGAACCCAGGCATCCGGCGGCAGAAATCTGGACGTATCTACCACAAGTAGAGATTCAGATATCCGAGGCACATCAGACCCTCTCGCTTACCACGTCAAGGGATCTGGGTTATGGTGTCAGTAGAGAGAGAGCCGATAAACCTGTGTCGACCGACGATGCTCCGTGGGAGGGCGCTCCGTACTGGCGGTTCACGACCTCACTGGATGGCCAGGTCAACCTGGAAGACAGCCCGGAACCGTTCCGATCCAGTGTGAATCACGACTACCTGAGTGACGTTGTTTCCGGAATCGAAACCAGGGGAATGTTGGAAATTCACTTTGCCGATCCCTTGAAGGGGCTGCTATTCACCTCATGCGACCATCCTGACCGCAAAGCAGTGCTAATGCCGATGAGAATCGAGTAAGCAAAGCGTTTGTGAGCAGGCTTGGTTAGCCTAGGGCGTCAGTGCCGACCGTCTTTGCCCCATCAATGCATGTTGTCCCGTGATCCATCCGCTATTCCGAACCGATAGGTGCTTCAGACAGGGTCATTGCCGCCGAATCAGCTGACGCCTCAATTTCCGCATCGAGATTGGAGAATGTTAAACCGGGCGCCCCCTTGTTTGGGAGCGCCCGGTTCGACTTTCTGAAGGGACGTCGACCGCATCTATCGGGCGGTCGCCCTCCACGTGGTAATCTCCTTCATGATTCGCCTCCTTTCTTATTCGGGCAGGTCACGCGCCATGGCCTGTCCGGATTCTGTTGACCTGTCAACAGGAAGAAAACTGAGCGGTCCGCATATTTACACGCCGGTGGATGCACGCGCCTCCGCTGCGCTCCGTTGGGCCGGCCGATGATCGCATCCGCTACGTTTCAATGTTGCGGGAAGCCACGCAAATATCCGCCAGGACGGCATTTACCGGCTCCAGCGAGGTTTCCGGCGCGAGTACGACGTCGTACTCGGTTTGGAATTTCCGGAGGTGGACGGAGTCGGGAGGGAAGGCGAAGCTGAGCAGGCGGTTGTGGCTGATGTTTTCAGCCATCCTCGTATCTTCAAGCGTGTCGCCCAAAAGCAGCAGGTTGCGGCGTTTTGCCATCTCCTGGGTGGAAGCCACACGCCGTTCGTGTTTATTCAGGCTGTGGATCAGCGGGGTCCGATACGCCACCGCAATACCGTCTGTGTCGAAAACCAGCGTGTTGGCCACGACGGCAATATTGTCGGTGGATACGCCTTCTTCCGCGAGTCGGGCTTCGATGACTTCCCGGATACCCGCGGACAGAATGATCAGGGGAATCCTGGTTTCACGGAGGGTATCAAAAAAAAGGCGCGCACCGTCTCGAAGGTGCGGCCGATTTTCGCGGACGATCCGGTAGATCGTCCGTTTATTGAGCTTGAAATCCAGAAGCAGATCGAATTGAAGGGACCACCAGCGGCGCAGGTGACGCGACTTGGCGTTTTCCGATAAACCGGGTGCGCGTTCGATTTTTCTGTATCGGTTGAAAAGTTCCCGGTAATGCCGGGAGAACGCCGGCCCGAGAAGTCCGCTGTTCGCGATGACCGAACAGGTAGACTGATCGCTTCCGTCCTCAGTTGTCGACCGTGTCAGCGTTCTGTCCCAGTCGCTGACAATCAGGAGTCCTTCAGGTCCGTCTTCGCGAAACTGCTTCAGCTTTTGACGCCATCTCATACGTTGTTTCGGCGTGCAGGAACGATCGTCTAATCCGACGATTTCACTTCCAGAGACCGGGACAGCACTTTCTTCAGAATCTTGCCCGGTTTGAACATGACTTTGCGGCGGGCGGGCACGTAGACCGTTTCGCCCGTACTTGGATTGCGCGCCTGGGTCTTTTCCTTCGTCTCCTTGACTTCCCAGGAGCCAAAGCCGCGTATCTCAATCCGTTTGCCATTGCAGATGGAAGACGTCATGGCTTCAAACAGTACGTCGACCGCTTCCAGGGCTTTGGTTTTGGGGTGTCCGATGTTGTCTGAAAGGTACCGCGCCAGAGAAGCCTTGGTGATCGTTGCCATGCATTTTCCTTCGATTTAGTCGGTTACCCTGGAATTTCGACCCGGGAACGATAACTTAGAACTTTTCCAATGTCAACTGAAAAACAAGATCCCGAATTGACTGAATTCAGGTACCTTCTGGAAGCGACAGGAAGATAGATCACGGACAGTATATTCCATATGCCTTTCAAAAGAACCCTTGCCCGCTTTTCGCACCGGGTTTATATTGAAATCCGGCGCGGGAGCAACCCTTTTTGCTCGCCGGGTTCCGTATCGGAAAACCAAAAGGAGAACGCATCCTATGAAGCCCGCTTTGGTGGGTCTGCTGGCAATATGGGTCTGCGTCGCCTGCGGCGGCGAAGGCGACGACAACAACCCCGCGGCTTCCGAAACGCTGGCCGGGTCTTACGATCTCTTGAGGCTGACCCCGTCGGGTGGTTCCGCGATATCGCCGCCGAATGCTTCCGGGATCATGACGTTAACGGAGAACCGGTATTCGATTGTGGCTTCCTACGTTACAGCTGGCTCGGAGGACGTTATCCGGGTCTCACAGACCGGGGGATACGCAAGGTCCGGCGCCAGTTTGAGTCTCACCCCCGACGGCGGTGGCGGCGCCCAGTCAGGTCAGGTGGCGGGCGGGGGAAGTTCGATCACCGTACTGATTTCGGTGCAGGCAGGCGGACAGACACAGACATTGACGCTGGTCTTCTCCAGGTCGGGCGAATAGGCCGCAATGCGGACTTCGCGAAGGGGTTCGGGACCGGGGCACGCGTTTAAGGAATGAAGGTGCGATGAGTCGAATCGGTGTGATAGCGTTACTGCTGGCCATCTTCACGGGGTGTAAACCTTCGGAGGACACGGATCTCATCGCCATGGTCAAAAAGGGGGATGAAGAGGGTGTAAAGACGCTGCTGGACGAAGGCGCGGACGCGAACGAAGAAGGCAAGGCAGGTTCGACTCCGCTGATCGAAGCCGCGAAAAAGGGCGTACCTGAAGTCCTGCAGCTACTCCTGGATGCCGGGGCGGAAGTCAACGACGACCTCTATAGCAGGACCGCGTTGATGGAGGCGGCGATCAAAAAGGATTCGACGATCACCGAGATCCTGCTGGAGGCGGGCGCTGTCGTGGACGCCAGAGACCTGAACGATCGGACTCCGCTGATGTTCGCTTCCGACGCGGGATTGACGGGCGTGGTGCACGTCCTGCTGGCTGCGGGGGCAGACGTCAACGCCGTCGCGCGGTCCGGTTGGACGCCGCTGATCTACGCAGCCTACGGGGGTCACAAGGAGGTGGCGAGCCGGCTGCTGGACGAGGGCGCCAACGTAAACGCCGTCACCGGAAACGGGAAGACCGCGGTATGGCTGGCGGAGTACCGTGACAAGACCGAGGTCGCCGAGTTTCTGAGAGAAGCCGGTGCGACGGACCGTTGATCTGCCGGCTGCCGGGTTTCACAACTTTACTCAAGGCGCTCTTCGAGTGCCTTTTTCTCTTGCAGGGCATGGTTTCCGCCGTACAGGGGGATGCGGTCGGAGACTTCGTCCTGCTTATCCTGCCCATCCATGTAAGTTAGGCACGTTGGGTAAGAGGGGCTCAGGTGGCGATCCTGAATGCAGCGGTCGTTGGTCTCGGCGGCCGATCGAGGGTGCATCTCTCGGTATTGTCGGTCCTCACAGACAGGTACAGACTGGCAGGCGTCTGCGATATCGACACGGAAAGGGCGCTGGCGGTCGCCGATCAGACGGGTGCCGCGGCGTATACGGACCTTGAGTCGATGCTGGATTCGGAGACGCCCGACGTCGCCTTGATTACGGCCCAGCCGGAGATTCATCACCCGATCGCACGGATGCTCGCGGAAAGCAAAGTCCATATCCTCTCCGAGACACCGATCGCCCACACGCTGCCCTGTGCCGACATGATGATCCGGGCTGCGGAGGATAACGGCGTTTTTCTGGAAGTCTCCGAGAACGCCCGCAGATGGCCTCGCGAAAGGTTGAAACAGAAAATCGTAAGGGAGGGACTCATCGGAGACGTGCGGGAATTCTACGTTTCCTATACGTCCGGCTCATATCACGGCATCAGCGCGATCCGGTCGATTCTCGGATCGGATCCCCGAGCTGTTTCAGGTTCCTTTCCGGACTCTTCCGAAGTGAGAGAACGGGGTGTCATACGCTGGTCGGACGCAATCGGCGGGACGTATGAAAACAACACGCGGCGTAAGAACTACTGGGAGGTACTCGGGTCTGAAGGGTCCATACGGGGAATGGAACTGCACCTGAAGAGCGGGCAACGGGAACTGGCGATTGTCAGTGGATCATCGGGCGACGATCGGAAACGCATTCTACATCGATCCAGCGTGGACACGCAGCCGGCGGTTGTCTGGGAAAGTCCACTCAAGGGTTATGGGCTTCCCGATGAAGACAGTATCGCCATCGCCGAGGCCTGGTGCAGCCTGCACGATGCCGTGGTTCACGGAGCGGCTCTGGAATATGGCGCGCACAATGCGAGAAGAGATATCGAAATACTGATGGGTGTCCGCGAATCTGCCGGCAAGGACGGGATATGGGTGGACCTGCCCATCGCGGGTGTGACCGACCACGAAAAACGGATCCACTCAGCTTTCGAAGAGACATACGGCGTCGATCTACTCGATCTGACGCCCGGCCACCCGGCAATGCGGGGATCGCTCCCCCCGGAGCTGCGCGAACTGTTGTATTGAGTTTGGGCGGCCGGTGATTGGGCATTCAGATACCGCAATGTGAATGCAATCCTTTGTCTCGCAACCACAGGAGGATAAGATGATCAATAACATTCACAAGATCGCCCTCGTGACCGACGACGTTGAAGGGTCCGTGCGTTTCTATACGGGAACGCTGGGTCTGAAAGTTGTGGAGCGATTTCCGAATGAGGAGGACGAGGATTTCGTCTTTCTCAAGGCAGGCGACATGATTCTGGAATTGATGCCGCAGAAGACCATGCAGGCTGACGTGGGCTTCCATCACATTTCGTTCAAGGTTGGCAATGTCGACGAAAGCGCAAGCGTTCTCAAGCGGGCCGGCGTGGACATTGCCGTCGAGCCGTTCGATGCGGAAGGAACGGACATCCGACTGAGCTTTTTCAATGGGCCGAACGACGTCCTCCTTCAGCTCTACCAGCGCGAGTCCGATCCTGCCTGAACATCCCCTGCAAATCTGAACCGCGAACCCGGAAAAAAAAAGCCGCACGCTATCTGGTGTGCGGCTTCGCTGCGACGGGCCCGCCGGATCCCGGTGCGGGGTTCGGTACGGGTTTATTGCCTCGGATCCATGACGCGCCCGACAAACAGGACGGCGTCCGTGGCGTTATCCTTTATAAGGAAGATGAACGGCCGGTCAGCCGTGAAGGCCGGCGGCAACGAGGTGACACCGATCGTGCCGCCCGTGGCAGCGCCTGCCTCGGTGCCCCGTTCGTCCACCTTGACAAACGCCTTGTGAACGACCGCCGAGAGGTAAAGTTCCCTCGTTTCGGCCATTCCTGAAAAGTCGGCCGACTCGGAGTCGAAAGCGTCCGGCATCCCCATTCCAGCCAGCGTGTCTGCCAGCCTGAATTCGGACTCGATCTCGAAGGACGGAACGGAGAGCCTGAGGCGGGTGGGTCTCAGCAGCTTCGAAATCTCACCGATGAGGTCCGGGCTCAACGCGTCTTCGAACTGATCGAATTCGCCACTGGCCGGGAGGAGGATGATCATCGACGCCTCCTCGCCGGCGTAAAGCAATTCCACTGCCTGGGCCTGGGTTGTCTCGTGCACTGCGTGGTTGAAGGTCTCCGTCCGGTGCATCATGGGCACGTTGACGCGATCCCCGCTCAGAAGGTGAAACGGATCACTCGTGGTCCGGTCTTCGTCGAAAGGGTAGCGCCAGGCGGCGTTGAAATAAATGGCATTCGTCAGTACGAGCCGCGTCATTTGGTCGATGACGCCCTGCGGGATCAGGTCCTGGATTGTTTCCTCGGTCCTTTCCGCCACCCAGTCGTTGATGGCCGTACGCGACGCCTCCGGATTTTCCACGAAATCCACCGCCCGCATGCCGGCGCCGTAGTTCTCGGCCAGCGTGTCGAGGAAGTGCGGCAGGAACGCGTACCCCTTCTGGCCCCAGACGGCATTGGCGATGTTCAGCCGGAAATCGCCGCCATCCTGGCCGCCGCCGTTCTCGCCGCGGGATGAGAGCGCGAGGTCGAGGACATTGAATGCGGGGTGCAGCTGATCCGCGGGAAGTTGGAACCGAAGGACCTCTTCCATCTGATGGGCCGTCTCACCCCTCGCGCCGGCGTACGTCATCGCCAGCGCCACGGATATGCTGTGCGGCGAATAGAACAGGTTTCCGTCCTTGCTGCGCAACGTACTGTAGAGGTCGAACGCAAACGCGCTGTTTCCCTGCACGAGATCGTCCAGTTTCACATCCGATGCGGACAGAGAGGTCTTTCGCGCCTTTTCGGACCGCAGCACTTCGGTCGATGGGGCTTCACTTTCATTCCCCGCCTCGTCAACCGACGATTCCGCTCCGCATCCGGGGTGCGCGGTGATCAGAATCGCGGCAACGAATGCGGAATGCCAATTTATGAGTGGGGTCCGAAACCCTGTCGGGTTTGATCGTCCTGTTGCAGAGTACGTCATTTATCGAGGCTCTCCGGTGGAAAGATGTGCACGGCTTGGCCGTCTATGCCTATATTTGAAAGAAATCTCCCTGCCCACATTGACAGACCTCCAGGGAAAACACTTCAACCGTACATTAGACGCCTGCACTTGGGGCGAGTTTCCCATTAAACGGTGTTCGAACGGGCAAACTGAATTGTTATGTCTCGCCTGGCCCCTTCGTTCGTATATGGGAATGGCTTGACACGTGGCGTTTTTTTGTGTCATTTCTACTCTTGATCGATATCGGATTTTCTCAGGAAACGCAATAACAGCTTACGAATGGTTCCGACACCTCGGAGACGAGGTGATCAAGGTGTTTCGGGTGCGAGGAGTGGAACTATGGCCAGACTGGATGGGGTCATCATCGAAGGCTTCAAAAGCATCGCGTTTGCCATGCAAAGCTTGCAGCCCCTCAACGTGCTCATTGGAGCCAACGGATCGGGAAAGTCGAATTTCATTGATGCGATTTCGTTTCTACGCACCGTCGTTCGGGGACACTTGCAACGCTACGTGGGACAAGCAGGTGGAGCCGATCAGATCCTGCATTTCGGATCAAAGGTAACTTCGAAGCTGGAAATGCAAGTCTCATTTGACAGAAACACGGCTGGATTTGCAATCGAATTGTCTAGAGACGATTCCGACGGTCTTTTTGTGAATAATATAGCCTACCATCCTTCCGATCTGGATAACAGTAGCAAAGGAAGAACCACTTGGGACGAATCACAGGACTATCTCTTACCACCAGACCATATACGCCGACATATCGAGGGTTGGCAGACTTACCACTTTCACGACACGGGCTCCATGTCGCCAATGAAAAAGACTGCCAATCTCAACGACAACCGATTTCTTCGTCCGGATGGCTCAAACCTTCCCGCGTTTCTGTTTTTCCTGAAAGAAAAACACGATGAATCGTACAACCTGATTCAGCGTACAATAAAACTCGCAGCTCCATTTTTTGAGGATTTCGAACTCAAACCTACGGCGCTTAATACAGACAAGATCCGTCTTGAATGGCGGCACGCGGGATCGGACGCCTTCTTCGACACGTCGTCTCTTTCCGACGGAACGCTCAGATTCATCGCACTGTGTACTCTTCTGCTTCAACCGACTTCGCTACGGCCGTCCGTCGTTCTTCTGGATGAGCCGGAACTCGGACTACATCCTTATGCGATTACATTGTTAGCTTCCTTGCTAAAGCAGGCATCCGTGGAATCCCAAATCATAGTTGCAACACAGTCCCCCGTCCTGTTGGACCATTTCGAACCAATCGACGTGATCGTCGCTGATCGTGTGAACCGCGCGACAACTCTTGAGAGACTGGACAGCAGAAATCTGGCTGCCTGGTTGGAAGAATACAGCCTTGGTCAGCTTTGGGAAAAGAACGAAATCGGTGGCCGTCCTGCGGTGGAGGCTAACGGAAATGGATCATTGGAATGAGTCGGTTGCTTGTCCATGTTGAGGGTCAGTCAGAGGAGCAATTCGTCAATGAACTGTTGGCACCGTATCTGTACAATTTCGGGTATACAGGAATCAGCGCCCGCTTAATTGGGAACGCCCGTCAGCGGCACCGCCGTGGTGGAATACGGTCTTGGAACAGTGTACGTAGAGACATAGTAAGACACTTGAAGGAAGATCCGGGAAGTCTTGCGACTACAATGGTGGACTACTACGCAATGCCTCAGAACGGTCCAAAGGCGTGGCCGGGTCGCCTGCAAGCTACACGTCAGGGATCTTCGTCGGAGAAAGGGAAGACAGTTGAAGATGCGCTGTTAGAAGACATTGCCGGCGAAATGGGCCCGAATTTTGATCGGAGGTGCTTTATCCCTTATGTTGCGATGCACGAGTTCGAAGCGATGCTATTCAGCGATTGTGACAGATTCGCTCGTGGGATTGGGTTCCCTGATCTGACATCGGAATTTGAGGAAATCAAACACCAATTCGCGAGTCCGGAAGAAATCGACGACTCGCCAGACACAGCACCTTCGAGCCGTATCGAAGCGCTCGTACCTGGGTATCAGAAGCCATTGATGGGTTTATTCGCGGCAAGTGAGATTGGCCTCGACGCGATCTGGTCCGCTTGCCCGCACTTTCGACGCTGGCTCAGGCTGCTCGAACGCCTCCCACAACAGGGTCAATGAATACAAAGGCGTCGGCAAGGGCGATCTCTTTGTCGTCTTTGGCGAACAGGATACTACAGTGACCAGTGGTCGGTGGCCGGTGACCCGTAATGGCAGGATGTCAGCGAATTATGAGCACGTTGAAGAGTTAGTGTGAGTTGGACGTCTGGGGGAGAAACCAATCGACTGGCAGAGGCGGCCTATCGAATCTCCGAGTATTTTTCGCTGGAGGAGGAACACGGCCTCTTCAGCCAAGTGCCGAAATCAATCAGGAAGCCTTGGAAACCCTTCATAACGACACCTCGCGACGATTCGCGAAACCAACATCCGGCCGCATGGCAGTAAGGGTGATCAACCACCCTGGGCACGAGATGATGAAGGTGTTTCGGGTGTGAGGATATCGAAGATGAGAGATGACCCTATCGTCGCCGAAGTTCGGGCAATACGTGACAAGCTTGCCGCTGAGTGTGGCTATGACATCAAAGAAATATCCCGGAGAGTCCGGGAGCAGCAGGCCAAATCGGGCCTGAACTACGTGCGTTATCCTGCCCGTCGCGTGACTTCACCGGACGAGGCCGGAAAGCCCCAATGAGGATAGGTAGAAGGACGAAATGTACTTCAACACCGCCAACTGCGAGTGAGGATTCAGTTCAGCGTTTTTGCAGCGACTGGCATCGGGAGTATGGAACGGAGCCCGATTCGATGCAAGACGACAAAGGTGGGTTCGTCAGGGTGACGTTTGATCTGGGCGGGATGTGAATAAATGGGTTGCATGAAAAGTCATCTAACATGCCTCACCGTGATGAATACCATCGAATAGGAGTGTGCTGATTTGAGCGATCAATTCTTCGAACGTCCCATATTAAACTCGCCGTACGATTATCCGAGCAGGCACTGGGAACTGGATGAGGCGGGCCAGCCTACCCAGGTAATCGTGGAAAGCCGCAGGCGGGCGGAGTTCGTTTCGCCCATTCCGCTGCCGAAGAAACGTAAGGGATCTTCATCAGATCAGACGGCAATGGTCTTCGACGAGGCGGCCAGGAAACTCGGGACGGATGGTCAGAAATACGATCTGACGGAAATCATCAATGGCGTACGTAACCAGGTTGACCGGTGGCGGAAGCTGCCGAACCCCAATCAATGGCAGGTGTCTCCCGAAACCGCCCGTCTGCTCGAGCACTGGCGGCGCCATCGATTCAGTGACATTCGGCCGTTCTTCTGCCAGGTCGAAGCGGTGGAGACGGTCATCTGGCTGACAGAGGTTGCCCCGCAGGGCGGCGCGACCGGCAGGCGATTTCTCGACCATCTCGTGAGTGCCAACGAGGAGGCCAATTCCGGGTTAAGCCGGTTGGCGCTCAAGTTGGCAACCGGGGCAGGCAAGACCACTGTCATGGCGATGTTGATCGCGTGGCAGACGATCAATGCGGTACGCCGCCCGCAGAGCAGAAGATTTACTCGCGGCTTCCTTGTCGTAACGCCTGGCATCACCATCAAGGACCGCCTCCGCGTCCTTCAGCCAAATGACCCGGACAGTTATTACCAGAGCCGTGAACTCGTTCCCAATGACATGCTGCCCGACCTGGAGAAGGCCAGGATCGTCATCACGAACTACCACGCCTTCAAACTGCGCGAACGAGTGGAGCTCTCCAAAGGCGGCCGTTCCTTGCTTCAGGGCCGCGGCGAGACGCTTTCGACGTTGGAAACCGAAGGCCAGATGCTCCAGCGTGTCATGCCCGAACTTATGGGCATCAAGCACATCCTTGTCCTCAATGACGAAGCCCATCACTGCTATCGTGAGAAGCCCGGAGAAGGCGAGGAAGAGAAATTAAAGGGAGACGAAAAGAAGGAAGCGGACAAAAACACGGAAGCTGCCCGTCTGTGGATATCGGGCCTGGAAACGGCTGAAGAAAAACTTGGTATCAGCCGCGTCCTGGATCTCTCCGCAACGCCGTTTTTCCTGCGTGGGTCGGGATATGCAGAAGGGACGCTGTTTCCGTGGACGATGTGCGATTTCTCCCTGATGGACGCCATCGAATGCGGCATCGTCAAGTTGCCACGGGTGCCGGTTGCCGACAACATACCCGGTGGAGAAATGCCAAAATTCCGCAACCTCTGGGAACACATCCGAACTGATATGCCGAAGAAAGGAAGAGGCAAGGCCACGACGCTCGATCCTCTCAGTCTTCCCGTGGAACTGCAGACAGCGCTTGAAGCGCTATATGGGCATTATCAGAAGACATTCGAGCTGATGGAGAAAGCCGGAATCGGCGTGCCTCCGTGTTTTATCGTGGTCTGCAACAACACCTCGACCTCCAAGCTGGTCTACGACTACATCTCCGGTTTTTATCGTAAGAGCGAAGATGATTCAGAGACATTCGAGAACGGACGACTGGCGTTGTTTCGCAATTTCAATGAACATGGGGAACGGCACCCAAGGCCTCGCACGCTCTTAATCGACAGCGAGCAGTTGGAGTCCGGCGATGCGCTGGATACGAACTTCCGAAAGATGGCTGCCGATGAGATCGACCGCTTTCGACGTGAAAAGATTCAACGTACGGGGGACCGCGAACAAGCCGAAAAGATCAGCGACCAGGAATTGCTTCGTGAGGTCATGAATACGGTGGGCAAGCCCGACAGATTGGGCGATTCGATTCGTTGCGTCGTTTCGGTTTCGATGCTCACGGAGGGATGGGATGCTAACAACGTCAGCCACGTTTTGGGTGTTCGGGCTTTCGGAACCCAGTTGCTTTGTGAGCAGGTCGTCGGCCGTGCGCTACGCCGGCAGTCCTATGAACTCAACGACGAAGGGCTGTTCGACGTTGAATACGCGGACGTGCTGTGGGCATACCGTTTGACTTTACGGCCAAGCCCGTACTCGCACCACCAACTCCTCCACGGGAGACCGTCCATGTTCGTGCAATGCGGCCCGAAAGGGATGCGCTTGAGATTCGTTTTCCGCGGGTGGCGGGATATCGGATTGAATTGCCGGACGAGAAGCTTACTCCCGAGTTCACCGACGATTCCGTTTTGGAATTGACGCCCGACGTGATCGGGCCGTCGATTACCGTCAATCAGGGGATAATCGGAGAAGGCGTGGACCTCAACCTCGTCCACACAAATGACATTCGGCATTCGACGCTGCTGTTCCACCTTACCCAGAGGCTGTTGTATACCAGGTGGCGGGATCCGGGCGAGGAACCGAAGCTCCATTTGTTCGGGCAACTAAAGAGCATAACAAGACAGTGGCTGGACGGTTGCCTCATTTGCAAGGGTGGCACCTATCCTGCCCAATTGATGTACCAGGAACTTGCGGATATGGCCTGTGATCGCATCACCGCCGCCATTACGCGCGCGGAAATCGGCGGCCGTCCGGTCAAGGCCGTTCTCGATCCATACAACCCGGTAGGCTCAACGGCGCAGGTGAGTTTCAATACGACCAAAACCAGCCGTTACCAAACGGACTCGAGTCGATGTCACGTCAACTGGGTGGTGCTCGACAGCGATTGGGAGGCCGAGTTCTGCCGGGTGGCTGAATCCCATCCGAGGGTTAGAGCGTATGTCAAGAACCACAATCTCGGGTTGGAGGCGCCATACCGCTACGGTTCTACGATGCGGACATATATCCCTGACTTTATCGTTCTCGTTGACGATGGCCGGGGGGAGGACGATCTCCTGAATCTCATCGTGGAAATAAAAGGGTACAAGGGGGAAGACGCGAAGGCAAAGAAAGATACCATGGACACGTACTGGGTGCCGGGAGTGAACAACCATGGGAACTATGGGCGCTGGGCTTTCGCCGAGTTCACCGATGTATATGAAATGCAGGCGGACTTTGAATCCAAAGTGGAAGCGGCGTTCAACGAAATGATCGAGCGATTTCAGACACCCGTCGTAGCCGAAAACAGAATCTGAAGGCGGAAAGAACAAGCAGGCCCAATGAAACACGTGGGAGATCCGATGGAGGATCGAATATGGAATACACGGCCATTGTGAAGCACAGCGGCAAGTGGTGGATTGGCTGGATCCAGGAAGTGCCCGGCGTCACCTGCCAGGAAGGCACTCGCGAAGAGTTGATGGACACGCTCGCTATCACCCTTACAGAGATGTTGGAGATCAGGCGTGAGGCGGCGCAATCGGTATTTGTAGACGGTTATGAAACGGCAAAGATCTCCGTTACATGAAGCGCACAACTCTTCTCAGGCGTTTGAGGCGGGAAGGCTGCAGGTTGTTGCGTGAAGGTAGAAGGCATTCGATCTGGCAAAACGCCCGCGGTGACCGGCAAACGGCGATCCCGCGTCACGTAGAAGTAGACAACATTCTTGTCCGCGAGATCTGTGCGAACCTCGGCGTGCCACGGATCGGATGACCCGAATGGCACTACTGAACATGACCAAGACGTGGTATTATGCGTACATTGTTCATTTTGAGCGTCTATAGGATGTTGATATGGGAATTTACGTAGAAACGCTTTCGAAGTTAGATTCGGCCTTTCGACAAATCGAAGCACAAGTACCTAGTACCTATTGACTTCTAAAGCAGCGCGTGCTTATAGTTCGATGTCTCCCCTGAAGAGGAAGGAGCCATCGAGATGCCGAAGAAATACGTTGTTCGTCTGAGTCCCGAGGAACGGGAGCAGTTACACGATCTGGTAAG